>JAMQPH010000768.1 GCA_023717605.1 Pyrinomonadaceae bacterium
GCAATATCGGCCCTGGAAGCTCGGTGAACACGACGGTGACCTTTGCTTCGAGTGGTGGCTCAACACTTGCTCTCGGTGGCACTTACACAGGTGGCACTTTCAGCAGTACTAAGCGGGTCAGCATCTCGTGCAGTCCGGCCGGTCCGTCAAAGCATTAGCGGAGGTTAATCACACTCAGCGACGATCTCAGCGGCGCTGAATTAATGCGCAGTCATGTTTCACAACAACTGCGCAAAGCCCACTCCCGATAAACGGGAGTGGGCCTTTTTTTGCTGGGCGGGGTCGCACCCAGTTTGAACTTAGTTTTGAATTGTCGTTAGCTCCACAAACCAGGCTGCTGATATCGAGGAAACTGAATCGGAAAACATTAGACGTGCCCTACCAACGAACAATGAAAAATGAGAAATGGAAAATGGAAAATGATGTTGGTATCGGTGCGCCGCGGAAGGTCGCTCTCCCCAACCGAAGAATGGGTGGGCAATCATTACTCCTACCTAATCGGTGCTTATTCCCAGGCGATCCGCGCACTTGAATAGCGACAGGCCAAGAATGCACGCCACGACGAGATTGAAGTAAAAGGTTACCGAGCCGTCAATGAACGTCGCCGGGAGATTGCCGACAAACGGCAGCGCAAAAGGCGCGGTTATTACCGCAACGATAAGGGCCACAACGAATCCCACAATCTGAATCAGCAAGACCATGCCGAAGGCCTTGAAGTAAGTCCCGCCCATCCGGCGAATCGTATCGAGTCCCACCAGCGGATTAATTACTGAGCCAAAACTCTCGGTGTATCCGGCGACGGCCAGAGCCATCGGGTAATAGAAGATGCCCCAGGCAATGCTCAGCAGGAGAAGTAGCACGATCAGGATCGGGGCTTGAAAATGACTCATCAACAATCGGAGATCCGCAGTCGGATCGTTTAACTCCTTCTGTGACTTTTCGGCATCCTTACTAACCTGGTAACCGGGACGCAGTTGGTCCAGCTTCTTGGCGGCCTCTGCTTGTTTGTGCGGATCCGCATTGGGATCCATAAGGATGGAGAGGGATTCTTCATCCAGCTGGTCGGAACTTTGTGTGCCCTGCGCTTGCAGGCCCTCGACCGGAGGGCTCGACGCGCCACTGACAAGCCCGAAAATCAGGACGCAGAACAACACGATAGCTGGGCCCCAGGTGACAATCGTGATGCCGATGCCGAGAACCAGGGGCATTACCACATCGTCCACAACCGAGAACGAGCCGAAGTCGGGCATGAAGCTGCGATGCAGGCGGCCCCAGGCAACCTGGCTGATCACATGCGAAATACAGCCAAACATAATGACTGACGCAACGATGCGTCCGCGGAATCCTGCGAGTAGGAGGAAGCCGTAGAGACCCGCGCCAAATAGCAAGGCGACTTTGTGCTGCAGGGGATAGCGAAGAGCGCGCGCGAAGTCTTCAAAGCCAAATCCAGAGCTCTGAAATTCCTGATGTAGAGCCTTGCTCCGCTGCTTTTCATAGAGACTGCAGAGTTCACCACAAAGGGGACAAATGGCAATCTTGCTGGTACCGACGAATTTCGGACACTCCTCGCAAAGTGAGGTCGCGCAGGCGCGGCAAATATGCTTCGTAGGGCGGTCAGGGTGTTGATAGCATAAGTGTGAAGCCGTCGCCGGCGCGCGATTGACCGTGGCCGCGGCAAATTGATCGGGCTCGAGGAATTGATCGGGCTCGTTATGGGAGTTCAGATCGGGTAATTGCGGTAGCGTCGCGTCGGGTGGACTCGCTTCAATCACTGTGGCTGGCAGAGCAGGAACTTCCCCATTGAATGTCGCCCGAAGCATCGGGGCTCGACCAGCGTCGATCCAATTGAGCTTACCCTTGCTCACCTTGTCGGTGGGCAGAACGCACCCTTCGTGAATCCACTGTTTGAGTGTTTCAAGATCAGTTTCGAAGACTCCTTCAACGGTACTGACACGCCATTTTTCAACTTCAGCGCTCATCATTTCTCTCCTCAGTGATAGCAGCAGTGATCGCGGTGACCGTTGGAGGGACGAACCCAGGGGGCTAAAGTTCTATCGTGGGTAGCGACTAACTCATTGCGTGGGAACGTTGGGCTCAGACGAGGCTCTACGGCCAGGGGCGCCAATTCGTGGTATGCGCCAAACGAGAGGATGCGGTCTCATTAGGACCGCCAGACCATATTAGTTTGCGACCCTAAACTGAGTCAACACTTTAATCTAAACCTAAGCAACATTTGGTGTTTACAACCCCACCGTGCTTGGCATAGCATGACAGCCCACACGAGGATTGGGGTCCTTGAGCCATTCCGACCGGAGTAATTACCACCTCGCTTGCAATCCGGCCTTTATTGCTAACATAAATGAGCAAGAACGCATGATCGGGCAGACGGTTTCACATTATCGGATCCTGAAAAAGCTTGGTGAGGGCGCGATGGGCATCGTCTATCTGGCTGAGGATACTCATCTGGGCAGACAGGTGGCTATTAAGTTCTTGTCTGACACACAGGATCATCACTTTCGCGCGCGCTTTTTACGCGAAGCACGCGCCGTCTCCACCCTCTCTCATCCGCATATAGCAGTCGTCCACGACTACGGAGAAACACCAGAAGGTCAGCCGTTTATCGTGATGGAATACATCAAGGGAGAAACGCTGAGTGACCTTCTGCATTCCAGCGCGCTGACAATCTCACAGTCGGTGGAAATTGTTGAAGCGGTAGCAGAAGCCCTGAGCGCCGCCCACGCGCGGGGAATCATTCATCGCGACATCAAGCCCTCAAACGTCCTCGTTGATAAAGGGGGCGAGGTCAAGGTGCTCGACTTTGGATTGGTAAAGCAACTGCACGAAGAGCATGCGCCAGCTTCCGGTCCAGACGCCAACACATTGCTGGCGCGCACGAGCAGCAACGTAGTCGTAGGAACGCCCTTGTATCTTTCACCGGAACAGGCAATGGGTGCGGATGTCGACGCTCGCAGCGATCTATTTGCCCTCGGGGCGATGCTCTACGAATGCCTGGCGGGCCAGCCCGCATTTTCCGGAAAAAGCGTGATTGAGATTGGTGCGCAGATTCTTCACTTCAATCCCGCGCCTCCATCTTCAATCAATAAGCGCGTGAACCCAGAACTCGATCGGATTACTCTCAAAGCTCTCGCGAAGAAACCAAACTCGCGCTACCAGACGGCGGCAGAAATGGTTGCCGATCTCCGGGCCACCAGGAATGCTCTGGACAACGAAGATGGTCATCGCACTCAGAGGCTGGTTACTTCGAAGCCGTCACACTCAAGCGCCTTCAAAAGCATCTCCGACTCTCTTCGTCGACCGCGGCTCTCGATTGCTGTTTTCCTAGTAGCTGTGGCTTTCGTGGCTCTCGCCCTTTGGATGCTCATGAAGCGTAATGACATCGCCCCGCTAGCGCCATTTCAAAGAATGAAGGTAACCAAGCTTACCAATACTGGAAAGTCCAGAGATGCCACCATATCTCCTGACGGTAAATATGTAATTTATGTCGTTGAAGAAAACGGACAACAGAGTCTCTGGCGCAGACATGTGCCCACTACCAGCAACACACAAATCGTCGCACCCGGGGATGGCACTTTTGACGGGCTAACGTTTTCACCTGACAGCAACTATCTTTATTACGTGCAGGAGAAGAATGATGTCGGCACGCTCTTTAAGATGCCGGCCCTGGGCGGGGACTCGCAACGACTAATTGCAAATATCGATAGTCACCCTTCAGTTTCCCCAGACGGCACCCGCCTGGCTTTTGTACGGTTGCAGAAGACGCAGGGGGAATACCAACTCATTGTCGCCGCGAGCGACGGCGGCGAAGAGCGGATAATCTCGACTCGAAAGCAAGGTGGGTTCTTTTCTCTCTACGGTTCAACCGCCTGGTCCCCTAACGGCAAGGCAATCGCCTGTGCTGCCGGTAGTTTTTCAGGTGGGTATCACATGAATCTGATCGAAGTGGACGCTCAAGATGGGATAGAAAAACCAGTCGGTTCCCAGAATTGGTATCAGATCATACACGTGGCATGGCAACGCGATGGCCGAGCGTTGATATTGGCTGGCTCGGATCAGCCAGTCAGTCCGTTTCAGATTTGGCAGGTCTCGTATCCTGAAGGGAGAACAGCAAGGATTACCAACGACCTGATTGACTATAACAGTCTGGCCCAGACCGACGATGCTCGCACCCTGGTAACGTTGCAGGTTGATCGTCTTACTAATATCTGGGTAATGCCCAATGGCGAAATGGGTCGGGCTACACAGATTACTTCCGGGGTCGGTCACACCAACGGCGTTTCATGGACACCTGAAGGGAAAATCCTGTATGCCTCTGTAACCGGCGGAGACTTGAATGTTTGGCTCATGGAGGCGGACGGAAATCGCAAGACTCAACTCACCGCAAATGTGGGGGTCAACTTTTATGCAGTGGCATCGCCTGACGGCCGCTACGTTGTTTTTGCCTCAAACCGTACCGGCCCTTTTAACATTTGGCGAATGGACGCGGATGGAAGTAATCCCAAACAGCTAACGACGGGCGGCACGGACTTGAAGCCATGCTTCTCGCCCGACAGCAAGTGGGTTGTTTACGAGAGTCTTAGTAATGGCGTGCCGATGCTTTGGAAAGTGAGCATCGATGGTGGCGTGCCAACTCAGCTAACGACTTTTTACTCGAGTTTTCCGGCAGTGTCGCCCGACGGGAAAACGATAGCGTGTCGTCATTTGAACGAGAAGGCTCCGACCATCGCCCTTGTCGCAATGGAGAGTGGGCGCCTAATAAAAACACTGAACATACCCGTTCACTTTTGGCAGCGAATCCGCTGGAGTCCAGACGGTCTCGCGGTGACATACGTTGACGTACGCGACGGGATTGCCAACGTCTGGAGCCAGCCAATCGATGGAGGCCAGTCAAAACAACTGACTGACTTTAAGAACGATCAGATATTTTCTTACGATTGGTCGCGCGACGGAAAAGAACTAGTCTGCGAGCGTGGCATGGAAACCAGTGACGTGGTGCTGATAACCGATTTCCAGGAGTAAGGCAAATCGATCTTACTCAAGCGGAATGCTCGGTCAAGCCGGTCTTCTTCTGTGACCTTCCTGGCCCTTTCTTCTATGACTTTCCTCGCGCTGGATAGTCCAAGTTGTGCGCTATACGACAGGTGGGCCAATGCTTGCAGAAATCGAAAGCCAGGTTATCGATTTCGTTGGCTATGTCCGTCGGACTTGCGCCTTGTCTCACCTCTACGGCCACTTTCAGGAGTCCTGTATAAAAGGCCTCAAATACGTCGTCGAGATCTTCCTTGATTTCTTCGAGATTTGTTCCGTTTTTCATGGGGAGGTTCCTTTCCTGCGATGGGAGAAACTCTGAAGTCGGTAAGAGCAGCCGAGGTATATATGCGGCGCCACCCACTTGTCAAATTAAAATAAGACGGTGCCTCCTTTTTTCAACGTCGCCTTCAGCACGCGTGTGGATCTCAAATTCCGAGGACGTTCACCAGTTCCTGCACTGCTGCGGCGCTCTTTTGTAACGCGATTCGTTCCTCGGCCAGCAAGTTGATTTCTATTATCTGTTCCAGACCCTTCGCGCCGAGTTTGCACGGAACACCCACGTAGAGACCGTTGATGCCATACTCACCTTCAAGGTAAGCGGCGCAAGGGAGAATTTTCTTCTTATCCTTTAGAATCGACTCTGTCATCTCAACGGCCGCCGACGAAGGCGCATAGTAAGCCGAACCAGTTTTCAACAGACTCACTATCTCAGCTCCGCCGTTAGCGGTTCGCTTTACAATCGCGTCGATCTTGTCCTTAGGCAGCAACTCGGTGATGGGAATTCCCGCGCAGGTAGAAAAGCGTGGCAAGGGAACCATGGTGTCGCCATGACCTCCGAGCACAAATGCGGTCACGTTCTCAACCGAAACATTTAACGCCTCGGCAAGGAAGCAACGCATGCGTGCGGAATCCAGTACGCCGGCCATGCCGATGACCCGATGCTTGGGAAAACCCGAGCGTCGCAGGGCCACCTGGCACATCGCATCGAGCGGATTTGAAACGACAATTAGAATTGACTCAGGCGACCGCTTAACAACCTCGTCCACCACTTTGGTTACGATATCAGCATTGGTTTTCAAAAGGTCGTCTCGGCTCATACCCGGCTTGCGCGGCAGTCCGGCGGTGATGATGACCACGTCGGAGTTTTCGGTACCGTCATAACCATTGAGACCTGCGAGCCGAACATCAAAGCCCTCGATGGGCGCGGCCTGGGCCAGGTCCAACGCCTTCCCTTGAGGCACACCTTCAACAATGTCAACGAGCGCTACATCGCCCAGTTCTTTTGCAGCCAGCCAGTGAGCCGCAGTCGCGCCGACGTTGCCCGCACCGACCACGGTAATCTTGTTACGAGTGCCCATAAGTTTAGTCCTTTCAAGAGGCACGCAGAGATGATCCAAACTTCAGTTGTCCCTGCAGGATCCTTCGATGGAGAATGTTAGGATTTGAAAGACCGCGAGTGTACAAGCGCCCCGGCGAAAGTGTCAAGAAACGAAAATTAGGATGAGCATCTTCGATCACATCAAGAGATTCTTTGCCGGACCAAAGGATTCCGATCCAAACAATACAGATCGCGAGCGGGCGTCGGATGACAACGTCGATCCCTTTAATCCCTTCCCGGAACCATTCACGATCGAAATCACGGATGTAATCGATCTACACACCATTCAACCCAAAGACGTGAAACGCGTGGTCGAAGAGTATCTCGAGCAGGTTCATCAGGCGGGTTTTCGAAGCGTCCGTATCATTCATGGAAAAGGAATCGGTGTGCAACGCGAGATCGTTCGGACTGTTCTGGCCAAGACATCATTTGTAGACACCTGGATCGATGCCCCACCCGACGCAGGGGGCCTGGGCGCCACGATTGTTCGGCTCTTGTGACGCGTGAGGGTTAAGGCTGACCGAAACGTTGACGATACTCGCTCGCCGAAAGGAAGGCTTTGACCATCTCCGCGTTGATGAAGTTCCCGTTAAACTGATTGAGTTTAGCCAGCCAAAAATTGTAGCCAGTGAAGGTCAGGTCAGGTGCATCGTCCGGGTTGCGCCGCAAATAGCCGAAATACTGCATCAGTACAAAAGCCTTATTGAATTGCCGCTGACTGAAGAGTCCATTCTCTGAGATTGTACGCAACACCTGCGCCCGGAGTGTCGGTGAGGCCGGCCCAGTCGCCAACTGAGCGACGAGAGCATCGCGCTCACTTGGTGTTAGCGCCGGACCAGATCCCGGATTCAGGGGATCAAGGGTATTTCCGTTCAGCTTGTCTACGAACTGCTCCGCAGTTAAGGTTGTCGGGTATGCCGCAGGTCCCAGGAACGCTGCCCGTTGTACGAAATGGAAGAAGAAACTCTGTTTGTTGCTCTCCAACAGTTGGTCAGCCCCCGGCTGGCCGAAGATTACTCCGCGTCCAATTTCCTGCGTATCCGGAAGGAACCTTTGCAGCCTCAACTGTTCGCCCGAATTGAACGCTGCCTGGTTGGCCTTGTAAACCAGGTAGCCCGTGTGCTGAAACTCAATCGAGAGAAAGAAGGCGGCCGAGACATTAATGCGCTTCAGCTCGATGCAACCGGCATCAAGACCACACCGGGTAATTTGGTTGGTCCAGAAAGCCAGGCCCGCGGGATCAGGTTCACGCGAGAGAAAATCCAGGTAATGCCGGCGTACGAAGAAATCCGGGCCATCGATAGGATGCGCCGCCGGAGTGTTCTGCACGGCACGCGCCAGATTAAGACGCCCTCCGGTAACGGTTAGCCCCGACCATTGCGGCAATACATCAACGTTATTCATCAGCGTCGCTTTAACCTGACTCACGGTCAGATGGGGGGCGTGGGCCCAGAGCAGAGCAGCTGCGCCCGCGACGTGAGGAGTGGCCATTGAAGTGCCACTAAAGATTCCGTATGTTGAGCCACGAAGGGTACTGAGAATCAAAACACCCGGCGCGGCTAAATCGACGGACGTTGCTCCCCGGCTTGAGAACGACGCGCGATTGTCACTCTGATCGGAGGCGGCAACAGAGATGATGCTCGGCGAGTCGTAGCTGGCCGGATAAAACGGAAGCGCATCATTGTCCCGGTCAAAATTATTACCTGCCGCGCATACATTCAGAATACCGGTATTTCCGGCGGCGTCGATTGCATCTTTCAAAGCCTGATCGTATTCCGCCGCCTCAGGCGCTCCACCCCAACTACTGTTTGTAACGCGAAGGTTGATTCCGCGGCGCCTCATCATCGCTGCATATTGAAAAGCCTCAACCACGCTGGCTGAGGTTCCGTTCCCATCCGCTCCGTGGGACTTGATTGCCATGATCCGCACGTTCCAATTAACTCCAACTATGCCCGTGCCATTGTTGCCAATGCCACCGATCGTCCCTGACACGTGAGTTCCATGGCCGGAGTCGTCCATCGGATTTGAATCGTGATTGATAGTATCAACTCCGAAGACGTCATCAACATAGCCATTCCCATCGTCGTCAATGGTGTTGACAGCCTTGTCTTGTCCGCCCGAATCTAGTCCCGTTTCCCCCGGATTGCGCCAGATGTTCGCGCTTAGATCTTCATGATTGTAGTCAACGCCCAAATCAATAACAGCGACGACAACATTTGCGCTGCCGGTGGTGGTGTCCCAGGCAACCGGCGCCTGAATCTTATTCAGTCCATAAAGTTCGTTTAACCTCGGATCATTCGCAGTTGCCTCGGTCCGATAGATGAAATTAGGTTGCACGCCGTCAATGCCAGACAAGCTTCGGTAGCGTGCGACACCCTCTTCCACGCTCATCCCCGGCGGCAGTCGAACGTGGTGCCAGCCTGCGGCCGCAAAACTGCCGATCGTCTCCAGTCCGACACGTGACAGCTTCTCACTCGCATTTGAGTTATCGGCATGGACCTTTATTAACAGTTCGCCTGCTACATATTCGCCAGGCACGATGAGCGGTTGGGTGCTGCCGCTATCGCCGCCTAGCTGCGTCAGGGCAAGCATCAACAACGACGACAGAATAAAACTCTTGTGCGGCGGTGGCTTCATCGAAACTCAACTAGCTTGCATTGTGAGCCGCTCGCGAATGGAAGATAAATCGCGAAGGTGGTCAGCGTCGTGCTCACACATCATCAGAAGCAGTCCACGGATAGTCACTCTTCCCACGCCCTCCAGAGTGCCCTCACGATCGAATTGCTCGGTAACCAAACTTTTCAGTGTGTGAGTGTTTTGCTTTCGCGCGTTGGTGAATGCTTCAAGCGCTTCCGGCAGATCTTGGCTGTGGTATTCGCGTTCGACAGCAAGTCGACTGCCATCGATGTCCGGAAGGTGTGGGTTGTTCTCCCTCAGTATTCTAATGATCCGAGCCGTGTAACCCTCAATCTCAATGTCGCGCAGATGACAGACGTTCTCGATTACAGAAAACTCGGCCGGCGAATTTTTGATTCTCAGATCAGGTGCTGAAAGATTCTTTACCAGGCTGGCCACGGTCTCGGGGGTTTGGGCGAGATCATCAATCAGATCTTGCAAGTTCTCAGGGGGCATCTGTTACTTCTTATTCCGAGGATCTTCCTCATCACTTATGACTTATCACTTATCACCGCTTCACCTGCATCCTGCTCCTGCCGTGTGTGTACTTTAATGGTGCCCCCGGCGCGATTCCAACGCGCGACCTTCCGCTTAGGAGGCGGACGCTCTATGCAACTGAGCTACGGGAGCACTTGCGGGTAGATAGTAAATGCTGAAGGGTCAACGGTAAAGGCACCGAGTTGGTCCTGGATAAGTTTCACTGGATAGGGAGCGTACGACCAACCAGTGATGTTCGATGATCAAACATGATCGACCAATCGGCAGTGCGCCGTTAGGAAATGCTAGCAAAGCACTACCCGAGCAACGCGGCCTATTGACGAGGGCGTGGCTTTGTGGCTAGAGTACCCTCAAACTGCAGACAAGGTTGATTGAAATGTAACGCCCTCTTCCCAGCGAATCGCTTCGAAGGGATCCGTTGTCAGCTTGGAATCTCAGCCATCTGTTCTCCCCCGGTTTGCCGCTATCAGAGCGGTTCCAGCCAACACAGGCTAGTCAAAGGTGCAGTTTGCCCCGACCACTCTCCGCTCACCTCCTAGCAACAAACTGAGTTGGCACTCGTCTCCGCAAGGGGTTTCGGAGGCGTCTCGGTACTGATCTCGAAAAATGGCGAAGAGTTGCTGCAAATTGGATTCGCGCTTTAGCCGTTGAGGCCCGTTGGAAGAACGTCGGTGAGGCCACCAAGGATCCGTTCCGTATGTGTTCCTCTTTCGACGACTTGGGAAAAACACCATGCTCAGAATTCGACTCGTAATGGTTTCCCTGCTCTTGATAGGCGGCACTCACTTCACGGGTGCGCAAACACTTGACTCCCGGAATCGGCAAGTTAATCCAAACCCACCATCCGAGAATTTAAAAACGAACAATCCAGTGTACTCAAAGGCGGAACTCAAACGCCGAACCGAGGAGGCGAAGAAGCACTACGAGCTTGGTCAGAAATATGGTCATGCCGGCCTGTTCAGGCAAGCCGCACAGCTATTCCAGATGTCGATTGAGCTGAGGCCGGACTACGCTAATGCATATTTTGGTCTCGGGCATGCTTACTATGATCTTGGTCGCTGGGCGGACGCAGTTGAGGCATTTAAGAAGGTGATTGAACTCAACCCCAAAGACAAAGAAGCGT
>JAMQPH010000162.1 GCA_023717605.1 Pyrinomonadaceae bacterium
CGTTTTGTCGACTACATTCACGGGCAGGTTAACGAGTTGATGTCGAACTACGGCAAAGTGGACGTTCTCTGGTACGACGTGCCCTGGCCGCTCGATGCTAAGGGTTGGGAGTCGGAGAAGATGAATCGCATGGTCAGACAACTGCAGCCTGATATCATCATCAACAATCGTTCAAGAATACCTGAGGACTTCGATACGCCCGAGCAGCGCATTGTGGCGTCAGCCGAACGTCCCTGGGAGTCGTGTATGACTCTGAATGATAGTTGGGGTTATCAAATCGCGGATAATGGCTGGAAGACTCCAAAGACTGTCATCCGCAACATCATTACCTGTGCGCACGATGGTGGAAACTATCTCTTGAACATCGGCCCGACCGGCGACGGCTCAATCCCTGCGGAGTCTGTGCAGATACTTTCGACGGTGGGAGATTGGACGCAAGGCAATGGAGAGTCGTTTCATGGAGCGGATCGTTGCCAGCCGACTCGCTCTCGTTTCGCCAGTTTCTCGCGCAAGGGAAACACTCTCTTCATGCACATACATTATTGGCCCGGAGAAACCGTGGTGCTCGGCAACCTGCTGAACAAAGTCACCTCGGTAAGAATATTAGCCTCAGGTCAGCCGGTGAAGTTTGATCAGAATGAATGGCGAGTGCGAATGACAGGATTACCGAAGACAGCGCCCGCCCTGGTGACGACTATTGCGCTCGAGTGCGATGGCGAGCCCCGTCAGGATCATGAAAAGAAGAGGGCGGAAAAGCCAAGGGAGGGGAGATACTAAAATTAGTACTTAGTACTTGGTGCTTAGTACTTGGTACTTAGTTTTGAGTTTCCGAGTTATAAGTTTCCAAGTTCTGACTGAAACAAAGAACAAAGAACCAAGAACCAAGTACAAAGAACCAAGTACAAAGAACCGAGTACAAAGAACTTATGATCGTCGACGCTCATCAACACTTCTGGCAGGTTGGACATTTCGACTATCCCTGGATGAATCCGGAAGTCGAGGTGCTCTACCAGGACTATTTGCCGTCACAAGTCGAGCCTATACTGAAGGAGTGCGATGTTGCGAAGAGCGTCCTGGTGCAGGCCAGCAATAGTCTTGCTGAGACTTACTGGTTATTGAGTTTGGCTGAACGTCATCCATTCATCGCCGGTGTGGTCGGCTGGGTTGATGTCAGGCACCCGGAGATGGAACAGGAGCTCGAGGTCCTGACAGCAAATCCGAAGTTCAAAGGTGTCAGGCACCTGGTTGAAAGTGAGCCGGCCGACGATTGGCTCATCCAACCGAGCGTGTTGAAAGGCCTGCAAGTGCTGGAGAAGCATCATGTCTCGTATGATCTACTGGTCCACACTCGGCATTTGAAACACGTAAAAACAGTTGCCGAAGCTTGTCCGAGTCTGCGTCTGGTAGTTGACCACATGGCCAAGCCGCCGATTGCCAGTGGCGAAATCGCAGACTGGGCCAGCGCGCTCAAGGAAGTGGCGGCGTATCCAAACGTTTGGTGCAAACTGTCTGGGCTGGTCACGGAAGCAAACTGGACGTCATGGACCACAGAGGACTTGCGGCCCTATGTTGAACGCGCGCTGGAGTTCTTCGGGCCGAAACGAATGATGTTTGGCAGCGACGGGCCAGTGTGTTTGTTGGCAGGTTCGTATGCTCAGGTCTTGGAGGCTTTCCAGTGGCTACTGGCGGACTTAGCTGAGGAAGATCGAAACCGAATTTTCAGTGGGAATGCGACCGTGTTTTACAAATTTCTGGGTGAAGCGGATCTGGCCTGGGCACCCAGCCCATGATTCAATCAAGGGTGAGAGCTCGCGAGAAGGTGGTTTCACGCAAAGACGCCAAGGGGGCAAAGACGCAAAGAAAGCCTTGCACACAAGATGGCTGAAACCTATTTCATTACCGGAGCACAAGGCTGCATAGGCTCCTGGATCGTCAAGGCTCTCGCTGAACGGGGTGACACGGCAGTGGTCTTTGACCGGAGCGACGACATGCGCCGTTTGACTGCAATCATAGCGCCGGCGGATCTCGAACAGGTACGCTTTGTTGTCGGTGACATAACCGACGCGGGATCGGTGATGGCAGCTCTCAAAGGGTCATCCGCAAAGCGCGTCATTCATCTTGCCGGTTTACAAGTGCCGTCCTGCCAGGCCGACCCGGTCGCCGGCGCGGTCGTCAACGTTGTGGGAACACTGAATGTCTTCGAGGCAGCGTGTGCGATCGGTGCGGAGAAAGTGGTCTATGCCAGCTCTGCGGCAGTATTTGGTAGGAGCGAAGATGACGTCTCCGTGGATGAGACTGCTGCTTGCGAGCCGGCTACGCACTATGGAGTCTTCAAACGTACCAACGAAGGAAGCGCTCGTGTCTATTTCTTGACTCACGGTCTCAACAGCATCGGACTAAGACCCTTGACGGTCTACGGCGTGAACCGCGACTCGGGATTGACTAGTGATCCTACGAAAGCGATGAAGGCAGCGGTACTTGGTGTCCCATTCCATATACGTTTTAGTGGCGCCACGGATTTTCAGTATGTCGCCGACACGGCTGCGGCTTTCATTGCCTGCGCCGACGCATCGCTCCCAGGTGCGCATTTGTTCAACCTACACGGCGAGACTGTTGAAGTGAAACAGATTGTGAAGACTATTAACCACGAAGCAGGGCGCGAGTTGGCTACTTTCGGTGGCGATCCGATTCCCATCGCACCTGAGCTTAACGACGCCGCAATCAGGCGAGCGCTTGGTGACCTTCCCGCAACTCCGGTCGATGCCGGCGTGCACGAGACAATGAAGCGATTTGGGGAGTTGCGGGATGCCGGAAAGCTGGACACGAGTGATATCGAGGTAGAACTTAGACAGTACGCGCGATGACGAGGTTATCGATTGAGCGCTGCGACAACAATGCCTGAAAGTGTTTCACCTGGAGTTGCGCCGATGAAGGCCTGCGTGCTGGTTGATGTGGGCCGGCTCGAAGTCCGTGAGGTGCCGAGGCCGCAAGTTTCGTCGCGTGATGTGTTGGTGCGCGTGGCGGCAGTGGGTATCTGCGGCACCGATACACACATCTTTTCGGGCCACGCAAACTACAACACGGACGAGCGCGGACAGTCGATCCCACTTACGGTTGAGCCGCAAATTCTCGGGCATGAGATCAATGGTTACGTTGCGGAGAAGGGAAGCGACGTGCGCGACCTGGAGATCGGCGATCACGTGGTCATCGATCAGGGTTTGAACTGCATTAGCATGGCGCGCACTCCCGTTTGCGAGTACTGCCAATCAGGCGACTCGCATCAGTGCGAATTTTACCGCGAGCACGGAATTACCGGCTTGCCTGGCGGGCTAGCTGAGTTTCTCGCGGTGCCGTCAGTGAATACGGTGCCGATTCGGTCCGGACTTGACGCGGCGGAAGCGGCGTTGGTGGAACCACTCGGCTGCATCATTCATTCGTCTGACGCTGCTCAACAGGCGCACACTCGATATGCGACCAACGCCGATTCGCCGGAACGGCGAGTGCGCACGGTGCTGATCTGTGGAGCGGGACCGGCGGGATTGCTGTTCACACAGTACCTCCGGCGCGAGCTCGGTTATGACGGCCAGTTGCTGGTGTCCGCCCCCAGCGAATGGAAACGCAAGTTCGCGAAGGATTTTGGAGCAGACGACGTGCTTGATTCCAATAACCCCGATCTGGCAAACGTGATAAGTGAAAAGACTGGGGGCAGGGGCGTTGAATACTTAATCGAAGCTTCCGGTTCGGGCCGAGTGATTGCTTCAATGCCCGGTCTGATTCGCAAGCAGGCAACGGTGTTGCTTTACGGCCACGGCCACGCGGGAGTTGATTTGAGTGTTCTCAATAACGTTATGTTTCGCGAGCCAACTCTAGTGACGCCTGTTGGTGCATCGGGCGGTTTTCAGAGCGATGGGCGCCCGTCCGTCTACGCCCGGGCGTTAAGGTTAATCGAAGAGCACAAGATAGACGTCGCTCCGATAATTACGCATCGGTACAAATCGCTCGACGCGGTTCAAGGCGCACTCGAAAATGATATGCGCTTGCCAAACTATCTAAAGGGAGTGGTGACGCTGTGACCATTGCCGATTTCCGATTGCCAATTGCCCATTGGCGTGGAGATGAGGCTTAGAGGTCTAAGGAAGAACCTAGATTCATCCGCCGGCAAAGTTGCAAATCGGCAATCGGCAATCGGCAATTGGCAATGTGACTAATTGGCAATAGGAAGAATTGGCAATCGAATATGAGAGTTGCGCTGTTTGTAACATGTCTGGTCGATCAAATGTGGCCCAGTGTTGGCACCAGCACATTGGAGGTCTTACGACGCGTGGGTTGCACGGTGGAGTTTGACGAACGGCAGACATGCTGCGGCCAGCCCGCTTTCAACACCGGCTATTCCGCTGAAGCACGCCGGCTTGCCGAGCGTTTCATAGAGATGAGCGAAGAGAGTGAGGCGGAAGCGATCGTTAGCCCCTCCGGTTCCTGCACCGCGATGGTGCATCACTATCCGGCACTCTTTCCCGACGATCAGCAGTGGCGACAGCGCGCGCGGTCAATCGCTGAGCGGACGTTTGAGCTGAGCTCGTTTCTGGTGCGGGTGCTTAAGGTAGACGACGTCGGAGCCCGCTGGCCGGGACGGGTAACCTGGCACGATGCCTGTCACGGCCTGCGCGACTTGAACGTTCACAGCGAGCCGCGGCGTCTGATTGGGAATGTCAGGGAGGCTGAGTTTGTCGAACTCGAAAACGCCGATTCGTGTTGTGGCTTCGGTGGTACTTTCTCGGTCAAGTATCCCGAGATATCCGTGGCGATTTTGGACCAGAAGATTGAAGCGATCGAAAAGGCCGGAGTGCAGGCAGTTGTTAGCGGCGACGCGAGTTGTTTGATGCAGATTGGCGGGCGTTTATCGCGCAAAGGCTCGAGTGTTCGTGCCATGCATTTGGCTGAATTGCTGGCCTCGCAATAGATCTTAATGAGTCACTTAACTACAGAGACTTTCGACGCTAATGCGCGCGCGGCGCTTGATGACAAGCAACTGCGTGGCGCTTTGCGCAAGGCCACATCTATGTTTGGCAAGCGTCGTCTCGCCGCGGCCAGAGGTTTGGAAAACTGGGAGGAGCTGCGCACAGAAGCGCGCGCTATCAAGGACGAAGTGCTGTTGCGCCTGGATCACTATCTCAAACAGTTTGTTGCTAATGCAGAACTGCGAGGAGCAAAAGTGCATTGGGCCCGCGATGCGAGTGAGGCCAACCAGATCGTCTGCGATCTCGCCCTGCAGCAGAGAGCCAGGAATATAGTCAAAAGCAAGAGCATGGTCACCGAAGAGATTCACCTTAACGATGCGTTGCAAGCGTCAGGCTTAGAAGTCGTTGAAACCGATCTCGGCGAATACATCATCCAGCTCGCCGGAGAAGCTCCCTCGCACATCATTGCTCCGGCAATCCACAAAACGAAAGGACAGATTGCCGAGTTGTTTACAGCCAAGCTCGGAATTGAGCCGACGGACGATATTGACACTCTCACGAGCGTCGCGCGGAATGTGCTTCGCCAGCGCTTCGCTAACGCAGACGTCGGCATTAGTGGTGTCAACTTTGCCGTAGCTGAAACCGGAACGATCCTGATTCTTGAAAATGAAGGCAACATCCGCTTGACTACGAGTCTCCCGAAAGTCCACATCGCCTTAATGGGCATTGAGAAGATTCTGCCGCGCTTTGTGGACCTCGACGTCTTTCTGAAACTGCTGCCACGGTCGGGAACGGGACAGCAACTGTCAACCTATCAATCGCTGATTACCGGCATCAAGCACAGGGCGGAAGATGAAGGGCCTGAACAGCTGCACATCGTCTTGCTAGACAACGGCCGCTCGCGAATGCTGGCTCATCCCACTACGCGCCAGGCGCTCGCGTGCATACGTTGTGGCGCCTGCCTGAACGCCTGTCCGGTGTACCAACAGATCGGAGGACACGCTTATGGGTCGGTCTATCCGGGGCCCATTGGTGCGGTAATTACTCCGCAATTGATCGGGTTGAGTAAGGCAGCGCAACTGCCATACGCCTCGAGTCTTTGCGGCGCCTGTCGTGAAGTGTGTCCCGTCAAGATTGATATTCCGGAATTGCTGCTGCACTTGCGAGCGGAAATTACTGAAGGAGCCGAGGGCAGGAGGCAGGGGCAGGAGGCAGGAGGCAGTTTTAAGAAGCGCACGGGCGAGCGGGTTGCGTTTAAGCTTTTTGCGGCGGTGATGACCAGGCCGCGCCTTTATGAACTCGGCGTCAAGGTGGGTCGGCTGCTACAGCGACCAATGGTTCGTCAAGGCAGAATCGGAAAGGTTGGCGGCATGTTAGCGCGGTTTGCGCCACCGCTGAGCGCTTGGACCAATGCACGTGACATACGGCCTATCGCTGAGAGCACCTTTCGTGAACAGTGGCGCGCGGGTCTTCGTGGTGGCACAGACTCTAGTTCTGACATTTGAGTGAGTTCTGATCAGCCAGTTTGAAAGGTGGGAAAGCAGGCGGGGGTAAACCGCCCTTCCCAACCTGCGAGATCCCGGACCCCTGAGCTGTGCTATTCGACTGGCGCTAATTGGCAGGTTGGGAAGGGCGGTTTACCCCCGCTGCGTGGTCACGGTTCAAGGTTGAAGGAAATGGGAAACAGATCGACTTATTAATTCCAGAGGCTTTAGCCATTTGCTCTCCTAAGAATAAACCTGTGAGCGATCTCGAAAGAAACATTGCTGCGAGGGAGTCAATTCTCGGATCAATCCGGGAGCATTTGGAGGCAAGCGTTCCACGCGACGTGATCCATGCGGAGAAGGGGGAAGGGCTAGCGGAGTTGAAGTCAGACATTGATCAACCAAATGGTCATTGGCGTTCAGCATCGGTTGACCTTAAAGATGAAGCAGTTACCTCCCTGGTCGAAATCTTTGGAAAGAACCTGGAAGCAGTCGGTGGACACTGCATCGTCGCCCGTAGTGAGGCTGAGGTAGTCGAGGCTCTAAACGGAATAATCTCCAGTTTGCAGGATTCTCCGTTGCGCGGGCGTACGATTGCGCTCTCGAACGCGCCGTTGTTGGAAAGCTTAATGTCCCGAATAGAAGTAGGCGTCGACCAAATTGCTGTGCTTCCGGGCACCGCGGAGTTGTTTGGCTACGATGTTGGTATCAGCAGCGCCCAGGCAGCTATAGCGGAAACGGGAACATTAATGCTCGACTCGGAAGCGGAAAGACACCGATTAGTTTCGCTGGTACCGCCAGTCCATATAGCAATCGTTGACGCTGCCGACATTTGTCTCACGCTCGGCGAAGCGCTGGCGGCCGCAGAGCAAGGCGGTGAGTTGAGCCCGACAATCACTTTCATCACCGGCCCGTCACGCACTGCCGACATCGAGCTAACCCTGGCAATCGGGGTTCACGGACCGCAGGAGTTGTACGTAATTGTTAAGGAAGGACACGTCTGACAATCTATTAAAATGGGACACCAATGGAGATCATAACTTTCACTACGCAAGAGAGCGACTGGCGAACACCTCGGGTTGGGGCTCTTCTCAATGACGAGTATCTGCTGGATTTTGAACGCTCATTCGAAGGGGCCGACCGGCCTGCAAATCAAGTGACCTGGCTGGACATGGATGGCCCATGGTTTCAGAAATCGCGTGACAAATATGAATCACTTGCTCACGATCCGGGCGCTCTCACTCAGGCTGCGGACAAGGGTTGGTTGACGAAACGGTCAGCCGCTTATTGGGTTGCTCCCGTACCTCGTCCGGGGAAACTGATCTGCATAGGACTCAACTACCGAGACCACGCCGCCGAGAGCAACATGCCGATTCCGGAAAGACCTGTCGTGTTTTCGAAATTTTCTACGGCTGTGATTGCTCCAGGTGAGGCAGTCATTGTTCCGCCTACCAGTAAGCAAGTTGACTACGAGGCGGAGCTCGCGGTCGTCATTGGTCGGCGAGCAAAGAATGTCAGCGTGAGCCATGCGCTCGATTATGTCCTGGGTTACACCGTCTTCAATGATGTCAGCGCCCGCGATTTTCAATTCGCAGATGGTCAATGGCAGCGCGGGAAATCGTGCGATACGTTTGCGCCGATGGGGCCGAAAATCGTTACCGCCGATGGGGTCCCTGATCCGCACAAGCTCTCAATCAAGTTGCGCCTCAATGGCAAGACGATGCAGGACTCGAATACCGACCAACTGATTTTCGGTGTGCCTGAACTGGTTGCGTTTCTGTCGGAGACAATCACACTCGAACCCGGCGACGTTATTGCTACCGGCACACCCCCGGGCGTTGGCTTTGCCCGCAAGCCGCCCGTGTTTCTGAAAGCGGGGGATGTCATGGAAGTGGAGATTGAAGGCTTAGGCACACTAAACAACCCGGTGGTAGAAGCCTCAGGACTTAGTGGTAGTTTGGGTACTGATGGATTGTCGCATAGGAGAGTGGTTGCTACTTAGAAATGATCCGGTCGCTCAAACACATTCGTAAGGAAGAGAGTAGATGCGAAAACCCATTGTTCTGCTAGTCGTGCTGGTTGCTATTACGAGCTTTGCTTGCACGCGTCCCTCAGGAACTGAAACGGGCGCTAAGAAGAAACTGACTATCGCTGTTATTCCTAAAGGGACCACGCACGAATTTTGGAAGAGCATTCACGCCGGTAGTATCAAGGCGGCACGCGAGCTTTCTTCGCCGGAAGCAGAAGTGGAACTCATCTGGAAAGGTCCTTTGCGCGAAGATGACCGCGAGCAACAGATTCAGGTTGTCGAAGGCTTCAGCTCGCAGGGCGTCAATGGCATTGTGCTCGCGCCGCTGGACAACCGCGCGCTGGTGCGGCCGGTGGAGGAAGCCAAACGTGCCGGCGTCCCGACGGTGATTATTGATTCGGCTCTTGAGTCGAATCAGATCGTCAGTTTCGTCGCGACCGACAATCGCAAGGGTGGAAGGTTGGCCGCGGAGAGAATGGGTCAACTCCTTAACGGAGAGGGCAAGGTTCTCCTGCTTAGATATCAGGAAGGGTCGGCGAGTACACAGGATCGCGAAGATGGTTTTGTGGAAGAACTCAAAGCAAAATATCCGGGCATCGAACTCATCTCTTCCGATCAGTACGCCGGTGCGACGCGCGACACCGCCAAACGCGCCTCGGAAAATCTATTGAATCGCTATGGCGATGAGGTGCAGGGCATCTTTACGCCAAACGAGTCTTCAACCGCGGGAATGCTCCTCGCTCTGCAGGACATTGGCAAAGCTGGGAAGGTGACATTCATCGGCTTTGACACGAGTGAGACCTTCACCGAGGCCATGCGGAAGAAAGAATTGCACGGAATAGTGGTGCAGAGCCCGTTCAACATGGGTTATCTGGGAGTGCGCACGATGGTTGAACAATTACAAGGCAAAGCGGTTGAGAAACGCATCGATACAGGCGTGACAATGGTCACACCCGACAATCTTGATACTCCTGAAACACAGACTTTGCTGCATCCGCCACTTGATCAGTACCTCAAATAACTGCGAGTGCTGAGTACTGAGTGCTGAGTGCTGAGTTCGACTTATTTTAGTACTTAGCGGTGCAACGTAGTAAACATTAGGTGAGACTCAAACGTGAAAACTGACATCACCACTCAGCATTCACCGCTAAGGACTGAGCCCTCAGTACTCAGCACTCAGTACTCGGCACTCGGTTTTTTCCAGGCCTGGCTGAACTGGATTGGCCCGATCCTCGGGCTGTTGCTCGTTATTCTGATCTTCTCAGTTTTGATGGATTCGCCAGGACGATACCTGTCCCCTTTCAATTTGCGGATCGTGCTGGCGCAGACTGTGATAGTCGCGATCGGTGCGATCGGCATGACGCTCATCATCATTAGCGGCGGGATTGACCTCTCGGTCGGCTCGGTTATCGCGCTTACGGGGGTGATCACGGCGCTTGGGCTAAACGCCGGCCTGTCGCCCGCAATTGCGGTGGCCGCCGGGATTCTTGTAGGTGGATTAGTCGGCGCGGTCAACGGATTGGCGATCACGCGTCTCCGAGTTGTGCCCTTCATCGCCACACTGGGAATGCTGGGAGTTGCCCGTGGTACAGCCAAGTGGTTTGCCGGTCAGCAGACGGTGAATGTACCGGAAACGTGGGTTAACGAATTGCTCGTGACCTTCCCAAATCCGTCCTGGCTCCTGGTTGCTCCCGGAGTTTGGGTTGCTATCGTACTGGCGATTGTCGCAGCAATTGTCTTGCGCAACACTGTATTTGGACGCCGCGTGTTTGCGCTTGGCTCGAATGAACTGGCGGCGCGCGCCTGTGGCATTTCGACGGATCGCCTAAAGGTTTGGATCTATGGGCTCGCAGGTTTGTTGTTTGGCCTGGCGGGCGTGATGCAGATGTCGCGGCTGAGGCAAGGCGATCCCACCGTCGCAGCCGGATCCGAGCTGGACATTATTGCCGCAGTGGTTATCGGCGGCGGAAGTCTTAGTGGTGGAGAGGGCAGCATCTTCGGCGCATTGGTAGGAGCGCTGATCATGGCCTTCCTGCGCAACGGTTGCCAGCAGATCGGCTGGCCCAATTACATTCAGGAGATCATCATCGGAGCCATCATTGTCGTCGCCGTTGCGGTTGACCGCTGGAGAACGTCGCGCGCAGCATTGTAGGGGCGTCCCTCCGTGGGCGCCCCAACGTTTTCGCAACTCGCTTCTTTCGAGATCTATCACCGCAACGCTGGGGCGCCCACGGAGGGACGCCCCTACAACTTATGCCCACCAAGATCACAAACATTATCGCGCGCGACATTCGCTTCCCGACCTCCCAGACGCTGGCCGGCTCGGACGCGATGAATCCGGCGCCTGATTACTCCGCCGCTTACGTTGTGTTGAAGACGGACCATCCTCATGGTCTGGAAGGTCATGGTCTGACGTTCACGATCGGCCGCGGCAATGAGCTTTGTGTGGCGGCCATTAACTCACTCAAAACTTTGCTAGCCGGACAGACGCTCGAATCCTTTACCTGCGACATGGGTGCGTTCTGGCATCGAATCACCGGTGACAGTCAACTGCGCTGGATCGGTCCTGAGAAGGGCGTCATCCACATGGCCACCGCCGCGCTCGTCAATGCTGTTTGGGATCTGTATGCCAAAGCTGAAGGCAAACCGCTGTGGAAACTCCTGGTTGACATGACGCCGGAACAGCTCGTTTCGTGCGTGCCGTTTAGCTACATCACCGACGCGCTTACGCCAAAGGAGGCCATGACGATCCTCTGCCGCAACAGCGCGACGAAGGAGTTGCGCGAGCGGGAGATATGCGCCTCGGGTTATCCGGCATATACAACTTCAGTTGGTTGGTTGGGTTATACGGATGGCAAGCTGCGCAGCCTGGTACGGGAGGGACTAGCCCAGGGCTGGACCCATTTCAAACTTAAGGTCGGTCGCAACCTGGAGGAAGACCTGAGGCGCGCGCGCGTAATTCGCGAGGAGATCGGTTGGGAACGCAAGCTGATGATGGACGCGAATCAAGTCTGGGACGTCGCAGAAGCGATTCGCTGTATCAAGGAGCTGTCAGTGTTTCGGCCGCACTGGATTGAAGAGCCCACCTCTCCGGATGATGTGCTGGGCCACGCGACCATTGCTCGCTCCGTCGCTCCCGTCGGCGTTGCCACCGGCGAACATTGTCACAGTCGAGTGATGTTTAAACAGCTGTTGCAGGCAGGCGCGATTAATTTTTGCCAGATTGACAGTTGCCGGTTGGGGGGCGTCAACGAGGTGCTCGCCGTTTTGTTGATGGCGGCGAAGTTCGGTGTGCCAGTTTGCCCGCACGCGGGCGGTGTAGGACTTTGCGAGTACGTTCAGCACTTATCCATCTTCGACTTCATCGCCGTGAGCGCCTCGCTGGAAAACCGGGTGTTGGAGTATGTCGATCACCTCCACGACCATTTTGTTACTCCGGTAGTGATGAAGGGCGATCGTTATATGCCGCCGCAAACTCCAGGCTATAGCATTGAGATCAAGGCCGAGTCTCTTGCCCGTTATGAGTTTCCAAACGGAGCCGCCTGGAAGGACGAACTCGAACGATTGCGTTAACGGAAGGCAGTTTTCACGCGAAGACGAACTTGGTTCTTTGTACTTTGTGTTCTTAGAACTTCGTCCTTTGAACTACGTTGGAATCTCAAATCGCAATCTGGATCGAAGTACAAAGCACAAAGTACAAAGTTCGTCTTTACGTTTTGTGAGCGTCGACTTTAATGACAGCCTTAACACTGACTGACGTACACAAGCGCTTCGGGCCCACCGTTGCACTCGACGGCGTGAGTCTCCAATTGCACAAGGGTGAAGTGCACGCGCTGATTGGAGAAAACGGCGCGGGCAAGAGCACCTTGATGAACGTGGTAGCTGGTTCAATGCGTCCCGACCGAGGAGCGATGGAGATCAATGGGCGGGCGTATGTTCCTTCCACGCCGCTCGATGCCCGTCTGAATGGTATCGCGCTCATCCACCAAGAGCTTTCGCTCTGCCCACATCTCTCGGTCGCCGAGAATATTATGATGGGAATCGAGTCATCCCGACTCGGTTGGCTCAATCGCAAGAGTCTCTACGCACGGACGCTCGAAGTGATCAAGACTTTCCCTCATCCCGAAATTCGGCCGGAAACACCGGTGATGGATTTGTCAGTCGCGGCGAAACAGATCGTCGAGATTTGCCGATCAATTGCCGCGCGCGCGCAGATCATTTTGATGGATGAGCCGACCAGTAGTTTGCAGCGTGATGATGTGAAACGACTCTTCGGACTGATTATCAAGTTGCGTGATGAAGGCCTGAGCGTTATTTACATCAGCCATTTTCTCGAAGAGGTTCGTGAGATCGCAGATAGTTTTACGGTACTTCGAGACGGCCAGAGCGTGGCCACGGGGAAAATCGGATCTGTGACCGACGAAGAATTGATCACTCAAATGGTCGGACGACCGGTACAGAATCTTTTTCCGCGGCGCGGCCGGCGATGGGAGGAAGAGGCTGGCGCCGCTCTGGAAGTGCGCGATCTAAGAGCCCCACCCAACCTCCGACACGCAAGTTTCGATCTTCGTCGCGGCCAGATTCTTGGAGTTGCCGGTTTAATGGGTTCCGGACGCACTCAACTGGTGCGGTCGATCTTCGGACTGGATGAGACTGAGTCAGGTACCATCAGGTTAAAGGGCAAAGCGCTCTCCGCTCGCGGTGGAGCTCCCGCGATGCGGCTTTTCCAGGGTCTGGGCTATTTGAGCGAAGATCGAAAAGGCGAAGGGCTGGGCGTGACTCTTTCCGTGGCCGACAACATTACAGTGACCCGCTTCTCGTCATGTTCGCGTTGGGGTTGGCTCAATCTCGCACGCCAACGGAAGCAGGCCGAGAGCTTGATTGGAACGTTGGGAGTTAAAGCCCGCAGCGTGACGCAATCAGTCAAGACACTATCCGGCGGCAATCAGCAGAAGGTAGCGCTGGCTCGCCTTATTCATCAGGACGCCGATGTGCTTTTACTCGACGAGCCTACACGCGGCATCGACATCGGTAGCAAAGTGCAGGTCTATGAAACCATCGCTCGTTGCGCCGCGGCAAACAAGGCAGTCCTCATGATTAGCTCCTACCTTCCGGAGCTCTTCGGGATGTGTGATGCGCTCGCAGTGATGAGTCGTGGTCGATTGTCAGCTGTCCGTCCCATTGACGAGTGGACCCCTGAATCTGTAATGCAGGCGGCGATTGGCGGGGAAGAGAAAAGCAAGACAAACGGGGGAGGTCGATCCTGAAAATGATTCGCTTGACTATTGTTGTTCTGGCTTTAGTGCTCAGTGCCGTTATTTGTGCGGCGCAGTCACCACAGTCTTCTCCGTCTCCGGCGCCTTCTTCTGCAGAGTCGGCGGAATGTACGCAAGCAAAGGACACGGTCACGCGGTTGGAAACAAGGCTTAGGGACTGGCCGGCGCTCGGGCGCTATCGCGAGCAGAACCGAACGCTTCCGGCGCCTGCGAGCGAGTCGCGGGTGGTCTTCATGGGCGACTCGATCACCGATGGATGGGATGATCCTCAGTATGGTGGATTCTTTCCTGGGAAGCCTTATGTGAACCGAGGCATTGGCGGACAAACCACGCCCCAGATGCTAATTCGTTTTCGTTCTGATGTGATTGCTCTGAAGCCGGAGGTCGTGGTGATTCTAGCCGGCACGAATGATATCGCCGGAAATACAGGGCCAATGACGCTGGAACAAATCGAAGATAACCTCACTTCCATGGCTGAGCTGGCTCGCGTTCATCGCATCCGGGTAGTGCTGGCTTCGGTGATGCCGGTCAGTGACTACGAAAAGACGGCTGACGGACAGCCACGCAATCAAACGACGCGTCGCCCGCCGGAAAAGATCAAAGCGCTCAACGAGTGGATCAAACGCTACGCTGCGGCGAACAAGCTCACCTATCTGGATTATTTTTCAGCAATGGTCGACGACAAGGGTTTCTTCAAAGACGAATTGAGCAACGACGGCCTCCATCCGAATGACAAGGGTTATCAGGTGATGGCGCCACTGGCGGAAGCGGCAATTGAGCGGGCGCTGAAGGGAAAAAGATGAGTGGATCCAAGTCAGCTTCAGCTCCTCAACCCGAGCAGGAGCCACTCAACACACAGAACCATTTGCGGTAGCCTATGGATCTCATTACTCAGCACGAGCATTAGCCACTCAACACACAGAACCATTTGTAGTAGCCAATGGATCTCATTACTCAGCACGAGCATCAGCCACTCAACACACAGAACCATTTGCAGTAGCCAATGGATCACACCGCTCAACGTAAGTATGCCGCTCAAGCGTTTACCTTAGAGATCGAGACTGCATGGAAACTAACCGCGGGTCGAATGGCTCCTGCTTACGTTGAGTGGTGGGATCCATTGGCTACTGCAAATGGTTCTGTGCGTTGAGTGGCTGAAGCTCGTGTTGAGTGGTGGGATCCATTGGCTACCGCAAATGGTTCTGTGTGTGTGGCTCCGCTCGGGTCTGAACGCCGGCATGGGTTGAACTGTTCACCTTGTTGAAGACTCCATCAACTAACGTTCGGCTCAACCAGGTAGAGGTCCCGGCCGGCATTCTCGACTACGAAAGTGTTTGGGTCGTTCTCGTAGTCCTCTCGACGAACAGTGCGGTAGTCCAGGTATCCTAGATTCACCCGCCGGCAAACTTCCTCCGGTACCGCTGAGGCTAGCGTAATCCGATAACGCGGCGCGAGTTGTCCCTGTTTGTCGCGCGAGCTGCCATAACTGACGTGGGCCAGGTGAGCAGCCACACATAGATTAGCGCGCAGCTCGTCGGAATATTCCACCATCTCTCGCACTGTCTCGAGCGGCGCATAACCATACTTCTCAATCAACCTCCCATGAGTCGCCGAAATCTGGTTCAGGTGAGGCGCATAGATGATCAGTTCACCACCTTCTTCGATAACGCTTCCTAGTTTATAACTTGCCTTCCCGCCAACCCACAGTTCATCGTAATGCTCGTCAAGCAGTGCCAGCACTCGGGCGTACTTGCGTCCGGTGTATTTGATATGTACCTGGGCGCTGACCGCCGCCGCCGAACGAAGAGTTTCGTTGATGTCTCCAGCGAACAGCGCGTGGGTTTTGAGTCCGTCGACATCGCGGGTATTCACGGAAGTGAAAGAAATAACCTCCGCGGGTACAAAGGAAGCGGCAGCCTCGATCGTTCGCCGAGTCGGGGTTTCGACACGTCCGATTACCTGTTCGATGGTTGCCAGTGCTCCGAGCCAATGAGTCATATGAGTTAACTCCGGACCGGCAACACCGGGGAAAAAGTATTTTGCGCCGCCGGCAAAGCCGGCTACCTCATGCGGCATAGTGGCGCCAAGCACCAGAACGGTGTCGTAGAGACCAGGCGCGAGCAAGGCGTTGAGTCGCACATCTACGGCTTCGTTTATTAATCCATCGGTCAACTCGTTCACTTGCGCGCTACTCAGTTGACCCAGGGTTACTAGTTCATCCGAGTTGTCCCAGCGATGATCAAAGATTCGCCCGAGCCTTGAAAGCTCTGCACTGCCGGCACCAATCTTGGCGAGCTTCTGAGCTTCCGTCATCGGCCCGTGAGTGCCCTGGGCCACCAGAGCGTCGAATTGGGTCACATTCTTTCCCGCCAGAAATTGCGCGGCCATGGGAAAGAGAAGATCAGTGTTGTCGTCTCGGGTCCGGTCGGGAATGATTGCGAGCACTCGTTCACCGGGTCGAACATCGTCGAGAGCTTCTTCGACAATCGCGCGCAGGTCTAGCGCCGACAGTGCGGATCTGGCACTGCCCATTCCGATGACCATCTCTGTGGCATTAACACTCATGCCAGACTCAAACTGAGGTTCCTCGGGACTTGCTCAGCGTGGCGCGTGCTTCCCGGACTGCTTCAACATAGCCGCGCGCCGCGTTAATAACGGACTCACGATCCCCTGATCTTATTGCCTCGGTGTTTACAAGGTCCGCGCCCACACCCAGGGCCCATGCGCCGGCAGCGATGAAATCCTTCGCGGTTGTGAGCGAAACGCCTCCGGTGGGGACCAGCCTAATCTGGGGTAAGGGCGCCTTGAGCGCGCGCAAATACTTTGGGCCACCAACCGCACTGCAGGGAAAAACTTTGACCGCATCGGCGCCGGATTCCCAGGCAGTGACCACTTCCGTAGGTGTTAACGAGCCGGGAAAGATGACGATCCGCTCCCGGTTACAAAGTTCGATAGTCCGAAGATTGAGGGCAGGACTGACAATGAACTGCGCGCCGGCTTTAATACAATTGCCGGCCGTTTCGGGGTCGAGCACAGTGCCCGCGCCCACCAACACCTGATCGCCAAAACGTTTGCTAAGCTCGGCAATGACTGTTACGGCGCCTGGCACTGTCATCGTGATTTCCAGAACGGGGATGCCGCCCTCGCCGATGGCTTCCGCCACTGCGACAGCCTCATCCGCGGACGCTGCCCGCACCACCGGTATCACTCCGATTTCTTCTATACGTTTAAGAACAATGTCTTTTGTCATTTGTCCTAGCGCGCTACCCGCGCGGCGCCGCCTTTCATTACTCGTTCAACTTCAGCCAGCGTAGCCGTTGTGGTATCTCCAGGGGTGGTCATTGCCAGAGCTCCATGTGCTGCTCCACATTCGACCGCCCATTGTGTTCCTTTGTTTTCCAGGAAGCCGTAAATCAATCCGGATGCAAATGAGTCGCCGCCGCCGATGCGATCGTAGATTTCCAGGTCTTCCCGAGGC
>JAMQPH010000182.1 GCA_023717605.1 Pyrinomonadaceae bacterium
CTCTCATCTCAATGCAGGCGGGGGTAAACCACCCTTCCCCAGCTGTGAGACATTCCAACCTGAGAGATCGTATTCCACGCTAAATTTTTGGAAACCGCCAATTGGGATAACTGAGGTCATCGAGGCGAGGCACTGAGTTAGAATAACTTCATGAAGCGCGGGCGCGACAAAGGAACGAGGGACAAAGGGAGAAGAGGCAACCGCAGAAGCGATAGACGGGATACCGGTAAACGCCCTCAGTCAGTTCCAGACTCTCTGACGTCACGGCCTTCCCGTCTAACTCAGACCCCCGGAGTTCGGAAACTACTCGAGGGAATCGGCACTCCGGAGGCAACTCCGTTCAGACCCGATCCCTTTCAGCTCGAGGCCCTGGCTGCTCTTGAGTTCGAAGATGTATTGGTCACCGCGCCGACGGGTAGCGGTAAAACCTGGATCGCGCGCGAAGAGATTCGCCGTCTAATCGGCGCGGGCAAACGCGTGTGGTACACGTCTCCACTTAAAGCACTCACAAATTCCAAGTATCAGGAATTCACTGCGGAATTCGGGAGTGAGCGAGTCGGAATACTAACCGGGGATCGCAAAGAGAATCCCGACGCGCCCTTGATCGTGGGCACCACCGAGATTTACCGGAATCAACTCTTCGACTCGCTGCGCTCGGGTCACGATGTGGGCGCCGATCTGGTAGTTCTGGACGAAGCCCACTATGTGGCTGACGAAGATCGAGGACACGTTTGGGAGGAGGCGATCATTTTGTCTCCGCCGCGCATTCGCCTGCTATTGCTTTCGGCCACCATTGGCAACGCCGATGAGTTTGCACGTTGGATTGAAGAAGTGCGTGGTGTGCGTTGCGGGGTGGTAACGCGACCAGGCGACCGGCCAGTTCCATTGAAAGCAGCTCTGCTGCTTCCCGACCAACGTTTGCTTCCTCTGCTGAACGACACTGGGCGGCTCAATCCGGAAATCATGGCCATTGTGGACCGTGCCCGCGAGGAGCGGCGGACACCCTTGCGCGGTCAGCGAAGAAGATTCTGATTCAGGAAAGAGTCCGTATGAAACTCAGCATGCCCGAGATGCCTCCGGCCACGCTCCTCACGGCGTTGGGCACCTACAATTTGCTCCCGGCCATAGTCTTTCTGCCGACTCGGCGACGCTGTGATCAAGCGGCTACCGAAGCTGCCTTCATCAAACGAGATCCCAATGAGAGTCGACGCAACGCCCGTCGCGACTTCATGCAAGAATTCATCGAAGAGCACCCTGAAATTCGCGGTCATCGGCACTGGAACACAATCATCAGAAGCGGAGTAGCGTCACATCATGCGGGACACATTCCTGCCTGGAAACTAGCAATCGAAAAACTGATGAGCGCTGGACTTCTGGATGCAATCTTTGCCACTGCTACTGTCGCAGCAGGTGTCGATTTCCCAGCTCGTACTGTAGTGCTAACGGGTGCTGACGCGCGCACCGGAAGCGGCTGGAGGCAATTAACAGCTTCAGAACTTCAGCAGATGACCGGCCGCGCCGGCAGACGAGGGCGTGACAAAGTCGGGTTTATTATTGCTGCACCCGGTTTGCATCAGGACCCGCAAAGGATCGCGGAGCTACTCAAAGCCCGACCTGATCCGCTGATTAGTCAGTTTCGGGCGACATATTCGACGTTGCTCAACCTGCTCGACGCCTACGGAAACTTCGCTCAGGTGCGCGAGATAGCAGAAAAGAGTTTTGCACATCGCGATGTTGCCAGGCAGAAGACGCAATTGGAACAGGAGCGGGCGGAAAACGAAGCCAGAATCAAACTAAAGTTGGAACAAGCAGCCTGCCAGATTCCGCTTTCAACTGCACTCGGCCTTGAGCGACTGGTCAGTGCCCGCACCAGACTCCAGGAGGCTAAGCCAGAGACGAGGACAGAAGTGCTGCTACGTTGGCTGGATGAGTCGGTGATGCCAGGCCGAGTCGTCGGC
The DNA here is from genome assembly GCA_023717605.1 of Pyrinomonadaceae bacterium. Classification (GTDB taxonomy): domain Bacteria; phylum Acidobacteriota; class Blastocatellia; order Pyrinomonadales; family Pyrinomonadaceae; genus PSRF01. The sequence goes on from JAMQPH010000182.1 coordinate 1,959, forward strand.
ATAGGACGAAGCGGAAAGCGTCTCGTCTTAGTTACGCAACGTCGCGATGGCAACATCGTCGGTATTCGCGAAGATGGGCGTAGTGCAAATCTTCCGCTGCAACGCATTGGTAGGGTTTACTCACCCTTTTATCCCGTCCGTGAAGAGGCGATTGAAAATGCTTTTGAGGAGATCCATGCGCGGGGTAAAGAGCTGGTGCTGCCCGAGCCTCGTCTCCGTGATGTTCGTGATGAAGAATCCGACGCGCTCGGTTTGATCGAAGGCAGGATTGAATCAATCTTGCCCTCGAATTTGAGCCCAGAGCAGAAGGTGAAGTGTACCCGGGTTTTGTGGGACCTGATGGATGAGGCTGAAGCTATACAGCGAACTACGCGACGCCAGGAGACACTGCGTGATGAAGTCTGGCAGCCCTTCGAGCAGCGCGCGAAAGTGTTGGCGTCCTTTGGCTATCTGGATTTTGAAGCCGAGAAGGTTACCGAACGCGGACGTTGGTTGGCGGATCTTCACATCGATCGCCCGCTAATTGTAGGGGAAGCTCTGGAAACCGGGCTCTTCAAAACCCTCGATCCGGCCTTGATGGCAGCGGTGATGGCAGCCCTCAGTGCGGACGAGGACCGTGACTATGGTGAGATTGAATTGGACGACTCACTTGTGAGCAGCCTGGCACAGTTTGAAGACATCGGTTTCCGCGTTTCATCTGAAGAGTGGAAGCATGGAATTGAACCGGCGCCCGAACTTAACTTTTCTGCAGCCGGAGCTACCGCGCACTGGGCCAAAGGCGCGGACTGGAGCACTTTGGTAAGCGAAACTCGAGCCGAAGAAGGCGATCTCTTTCGCATGCTTTCCCGCACCGGTGAAGCGCTCTTGCAGATTGCGGGGCTAAGAAAGGCCCACGCCGAAGCGGCGCGAATCGCAGCAGTGGCGGCGGAGACAGTTTTGCGCGAACCGGTGAGATGACACATCGATAACTAGAGTTTATTCCTAAGTCATCATTTGATCTCGTCGAGACGTGCTTTCGCCTCGAGGATGATTCCTTTCAATCGCTCCAACTCGTCGAGCGTCAGAAGCACGGTAGTCTTCTCGCAGATCCCGCTTGTCAACGCCGCGGCCGTACCACTCCTGCTCTGCCGGAAAACGTTTAGTTCCAGGTCTCCTGGTGTGCGGTAGCGAGATTCAAAGCCAGTGAGTTTAGTAACTGTCTCGTTTATTCGTGCGATGGACTCAATTGCCCTTAGTAGAGAATCGATCTCTTCGTCCAAGAGATTGCGTCAGCTAACCGGAGATCAACCAGAACGCTGCAATCAATCTGCTAGAACTTTGGTACAAATCCAACATTTGCAACAACTCTTCGATTAAGGCTTAACCTTTCAAGATGAACGATTCCAGCCAAAAGTGTCGCAAACTTGTGCTTTGACGTGGCCTAATTGAATACAAGCTAAGTTCACCATTTGAAGGACTTAGCTGATAAATCCGGACCACAACAAAGCAACCAACGTCACTGGATCTCCATCTCAGCTTCGGTTTCGATTACAAGATCTTTGTAAATCGGTTCCACCATGCGTAGCCCAGTTTAGACAGAAATTCCAGATGGCCATGGCCATCGCTCACATGGAGAACTTAAATGATAATGCCCCGAGATACACCCTTGCGCTCTGCCAAGTTCGCCCCCTTTGCGATAATGTCTTTGTTCCTTCTAACTAATTTCACTGGCATATTCTTCAGTCCCGTATTTGCGCCGTCTGTAGGTGCAACCACTCAGCTAGACGAGGTGATACCGGCGGATATCCCCACCTCGGGTGATCCTGACCTGGACCGTATTATCTTTCGCGCAGGTGGACGTCATGGTATCGATCCTCGTTTCATCCATGCGGTGATTTGGCAAGAGTCGAAATACCAACCGAAAGCACTTTCCCAGGCTGGAGCCCAGGGCCTGATGCAACTAATGCCGGCGACCGCACGCAGGTTTGGTTGCACTGATCCAGGCGACATGGTCGAGAATGTTGAGGCGGGAACAAAATATTTGAGCTGGCTGTTGAAGCGGTTCAATGGCGACATCAGCCTGGCCCTCGCAGGTTATAACGCTGGCGAAGGAGCGGTCAACAAATACCACGGCGTGCCTCCTTACGATGAAACTCAAAATTACGTGCGCAAGATTGTCGCTAACTATGGAAAAACTATTCATCCAGTCGTAACTATTGAGATCGAGTAGTTTTTCAGTCCAAACCAACAATACCAGACCGAAAATATTCGCGCGCAGGTTGTGTTGTACTATGGAGCACGATCGGCGCGCGGATCGTCTTTCAGCAGTCGCTCGCACTCCTGCCCTTTGAAAGCTCGTGGTCGTTCGTTATGCTGCTGCCAACAAGATAAGACTAACTGCGTTAAGAACCCCGTGAACTATGTACCCGATTCGAGTTGCAATCCTTTTAGGCAGCACGCTGGCTCTGCTGGCTTTGATAGCCGGATGCAACTCCGATGAACAACCCGAGCAGAATGGCGCTCCCGCTTCAAAACTCACAAATAGTTCTCCGAACCGGTTGAGCGATTCCATGACTGGACCAATCAGGTACCTGGCTTTGGGAGACTCGACCGGGGCTGGTGTGGGCGCAAGAGATGGTGGATACGTAGTCCGCCTATTCAAGCGCATAGTCTCCCACAGACAAGGTTCAGCATTGACCAATCTTTGTTTTAGCGGAGCAACGACGTCGGATGTGTTGCGAGGTCAATTGGATCGCGGTGTCCAGGCAGATCCGCAGCTAATAACTCTGGGCATCGGCATCAATGACATCGGACATGGGGTGACCATTGAACAGTTTTCCAAAAACTACGAAGAGATTCTCGGCCGACTCAGCAGCGATACTAGAGCTGCCATTGTGGTTACGAACATTCCGGATATCTCGAGCGCACCCCGAATTCCGCCAGCCATGCAAAGCGAATATCATCAGCAAATCGTGACTTTCAACCAAAAACTCCAGGAAATCGCCGCGCGCCACGAAGTCAGCGTCTTTGACGTCTACAACGTTACCCATAAACAACTCCCGCGGCATCCCGAGTTCTTCTCCGAGGACGGTTTTCACCCCTCAGACAAAGGTTATGAGTTCTGGGCCGAGCAAATGTGGCCAATTATTGCGATCACCATCGGCGTAGACTAACAGCGGGCGCCCACCGGACCAGCTCCGATCACCAGGATTGCTCGGAACGGCCGACGCCGTGCGGTCGTAAAGCTGTGGTGCTAGAATGACTTTGCCGCAGGTGACGGCAAAGGTTTTTTGGTAAGGAGGCTTTAAATCATGTCGGAAGCCAGGGAAAATGTTGATAACGCCTGCAAAGCGGTGTGTGACGCGCTACGCTATCTCGGCGACGCTTCTTATGCCATTTTGCCGCCGAACGTGGCGCATGAGCTTGGGGATTTCAAGAAGAAGTTCTTAAGCAATGTGCTCTCTCTAATTGAGAAAGATATCGAGTGGATTGACGCACGCGTTGCGGGTGGCGATCGCCTGCGCGAGGAATGGAAGCGCGCTTGCAATCGCGAGCAATCGGAACAAGCCGGAGAGCCTGCAAACTAATCTCTTAAAGGATCAAAGCACACTATGGAAGTCTTGCTGGCTGAGGAGTACGGATTCTGCTTTGGGGTTGAGCGCGCCGTGGAAATGGTTGAAGAGGCGGTTACGGAGGGCGCGCGCCCCATCCGCTCGCTGGGACCGTTAATTCACAATGCCCAGGAGATGGAGCGCCTTGGCGAAAAGGGTGTCTCGACGATCGACTCCCCTGAGGAAGCGGATGGTGACACTATTGCTGTGATTCGTGCACACGGCGTGACACCCCAGGTTCAGCGGGATCTGGGCCAGCGTGCCGCTCAAGTGATCGATGCCACTTGTCCCTTTGTTACCAGAGTGCAGCATCTCGCCGAACGAGCTGCTGAACAGGGACGCGATGTTGTGGTTGCAGGTAATCCTGACCATCCCGAAATGATCGGCGTAGTTGGCTACGCAGCCAACAATACCTACGTTGTGCGTGACGCCGGCGAGGTCGCCTCACTACCAACTCTGCGCTCGCCTCTCGTGGTTTCGCAGACCACCATCAAGCTTAAGACCTTTCTCGAAGTTGCTGAAGCTGTACGCCAAAAGGCCAACGCTGAACCTCAAGTGGTTAACACGATCTGCTCCGCTACGCGCGACCGGCAGGATGCGGCGCGGGCGTTAGCAGGTGAAGTTGATGCGTTTTACGTCATCGGCGGAAGACATTCATCTAACAGCGTCAAGCTGCTGGCCGTCTGTGAGGAGCAATGTGAGAAAAGCTTCTTGATTGAAACGCCATCTGAGATCAATCCTGACGATCTTCAGGGCGTGGGCCGCGTTGGCGTTACTGCCGGCGCTTCCACTCCAGATTGGCTTATCAAGCAGGTTGTGCAGCGTTTGAACGAGATTGGCGAAACCCAGACTACCCACCGTTAGTATCCACAGTTACGCACGCTACCCGCAAGCTGGCAGCAAGCTGAATGTTTTATTCAGCGAGTGGCATGCGACAAATCAGCGTGTCAGGTCACTGTCTACTGCGCCTGAATCCTGCTGCTGGCGTTTTTACTATTCTGATGTGTAATCTGCCTCTATGAAACGCTCACTGGCTTATCTCCCAGCAATCGCACTGCTGCTTGTCATTTGTAACTCGATCCCCTGCTTCGCTCAGGATGCGATTGCTGTTAGGGTTGACGACTACGTCCGGTCCGAAATTCAGAAACAACACATTCCAGGCGTCTCGCTCGCCGTGATCAAAAACGGACAGATCATTCTGGCCAAGGGTTACGGCTACGCGAATGTTGAGCATCAGGTTCCCGTTAAACCCGAAACGATTTTTCAGTCAGGCTCAGTAGGGAAGCAGTTTACGGCGATGGCGGTCATGATGCTGGTCGAAGACGGCAAGCTTAATCTCGAAGACAGAATCACTAAATACTTCGTCGATGCGCCCGCAGCATGGCAGAACGTTACCGTGCGACATCTGCTTACTCATACGGCAGGCACGACAGATTATCCAGGCGATTTCGATTTTCGTCGGGACTATACAGAAGCGGATCTGTACAACCGCGCACAAGTGATACCGCTGGCCTTTCAGCCAGGCGAAAAGTGGAGCTATAGCAATCTTGGGTATGTGATGCTCGGAATCTTGATTAACAAGGTCAGCGGCAAGTTTTACGGTGATTTTCTGCAAGAGCGGATATTCAAGCCCCTGGAAATGAGCACGGCGCGCATTATCAGCGAGGGGGACATTGTCCCGAATCGCTCAGCCGGGTACCGCTTGGTGAAAGGGGAACTAAAAAATCAGGAATGGGTCTCGCCCAGCGTAAACACAACCGCAGATGGCGCCCTCTATCTCACTGTATACGATATGGCCAAGTGGGATGCGGCCCTCTACACCGAAAAGCTTTTGACAGAGTCGAGCCTTCAGCAGATGTGGACACCCGTCAAGCTAACCAACGGCAAGACCGCGAACTACGGCTTTGGCTGGTCCTTAAACGATGTGCGAGGACACCGGATTATCGAACACGGGGGCTCCTGGCAAGGATTCAAGGCGCACATTGCGCGCTACGTTGGCGAAAAGCTGACTGTGGTTGTGTTCGCTAACCTGAGCCAGGCGAACCCGGGAAAAATCGCGCACGAGGTCGCGGCCCTCTACAATCCCGAGTTGATGCCGCTTGCCGCCAAGACCAATTGACGACAAAGGGTCAAAACAACAACATTGGAAGGCGATTTGCAGGAGACTCGCAGAATCGGGTTAGAGTTCGTCAACCTGATCGAGAGCATTGATTATCCGGCGGGCTTCATCGGATCCGTACTCCATCGCCTGGCGGCGCAGAGCATCACGAGCGATCTCCGAATCCACCGGATCGCTCAGCAAACCTACCAGCACTGATGTGGGAAACTGGGCCAATGCTTCATTGGCCAGGGCTCGCACTACGATATCTTCGGAGCGAGCCAACTCGCAGATCTCACTGGGGGCGAAGCGCGAGGTCAGCGCATCTGCAAGTACATCAATGCGCCGGTAGTCTCGCTGCTGTTCGGCCCGACGCACGAGCTGGGTAAATACTTCGGCTGACTGAGTTTTCTCCTGTAGGACAGTGGCACAAGTGTCAGCGACGTGCTTGAGTTGATCCCCCTTTTCGCTGTCGAGTGACGTACCTGGCTCCACAGCCCGATCATCAAGCGCTGTCAGCAAGCGGCTCAATTCCAGATCTGCGCGAGGGTCATAGGGGACGTTACGCACCTGGGATGACGATGCATTAGAGGCCTGTAGCGCTCGTTCAACCAAGCCTCGCGTAGTGGGACGGAGTTCCGACCAAACCGTAGCCACGCGCCCGCCGAAATCTTCAATAATTAATGACAAGGCCGATAGTGTCTCCCAAACTTTCGTATGCTTCGAAATTCTAAAACCGCGTACTATACGCGATGAGGAAGAGAAACGCGAGACTCGAATCAATGAAAGCGGTTCGCACAGGAACATCCTGCGAACCGCGGGGAGCAAAGCTAGTTGTGGTCTTTAATTTCTGCGATTGAGGGAAACGGAATCTTGACGATCTCGCCATTAGCACATTCAATTTTGACGCTCGGGGTCGTTAGAGCCTGGGTGGTTTTCATGCTCCGAACAGTGCCGCGCACCCTCCGCCCTTCGAGCGTTACAATCTCAACATTGTTCTTGCCGTAAAGCGGCTGGAGTGCCGCTAGAGCTTTTGTGATTTCCACAGTAATTGTTTTCCTCCGGAGTTCATCGCGTCTGGGCAGGTGAAATCACCCAGAGGTTTCAGGATTCTGCACGCAAGGCGTGCAGATGTCTATGGGTAAGCTTGCAGTCGGTTTCCAGGCAGGCTGAGCAAAACGTGGAAGTGATGGGGACTCAACGTTTTAGGCGCATCCTCAGCTATTTCCGGACCTAAATCAGAACGAAGCGCGTACTGGCCGGCCAGGGTAAACGCCTGCTTGCAGTTCCCCGCCCTTAACGACCACTACCCCGTTGACCAGGACATACTTTATGCCTTCTGCATATTTGGCGGGCTCTTGGTATGTTGATCTATCAATGACGCCGTCTGGATCAAATACTGTGAGGTCGGCATCCCCTCCAACCTGTATGCGCCCCTTGTTCCTCATCATAGGAACCCGCCGCTCAAGTCGTTGGGCCGGCATCAACGTCATCTTCCGCAAAGCCTCCATGAGGGTCAGCGCTCTCTGCTGCCGAACATACTTTCCCAACACACGCGTGTACGTGCCTGCTGTGCGGGGATGCCCTTTTCCATTATCCAGGATTCCGTCGCTGGCAATCATCGTCAGGGGACTCTTGAGAGCGCCTTCGACGATTTCTTCCGTCATGGAGAAAACCGCAACATATCCCCCTGTCTTACGGTACTGTTCGAAACTGTCTTTGGTTAGCCGTTCACCAGTCGCCGCCCATTGCAGGTCTTTGTAATCTATCCCGAAGACCTCCTGCCAACCCTCGTTAAAAATAGCCGACTTGATTTCCGTCATGCCGGCGATGTAGGGATAACATTCGGTGGTCACGTCTATCTTCCGCGACTTCGCTTCGCCGATCATCTGCAGCAAATTCGGTGTGGCTCGCCCTCCGGTACTCTGAATGTGGACCACATGAAGCGGTGCGCCCGTCACTGCTGCCGCCGCGATAACTTCTTCCAAAGCCTGAATGCTGCTGGCCGGTTCTTTCAACCCGGCGTTTCGCATGTGCACGTGGCACGATGCCCCAAATTGTGCGGCGACACGAAACATCTCCAGAATCTCCCAGTGCGAAGCCGCAGGCGTGTACTGAATCCCAAAACCAACCGCAACTGCACCCCGGCGTAAACCATGCTCGATGCGCCGCTTCATTTCCGCTATTTCCAAATCCGTGGCGGCCCTTCGTGCAGCCTCGCCAGTGGGCAAGAACGAGATGGGATCGTGCATCGCGGCCATCCGCGCGGCGAGGTGTCCGATACTCACGCCGTAGTTGATCAAAGTTTTTCCCTCGCGCTCGGCGTACCAACTATCTATATCCCCTGTCCCGACTTCCAACTCCAGGGCCATCGTCACGCCGTCCATCACCTTGAAGCGATAGTTCTCCTCGTTCTGGCCGTGTTGGTGTAGGTCAATGAAACCGGGAGAGACGACAAGCCCCTGGGCATTAATCACGAAGCGCCCGCTCAGTGGCCGGCTCGTGATCACCTCAATACGGCCGCGTGAGATACCAATATTACGGACGGCATCGAGTTTCGACTCCGGATCAATGACTCTCCCATTTAGGACCACAACATCGTAAACCTCTCTGGCTTGAGTAGGGATGACGAAAAACGATGAGCTGTGGGGAGCAAGAAGCAAACAACAGATGACGCTTCCTGCGACTAGTGAAGTGGTCAGGCATCGCGGTCTGGTCAATAGTGTTCTCCTCATTTGAATATTATTCCGGCTTCTGAAAGTTATGTTACTTTGAACCGGCTCATTTTCAATGCGCTGGTTTCACGAGACTGGTTGAACGTCGACCTCCATTCACCGATCAATGCCCACGATACCCCCGATTCGTGATCCCACGCTTATTCGCGGCCTGGGTCTCATCGCGGCGACAGCTATCGTCATCGGCAACGTGATTGGGACGGGCGTCTTTCTGAAGTCACGGGTCATGACTTGCAATGTAGGCACACCTGGCCGCGTGATTGGCGTCTGGGTCGTCGCCGGGTTGCTCTCGCTCGCCGGCGCTCTCACATATGCGGAGCTAGCTGCGATCTGGCCTCGTGCGGGCGGTGAATACGTCTTTATCCGCGAGGCATATAGCTCACGTTTAGCATTTCTCTACGGCTGGATGCGATTTTTCGTCGCCAGCGCCGGCTCCATTGCCGCTCTCGCAGTCGGCTTTGCCATCTTCATAAATGTGCTGCTGGGAGGCACACTCGATGTCACATATTTCACGCTCAACCTGCGAGGCTATGAGATCAATTTCGGTCGCATCCAGGTAATAGCCCTCACCGCTATCGCCTTCGTAACCCTTATCAATTGCGCCTCAGTATCGTTGGGGGGCAAATTCGCTTCAGCTCTGACAGCGCTCAAGGTCGGTATCATTCTTGCGCTCGGGATGGCGGTGCTGCTATTCGCTCCCGGTGACTGGACGCATTTTCTCTCAAGCAATCAAGGCGGCTCCTGTGAAGGCGTAGCAGCCGCTGCGCGCGGAGGTAGCGCCGGTTTCGCAGCGGCGATGCTGGGGGCCCTGTGGGCTTATAACGGATGGAATGAGATGACCTTTTTGTCCGGCGAAGTAAAGAACCCGCAACGCAATATCCCGATTGCACTGGGCTGTGGCATGGCCATCGTCGGCGCGCTCTACATCTTTGTCAACAGCACCTACTTCTATGTCTTGACGCCGACCGAGGTTGCCAACGTTCCGGCAACTTCCTCTGTCGCAGCCGTCGTGGCCCAGAGTTTTCTCGGCCCGGTGGCCGTGAGCTTAATCGCGGCGGCGATGCTCTCTTCCACCTTTGGCGCGCTTCACATTTCGAATATGGCGAGCGCCCGCGTACCTTATGCGATGGCGCGTGATGGTCTCTTTTCCAAGCACCTGGCGCGCTGCTCGGAACGCACGCACGTCCCCGTGCGCGCCCTTATTGTACAGGGCCTCTGGGCCAGCGTCCTCGCGCTTTCCGGCTCGTATGATACGTTGACCGATTATGTGATCTTTGCAAACTGCATTTTCTTTGGTCTCGTGATTGCTTCCGTGTTCATCATTCGGCGGCGCATGCCCGAAGTTGAGCGCGTTTATCGCGCCTGGGGTTATCCCTGGATCCCAATGCTTTTCCTGCTTACGACGGCGTGGTTGCTAATCACCACGCTGATCACCGCTCCGCTACGTTCACTGATAGGTCTGGGGTTAGTCGCGCTCGGCGTTCCTGTCTACTATTACCAGTCTCGCGCCAAGAAGCCTTGAGTAATATCGCAAGAGTAAATAGTTGCCCTGATTGAGTACGTGTTTCATTTTCCATTTTCCATTTGTCTTTTCTCATTTGGTCATTTACAAACCTGCTACCTGCATTGCTCGGTTACGAGGCGTTTAATTCCAGTGAATCCACATAAACAATGAATCGAATACCTGATGACTCCAATGAACCCCGTGAACCCCAATGACCAATGAGAAATGACAAATGAAAAATGGAAAATGAAACGACGCGTCGCGCAAACTAGATTTCGCCAACCTCGTCGACCGCGAGGCTATCGGACCATTCCTCGTGCCGCCACTGACCACGCAATCTCGACACGTTCGCCTCTCACACCATAGATCTCATCATGCATATTGACTGTGCTGCAGGCGTGATTGGGAATCACTGTGAGTCGTTCACCGACTCGGTAGCGATGCGTGGAGTGTCTGATATTTAAATGTCCGTGCTCCTCAGAAAGATTCTCCAGCTCTGCTTCCGGATCTTCTTTCACAATCCCAAACCCGCGACCGTCGCCCGCGAGGTAGCGATCTGAAGAGAAGGTCTTTGACCCGCCATCAACAATCGCGCGGCCTGCAACACTGTTACTAACCACCGTCACGATCACGGAAAGCGCGCAGTCTTCAACACCGGCGACGCCGATGCCCTCCATGTTGCGATCATTAAAAATATACATGCCCGGGCGGACTTCATTCACTCCGCGAAATTGATGGGCGTCGTAAGCCGTCGGAGTCGATCCACCACTCACCGTCGCAAGCTGCAATCCCTCGCGTTCGAATGCTTCCTGTGTGCGACCAAGCAGGTCATTTACCTCACCTAGCAAAGCAGCTCGCTCTGTTGGCCCAACCACAAACTGCCCAGGAAAAAACATCAAGCCTCTAAACTCCAAACCAGGAAGAACAGAAATCTTTTGGGCCAGAGCCAGTAATTCCTTTTCATTCGCGATCCCGCAACGCCCGAAGCCGACATCTAACTCAGCCAGAATGCCCACCCTCACGTTCCGCGCCGTGACCTGCTCCGAGATAGCCCGGGCGGCTTCCAGGGAATCGAGTGAGACTGTGATGTCAGCACGTTCGGCGAGATCCGCCAGTCGCGTTGCTTTACCACGCCCGACCAGCGGATAGGCGATGAGGATATCTGTGATGCCTGAGTCGAGCATCACTTCGGCTTCACCAATCTTCGCCACGGTAATCCCCGTTGCTCCACTTTCCATTTGTCGTTTTGCCAGTTCAGGAATCTTATGTGACTTCGTGTGAGGTCGGAGTTTGATACCCTGGCGCTGACAATACTCTGCCATTCGCGTTAGATTTCGCTCCATCACGTCTAAATCGACGACGACAGCTGGAGTCTCCAGTTCAGATACAAGCATTCGGGTTGTCCATCCTCTCGTACCGCCTCGCTAGCGTTGTGTTGTTACGCCCTCAAGCGATCACTTATTGTGAATTGTTCTGTGGGCGCCATTTGACCCGATCGTTACTCGGATTAATCACCTAAGACGGCGATTCCATCGACCTCAATCATCATGCCCAGCAATGCAGAATGGACTGTGGTACGGGCGGGGTACGGCTCGCTGAAATAGCGTCGATAGATCTCATTGTACTTGGCGAAATTGCCCATATCATTCAAATACGCATTTACCTTCACAAAGTCTTTTAGACTCGCCCCGGCCGCCTCCGCGACAGCCTGTAAATTCTCGAAGGTACGAGTGGCCTGTGCCTCGAAGCTCTCCCCGACAGAATTACCGGTTTGGGGATCAACAGGTCCCTGTCCGGAAATGAATAGATACCGGCCACTGGCGATAATGGCCTGTGAGTAAGGCGCTTTCGGTTTAGGGGCTTGCTCGCTCTGAACAGGCTGGCGCATAAATACTCCTCCTAAGTTAGAGTTTGTCTCAACCTTCCCTCGCCTGGGTCCACGAGTTGCGCGGTTGGAGGTGGAAAAGCATGTTGCTCAATACAGAAAGTGAAATCAGTACAGCGAAGTTCCGTTCATTTTGAGTCTGGATTACTATACATCCGACAATATGCTCAGGCCTCGATGCAACCGGAAAGCTTTATTTGGCGTATAGGCTCTCGGGGCCTATCCTTAAGCTATAGTTCTAAGATTGGTAGATACTGTCATGTCCCAGAATCACGGAATACCAATACAATCTGAGACAGATTCGAGCATCACGGTCTGCTCAAACTGCCGCACTCCAATGCCTCTTGGCCTCCGTTTTTGTCGCAATTGCGGTTTTCGGTTGGGTGAAGGGTCCGCCGAGTACACGAAGACGGAGCGGTTCGAGAATGGCCGGCCAGTCAATCTGGCAGACAATGGTACCGCATCGTCGCAACAACCCTTTGCCACAGCTTACGGCATTTCCGGTGGACCAATGGTTCCCGGGGCTGGACGTCAAGTGGCTAAACGAGCCAAAAAGATGAGCGGGATGACGTGGATGTTCATCGGTCTGTTGATCTTTTTCCTCTCGGCCGCAGCCTTCACAGCCATTGTGACGCCGATACGTAGAGCCGTCGCTCCCCAAATTTCAGCGCCACCGCCACCTCCGCGTGCTTATGTTGGCGTCAGTTCTTTTGAGGATGGGGAAGGCGGGGTCACTTTCGACAACGTCGAGCCGCCCGGAGGTCCGGCAGACAAAGCTGAACTCGTCGGTGGAGACGTGATAACCAGCTTCGACGGACAGGTTGTCCACGATGACGACGAAATGACCGCCTTAGTGCAGCGCACGCCCATAGGAAAAGTTGTTGACGTGATTTACATCCGTGATGGCGAGCCGAAAACGACCAAGCTGACAACAGTCTCCAAAGAGGATTTTGATCGTCTGGCGAAGGATTTTCGGAATCGACCCGAAGGCCGCGGTCTATTTGGTTTCGATGACGACGATACCGAGCGTGTCCCAATTCCCGGCACCAAGATTTTCGGTGTGAAGGTAAATGATATTAGCCAGAGCCGTCCTGCCGATCTCGCCGGAGTAAAAGAAGGCGACATCATTATTGAGTTCGATGGAACACCCATCCGCACTCCTGAAGAACTTAGTTCACGCGTGATACGCGCGATACCGTATAGCACCGTAGATGTTGTGTTGATGCGGGGCGCTGAGAAACTCACGATACCGGTGAAGATGGGTAAGCAGTAGTCTTATCGTTCCCCATACACGCGTCAGCCTGCCGGCCCGCCCTCAGGGTAAATCTTCAATCCCCCCAGAGATATGCTCCGCCAAATGAGTATCGACTCTCCAACATAATCACTGTGTTTCGAGTAATTGCCATTCGTTAGCGCTTTGCTTACTGGCGCTCATGGCCGCTTCCTAATTGTATATTCGCTCATCCTCGCTTCCATTTCCTGGCGCGCTTTCTCATGGGCTTCTTCCAGTCCGTCAGCTTCAAAGGTCTCAAACAGCGCGTAAGGGGTTTCGGCTATCAGTCGCAATTCCCAGGCTTCTCGATTACCAAACGAGGGGCGCGAGAACCACAGCGCGTCAACATTCGCATTATCGACTCTCGCCCCTGCAAACATGAGCTCGTCCTTATTGACTTCGCCGAGTGTCTCCGGGAGTAGCAGCAGGCGTCGCAGCTGCCACCCGTGTTTCTGGTAGGTTGCAAGGATCTCAATAATAAGATCTCTCTGATTCATTACGCCTCTTAAACCATGGATGGCCTGGGCCAGTAGTATAGCTCAGGCAGGTGTTTCTGGTATTTGCTGAGAGTCATTCCAATCAATGCCTGCCTTTGCTATGCCCGCCAGTGCAGCGCCGTTTGTTGACCGGCCCAATTGAGCGCAACTATGATGCGAACTGAGAAGACGTCAGAGAACAGAGGTGTGCTGTTGTTTTCGCGAAAGCGTGGTTGTCGAAATTGCGCGTGCAGAGCTTCAGCGAGCAAATGTTCTTTTAGCCGATTCAGGATCTGTTCTGGTCTATTGGCTCTCTCGTTGCTTTCATCAATTTGTGGTTCGCTGTTGCCGGCTTCGGCACAATCCCGGAACTTGTCACACCTAAGAATAGGAACCAGTCTCAATATGTTGGTCCGCCCTGCCGCAGATAACGAAAAACCCCCAGCGTCATTCTATGAAGCGCTAGGCAAGGCGTTGAAGAAACGCAAGCTAAAGATTGAAAGTATCTGCCCCGTTACCGACGTGGTAGCGCGAAGAATTCTCGAGGAATACGGCGCGATTTTTCTGGCAGTTAAAAAGGTGACTCCGCCGCCTGTTTGTGTGTTTACCACGGAGGAGCAGGTGACGCGGTTTCAGGGAGCCGCCGGGTTTACTACAGAGACAATCGCCGACGCAACGATCGAACTCCAGCCGGAGGCAATGAAGGCATTGTTGAAGGCGCGGGCTGAGGCCCAGGAAGAGAATCTGGATATAACGCCGCGAGGTGGCGCGGAAGCAGCCCGCCGTAATTACGAAGACAGCATGCGTCTTTGGGACACGCGCTTTCTGCCGGCTCTTGACTACTGGCTCGGCCAGGAAAGATTAACCACCGAGCAGGTTTCGCGTTTGCGCACCTTGCCACTCCACGATCAGGTTGCGGAAGTTCTGGAACTGGAAAGGAGCGGCATCTTTTTCAGCAAAGATCTGTCCAAGTCGATTCTGTATTCGATCGCGGCCCCGGGCACTTCGCAACATATCGCCATGCTAGCGCTGGACGTTACCGAGTTTGATAACCCACGCGTTCGTGAGATTCTGGCAAAGCATGGCTGGTTTCAGACCGTACTTAGCGACCTGCCGCATTTCACTTTCCTTGGTCTTAAAGAGAAGGACCTTCCGAAGCACGGGTTGAAGAGCATAGAAGCCGACGGTCAGATCTTCTGGATCCCTAACGTTGTCGACCAATCCAGGTAAAAGGAACCGTGACGGCAGCCGAAGCGGGCGAGGCCGCCTGGTACCCTACGGCGGGTCAGATCTTCTCAAAAGGGTATTCCTATCGACTGGCAAAGGTGCTAGACTACGCAGGCATTAATCGGTGGCAGCCGGTGATTCTCTCCCCCAAGTACAACACACAATAAGTGCCCATTTCAGCACGAGTGCGCTAATCTCCTCGCCCAAGAGATCGCTTCGAGCGACCTTTATCCCGAAAGAGGTCAGGTATGGACGTCCCTCAATTCATCGCCGGCAGATTCCGAATCGAATGTGAGATCGGACGAGGCGGCATGGGCACGGTTTATCGCGCAACACACCTGGGACTCGAACGTCCGGTAGCCGTCAAGATTATCAAACAGGAGTTTGCCTCCGACCGAGACGTGGCCGACCGCTTCCTGCGGGAAGCCCGGACGATGGCCAAACTGCGCCATCGACACGCGGCGATGATTTTTGACGCCGGGCATCTGCCCGATGGCCGTCATTTCATCATCATGGAGTTTGTCGAAGGCACGACGCTTTCGGAAGCATTGGTTCGCGACGGTCGGTTCTCCGCGGAACGGGCGGTGAAGATTGCCGTACAGATTTGTGACGTGCTGGAAGAGGCACATCAGCTTGGCATCATCCACCGGGACCTCAAACCTTCGAATATCATGCTCAATGAACGAGGGGTTTGTGTGCTGGACTTCGGAGTAGCAAAAGTTCTGGTAACTTCGGCGGAATCAACAGCAACACACGCGTCGACCGGTTCAGGTCAGTTAGTGGGCACCCCGCGGTACATGTCACCCGAGCAGTGTCTCGGCCAGCGCGTTGGCGCACGCAGCGATCTCTACAGTCTGGGAGTTGTGCTCTACGAGATGTTGGCAGGCCGCCCGCCCTTTATAGATCCCTTGCCTTCGGCGGTGTTAGTGAAACAAGCCACGGCTCCTCCACCACCCTTGCCGCAGCTGCGGCAGGACCTTCCCAAACAACTTGCGCTTGCGGTGCACACTTTGCTGGCCAAGCGTCCGGAAAACCGACCTCGGACCGCGGCGGCTGCGCGAGCTATTTTGGAGAAGAGTTTGGTGCGGCCAGAGCCCCGGCCGGAATCCGATCCACTCTCCTCCACAATGGCGGTCCTTGCCCAACGAAGTAGCATAGTCTTTCGCCTGGCGGCGCCGCTAGCCACGGTTGTCTTCCTCGGTGCCCTGCTCTTTGTCTGGGGAAATAGCGGTGAAACCGCCACCAAGTCTGTAGAGGAGTCTTCCGTCGCAGCCCAATTAACAGCCGGCGCGGCAGTTCCGAGCCGGATCGTGCTCGGTGAAACAAGGGGACGCTTGAGCGCCGACGCTAACAGCACGGTTGCCGTCTTCTCTGACGCCATGACTCCATCGCTGACGCTCGAGCGGGCGCGCAGGATCGCCGCCAGCGGATCTCAAGGTTACGTCGGTGACGTACAAATATTTCAGACAGCATCCGGAGCGGCAGTGTCCGCAATTCAAGACGAACGCATTGTCGGCGCCGCTCGTTTCCTGATAATGGAGAAACGGAGAGGAGCATTTCGCGTTTCAGCCCGGGGTCCGCTTGACACCAGGAACTTCCGCAATGGTGATTGGACTGCGGAAACGATTGATGCTGACGCTGACGACTACGATGAAGTTCTCTTTACCGGGATCGAAACAAAGGGTCGCATTTCCCGCCACCGACTCGTGCTCTACGTGCCCTCGGAGCGCGAAATGTATGTTTTCCAATTTGAAAGGAATAATGTAACGGGCCGGCTGTTAAGAACGTCATGGTCGAAGAGTGTCTTTTCAGCGAATGGCTCGACCTATGCCCGGGCACTGAAGGCAAAAGCCAATAGACTGGTTGCCAAGAGAAGAAATCGGTAGGCTGACGCAGTTACGTTTCTCAGCCAATGAGAAGTGGAAAATGGAAAATGAACCCTTCCTGACTGCAAATTCCCGTACCTCCACAGTAAGAGCCCTGACGCCAATTTCACTGACGTCCTCTGTAGCTAGTTGCTCATAGCGAGGCTCTG
>JAMQPH010000209.1 GCA_023717605.1 Pyrinomonadaceae bacterium
AGCAGTGACCGCAGTCCGCCAGGTGGCAGTATTTCGTCAGCTTTACGAACCATTCTGCTGAAGAATTGCGGGTCGTTTGCTGGAACATACTCGGTGAAGTATTCTCTTTCCCAAGCTTGGAAATCGGGTTCGGCAGAAACTAAACGAGGTCGACGCTCTATTCGGAGAAGGAAGCGTGAACTCCAATACCGGTCAGGTCGCTGTAGCCGACGAACAAACTAAGAAGTATCTAACTCTGCTTGAACTCTCGAAAGCCATAGCCTCACATCGAGACCTGTCTGGACTATTCCATGACCTTGCTTGCCGCCTTCGGACTCTTTTCGACTTTAGCCATCTGGGCGTGATATTCCACGACGGCGCTAGAAACGTGATGCGGTTGCATCTGCTGGAAACCTGCGAGCCAACGGAATGGCCGTCACCCGTTGAGATCCCGATGGAGGGTTCAATCGCCGGCTGGGTCTGGCAGAACCAGGAACCTATGATCGTTCGGGATCTCACATTGGAAGACCGCTTTCCAGTCGCGAAAACCCTGATAAAGGATCCGGTCAAATCAGTTTGCACCTTCCCTTTGACTACCGCGCACCAGCAATTGGGCGTCGTAACCTTTTGGAGCGAGAAGGCAGGCGCTTATGACCAACTCGACCTTGAATTTGCGAAACTGGTGGCTGCCCAGATAGCAGTGGCCGTCGAGGCCCAGTGTCAACAACACAGACTGGCCCGCGAGCGCGATCGCTCACAACTATTATTGGAGATAAACAACACGCTGGTCTCGAATCTCAATCTGCAAGAACTCATCTCAGCCATCTCTGCCTGCCTCAGGCGCGTGATGCCTCACGATGTAGCTGGTCTTGCACTCCATGATCCCGCAACCAACAAGCTGCGCGTCACGGCTTTAGAGTACCCTGCAGACGAGGGGTTCTTCATTGAGGATGAGACTATTGATCTGGAAGGCACACCCGCTGGACTCGCTTTTACCACCCGCCAACCCGTCATGAGCGGCTTGGACCATTCGGCAGATCCGGTAGGGAAACGTGCCAGCCTCAAATCCGGCTGCACCGTGCCTCTCATATCGCATGAACGCGCGCTCGGCGTTCTGGGTGTTGCGAGCTTACGAGAGAATGCGTTTACTAACGACGACATCGACTTGCTCGACCAGGTAGGAAGGCAAGTCGCAATTGCTGTAGAGAACGCGCTGGCGTTTCGCGAGATTGATGCGCTCAAAAACCGATTGAAAGAGGAAAAGCTTTACCTCGAAGAGGAGATTCGCACTGAATACAACTTCGAGGAGATTGTTGGTCATAGTCTGGTCCTCAAGCGTGTCCTGCAGGATGTAGAGACGGTCGCAACTACTGACTCAACTGTGTTGATTTACGGTGAAACCGGCACGGGTAAAGAACTCATCGCCCACGCCATCCACAATTTGAGCCAACGCCGCGAACGCACTCTAGTCAAGGTGAATTGCGCGGCTATTCCGACCGGATTGCT
The DNA here is from genome assembly GCA_023717605.1 of Pyrinomonadaceae bacterium. Taxonomy (GTDB): domain Bacteria; phylum Acidobacteriota; class Blastocatellia; order Pyrinomonadales; family Pyrinomonadaceae; genus PSRF01. The sequence continues at coordinate 1,486 of JAMQPH010000209.1, forward strand.
GGAGAGCGAGTTCTTCGGTCATGAGAAGGGCGCCTTTACCGGGGCAATTGATCGACGCATCGGACGATTTGAACTTGCTAACCAGGGCACAATCTTTCTTGACGAGGTTGAGGACATCCCGCTCGAGCTACAATCGAAACTGCTTCGTGTACTTCAGGAACAGGAATTCGAACGCTTAGGCAGCTCACGTACTCTTCGTGTGGATGTCCGCGTGGTAGCAGCTACTAATAGCGACCTGACCGAACTGGTGGCTGAAAAGAAGTTTCGCAGCGACCTTTACTATCGCCTGAACGTCTTTCCCATTACCGTGCCGCCACTGCGCGAGCGCCCCGAAGATATTTCTCTGCTAGTAAACTTCTTCGCGCAGAAATTTGCTCAACGGATGAAGAAATCGATTGAGACCGTTCCCAAAGAAACCATGTCCGTGTTGACGAACTACCACTGGCCGGGCAACATCCGGGAGTTACAGAACCTCGTCGAGCGAGCGGTGATCCTATCGCGCGGCTCCAGTCTGGAAATACCCCTCACCGAGTTGAAGCAGTCGACTAAAGTGGCAAATCATACTAACGGATCGACCTCACTCGAAGCGGTCGAGCGCGCCCACATTCTTCGTGTTTTAGGCGAGACGAGTTGGGTGATTGGCGGTCCCACAGGTGCAGCCACACGTCTCGGCCTCAATCGCACCACTCTCAATCACCGGATGCGCAAACTCGGAATCAGTCGCCCTCAACCGTGACCACAGTTCGTCAGGTGGTGGCCACATATCATCACCGCGCTTCCAGCATTTCAAGAAATTCAGCTGTAACGAGCCAATTCCGGTGAGGAATCTAATCCTCTGGTGTGGCAAGCAAGTTGTATTGACTCCTTACCAGAACTCGATACCTGATTGTTCGTCTGCGGTTCTTTTGCGGGCGATCCTTCGGAGGACGAGAATAACAGTAAGGCTCATATGGCATTTACAATTTTCGACGCGGTCACGATCAACATATCCAGGGTACTCGAGGCGGTATTTGACGGGCTCGAATACCGCTTGGCCAAGCGTGCACTTCGTCATGCAGCCAAGGCCAGAGCCAAGAGACGTTCTCCTTCCAGGTTACTCCCCGATGAGGTGATAGCGGTTCCATCAGAGGGAATCTCAGTTAGGGCAACATGAGCACTCTGACGGTAAATCTTCTGTTCAGCACGCTCATACTCTGGGTTGCTGCCAGGCTTTACCTTATACCAAGACTCCACGCCTCGAAGCCTCAGACTGTAGTCGTCCCGATTCTTCTTCTGCACTCATTCAGACACCTCGGCCTCATGTTTCTTGCGCCAGGGGCGACCTACGCCGGCATTCCTCCACAATTCGCATATCCAGCAGCGTTCGGCGACTTGCTTGCCGCAGTGCTCGCGCTAGCGGCGGTTTTTGTTGTAACCAGAAACTTCCAAGCAGCTAAGGCGCTGGTCTGGATCTTCAACGTTGAAGGAACATTGGATTTGCTGGTAGCAATCGCGCTGGCAACCGCCTCCGATGCATCGCCGTACATGGGCCCTGCGTATTGGATACCCGCGTTTTGGGTTCCAGCTCTCTTGGTCACGCACTACATCACATTCCTCCTGCTACGAAAGCGCTGGACAGGCGACCACGCTTCGTCAGGTGGCCGTATACGGTCACATCTCACCAACAGTTCGTTAAAGCAAGTTTCAACCGCCATCATATCCGCCCCATTTTCAAACAATTCATCAGCACCGCAATAAGCAGGCGCTGTGGCAAGGTTTTTGTATTGCCAGTTGTGTCTAGCATCTTGCTCCCTCCGGAACGTCGGATGAGGATTTTGTAGCGCGAGAAGATGCAGTAAGGAGGGTGGAATGAAAAGACTTTTGAATCGAATCCCTGCCACTCTGTTGCTGAGTGGTCTCTTTGCAACAACTACGCCGGCGCAAACCAGCGCTCAGGAAATCGCAGCTAACCTCCGTGTGCAATTGAGCGAAGTACAAGTTATGAAGGCGGAAATGCAGGCGCGCAACGAACAACTCGAAGAAGATCTGAAACCAGAAAATATCGAGCGTAGCCTGGCTGGTGTCGGCAGTACGCGTCCGGAACTACTGCGAGAACAACGGCGGAGGCAACTGGAGATTGCAAGGACACGCGTACGTGCCCAACTCGATGAACTAGACCGTGCCCGCACGCGTTTGGAAACGGCTGTCGCTGAAGCAGACGCCGTAGCTTACTGGGAGAGCGCCGGCATAGACACTGGCACCACGCAGAAAACAAATGATTTGCCATAATTACTCATGAATGAGGTGTTGGCGTCATGAACTCCATAAAGATCATAAAGCGAGGTAAGGACGAAGTTCTGACTGAGCAGCAGGGCCAGGATGAGATGACGGGCAAGCAGAGCACGCGTGAAATGGTACGGACGGTAAAAGGTTGGATAGCTGAACTGCATCGGCGTCGCCAAATCGAACGGACCAACGCAGTGTTTGGAAAGGTCCGAGTAACACTTTCACTGATCATTCTCTCCTTCTGGGGGCTGGGGACAGAAAGCGATGCCCAACAGCTTCGTGACGCATTTCGAAGAGTGGAGCAAGCAGTAGTAATCGTAAGGACGGAACAGAAGGGACTGGCGCCTTTTCCTCAGCAAGGAATGGTGAGTTTGAACGGTCTAGGATCGGGAGTTCTAATTTCCAATGACGGCAAAGTGCTCACCGCCGCACACCTGGTCCAGTCGGCAGACAGAACAGTGGTTGAGTTCTCGCGCGGTGAGCTGATTCCCGCACGCGTCATGGGTTCAGCCTTTTCCGCCGATGTCGCATTGCTGCAGCTCGAGCGCAACCCTGTGAATGTCGTGGCCGCGGCACTTGGGGATTCCGACAAGTTAGACGTGGGAGATCAGATATTTGTGGTCGGAGCTCCCTATGGTCTCAGTCGTACGTTGACAGCAGGGCATGTCAGCGGACGTCACGCACTGAACAAGAGAAGTGAAAACACGACAGCGGTTGAATTCTTGCAAACCGACGCAGCCGTCAACAGCGGCAACTCCGGCAGTTCCGTATTTAGTTTGGACGGCGAGGTCATGGGAATTGTCAGCAACATCATGAGCAGGTCTGGAGGCTCGGAGGGATTGGCTTTTGCCGCGACCTCAAACACCGCTCGAAGGCTTTTGATTGAACAGAAACCGTTCTGGTCCGGTATTGAAGGTCTGCTCGTCGACAGCGATCTTGCAAGGGCACTCAATCTGCCGCAACCAGCGGGCGTGCTTGTTCAGCGGGTCGCGGAAGGGTCGATTGCGTGGCGTTGGGGAATACATGCCGGGACCTTGCGAGCGAATGTCGAAGGGGAGGAATTCATTCTCGGCGGAGATATTATTCTGAGAGTGAATGAGGTTCCGGTGGACCAGAGCGGCAGCTACGATGAGATCTCTGCCAGTATCGGCAGGCTCAAACCAGGAGACAATCTGGTGATTAGCGTCTTTCGCCAAGGGCAGATCGTCAAGCTGTCAATTCCTGCAACGCA
>JAMQPH010000282.1 GCA_023717605.1 Pyrinomonadaceae bacterium
TGAGATGTTCGACGAAGAGATGCACGATCACGCTCTCAACCTTCTGCAGATCGAAACCGATCTTCGTATGGCCCAGGACCGCCAGGAGTTCTTTATCCACTATCAGCCCATCGTGGCGCTTGATGATTTCCGGCTCTGCGGCTTCGAAGCTTTGGTGCGTTGGCAGCATCCGGTGCGCGGTTTGATCTCTCCTCTGGATTTCATTCCTGTCGCCGAAGAGGGTGGACAAATTGTGCAGATTGGTCAATGGGTACTGCGAGAAGCTTGCTTCCAGATTCAGCGTTGGCAAGAGAAGTTTCCAGCCGACAAGCCGTTGTACATGACGGTTAATCTTTCGGCGAGACAGTTTACGCAACCGGAGCTAATCGATCAGATCAGAGATATCCTCACTGAGACAGGAGTCGATCCGGCATACCTGAAACTGGAAATCACTGAAAGCATGGTGATGGACGATTTCGAATCTGCTGCGGCGATGCTTTTCCAACTGCGCGCTCTGGGAGTTAGATTAAGCATCGACGACTTCGGCACTGGTTATTCGTCTCTGACTTATCTGCATCGCTTCCCGATCGATACATTGAAAATCGATCGCTCCTTCGTTAACTGCATGGACAAGGAGAATATGGAGATCGTGCGCACCATCCTGATGCTGGCGGAAAATTTGGGAATGGATGTGGTTGCGGAAGGGGTGGAGACCCAGGAACAGCTAACCTTGCTGCGCAGCCTCAACTGTCAGAACGGTCAGGGCTTCTTCTTCTCCAAGCCTCTGGATGTCGCCGGCGCCGAGGCCATCATCTCCGAGACATACACTCCCCGCTCCGCTTTGGTTGCTTAGCCGCTTCTTAGGTTCCTCACCTCCTCGGCTTCCATCCCCATTCCAAATAGTCCTGCAGTCTGGCCCACATCGACGCTTGTGCGGCTTCGCCTCCCCCAGTGCGGTAAGGCTCTGCCTTACCGTCGACCACTCCATTCTTACTGAGGCTATGCCTCCGTCGGACTCCATAGAGGCATAGCCTCGAATTCAAGTTGGATGCCTTCCGGCAAGGCATAGCCTTTTCCTGACCTCCAGACTTCCGCAAGCCGATTTGGGATGAACACACTCACTGCCACCTCATTCGCCCGAGCGCGCCTGCGCCAGGCGGAGGGCCTGGCGGCGGACGGCTTCAGAGATGTTTCGGCTTAGCGAGATATGCTGCAGGTCTTTAGTGCGAATGCGGGGAAGGATGCTAATGGATGTAGGAATTGGTGTGCGCGGGTTGCGACACAGATTGAGAATGATCGTATAAGAACGCGCCCAGGCCCGGTTCATAGCGATCAAGCGCAGAACCTCGTCCGAAACGGTGCGCATGGAAGCAATGTTTTCGATCTCATGATCCGTGATGCGCGGGTTGTTGATGACGGCCGCCGCAACCACGCGGTTAGTATCGCGAATCAAAATGCTGCGGGCCTCGCGGTCGCCTTTTCGGGCCATCTTCATGCGGTCTTTGGCGTTCATATTCATGAGTCGCCGGATCAGCGCGATGCGCTCGGGTTTGACTTCGAATCCCGACTCCAGGCGCTCGCTCTCAATGACCCGCTGTACGGCGGCGGCGTGTTCTGCGGCAGTCTCAGGCGACAGTTCTTCATAGCGCTCCATGGGCAGCCATGAATCATCGAGGTCGGCATCTGAGACTTCGATGTGTTGGGCAATCAGCCAGGCATCTTCAAGACTCAGCTCGCCGGTTGCCGTACCGAGATCGGCTGTTTCAAAAAACTCCGCCGCCGCAGTCTTACCTTGCGCTCTCAGTTCGTCGGCAATCTGGCGAGCGCCGCGTTCTTTCTCGAAAAACTCCTGCTTGGTTTCGCGAGCCCGTCGTTCCGCTTCCACTGACCGCGCCGGGTTTTCCAGAATGGCATCGATGATTGCGGGCATGCGCACCAGGCGCTGCTGATTGATAGCAATCAATTCCAGTAGTGAGCCATCGGCAACGATGCCCGCAATCTTTGCAATAGCTGTATCCGGTGTGTTGCTGTTTTGAATCACCGCTTCGTGCACATCGCGGTTGCTGGTCATAGTTCCCAGAAACCCGAGTACCGCCGCTGAAGTGTCCGCCGCTTTTGCGGCAGTTAGGAGGTCCTCATTCTCCTGTGAAGCCAGAGTGGAGGTGGCAGCTTCGGCAATCTCGGCGTCGTCAGACTCGCGCAACGCCACCAGCACTTCGAGCAGATCCGCCTGGGGCAGCGGCAACAATCCACTGGCGGCTGCTAACCGCGCCGGTTGGGGAGCACTGCCGCTGACGATTGCTTGTACTACTGGGTTAGTTGAGGTGGTGGTACTCATTTCGAAGTAGTGTCGTGCTGCTCGATCCGGTGCCCGAGTTTACTCTAAATACTTCGAAAAGGATCCAGGGGTTAATACAGATTGAAATTGTATTCTAGCTGAAGGGACACGGAAACGGGTCGGCCGTCCATCATTGCGGGAGTGAACCGTATTTGGCGAGCGGCCCTGACAGACTGGGTAGTGAGTCCATAGCCCAGTGCCCTTATGATCACGATGTGTTTCACTTCGCCCTCGTCAGAAAACACTGCGCGCAGCACAACCTTGCCCGTGACTCCTGCCTTTCGCGCTGGTTCCGAATACTGCGGCTCTCGTTTGGCTAAGACACGGGCTTTCGTGGTTACCTCCGTAGCTGTGAAGATCGCCGGGCCGGGATTTGAGGCTGAATAAACAAGCCGGCGAAATTCTTCTAACTGGCCGCGCCAGCTCTCTGAATCCATGTCATCGGGACTGACGGCGAGAAACTGCTCCATACTCGCGGCCGCCTCTGAGTACTGTTTAAGGTGATAGTGGGCTAAGCTCCTGGTAATCAATGCGAACGTGAAATTCGGATCGATCCTAAGCGTGGTTTCAGATTCTTCCGCGGCCTTCAAGTTATCCCCGGCCCTGAGGCTTGCTTCGGCGATCGCATAGTGAGACTCCGGACTGTGATCGCCCAGTTCCAGAGCGCGCTGAGCAGTTGCCAGGGCTTTCTTCGGTTGGTCGGCGAAAACTAATGCGAACGCCAGTTTCGCATGAGCGTCGGCAGAGTCTGGGCGCAATCTTACACACTGCTCAAATGCCGGCCGTGAATTCCCTATGAAGCCCTGGCTGTTCAACGCCAGCCCAAGATAGTACCAGGCGTCTGCGTCGTCCGGACGCTTTTCGACTATGGTTCGTAACCGATTGATGGCGACTGGAAAATTGCCCTGGTGGTAGGTCTCAATGGCGCGCGCTGTATCGGTGTTGATTGCGCTATCCTGCAAGTGTTCCTGTGCGCGGACTCCCGATCCTATGGCCAGAAAAGAGAAAGAAAGAAGAAACGACCCGAGAACGAACGCGCTGGCGGAATGCGGCATGCGCATCTGGCTTCTCCTATTCAACCAGCCTCAACCTAAATCGCTGCTCCGTGACACTTCTTGTATTTTTTCCCGGAGACACAGGGGCAGGGTTCGTTGCGGCCGACCTTTGGTTGATCACGCACCACTGTCTTCGTTTTACCGGCTTCCTCGCCTGCGGCAGCCGCGCCCTGGTTGGGACCAGTGAACGTTAACGTTGTCGAGCGACGTGGCATTCGGCGTTGGCGCAGTGCCTCAGGAGGCTCCTCAGCGACTACCTGAAGATTGAAGAGCGAACGGATTGTGCTGGTATCGATTCGGTCGAGCATCTCCTGGAATAGGTCAAAGCTCTGCTTCTTGTACTCAACCAGCGGATCCTTTTGACCATAGCCAACCAGACCAATGCCCTGCTTCAGGTGATCGAGCGAAAGCAAGTGGTCTTTCCACTGCGCATCAATAATGTTGAGCATGATGATGCGTTCGTAAGTACGCATCGCTTCCACGCCAATCTGCTCCTCTTTCTTGGCGTACTTAACCTTGAGCTTTTCCCAAATGGCATCCGCCACTTCCGGCGACGCCATCTCCTGGACTTCAATCTTCTCGGCATCAGCATCGAGATCGTAAATAGTTTTGATCTGAAGCTTGTAGCTGTCTACATCCCAGTCGTCCGGGGAAACATCAGGATTTAGATATTGCTTCGTCAGATCGGACAGCAGGTCATAGGCGACTCCCGCCTTCGGCGGATCCCCCAACAGGTAATCGCGTTGATCGGGTTCTTCCATCAATTGCCGGCGCAGACCGTAAATCGTCTCGCGCTGCTTGTTCATGACGTCGTCGTATTCCAGCAGGTGTTTGCGTTGCTCGAAGTTGCGGCCCTCAACCGACTTCTGCGCTGAGGCAATGCGTTTCGAAACCATCTTCGACTCGATGGCCACACCCTGTTCCATTCCCAAGCGTTGCATCAGGGCTTTCACCTTGTCGCCCGCGAAGATGCGCATCAGGTCGTCTTCCAGCGAAAGGAAGAATCGGGACGAGCCGGGGTCGCCCTGGCGTCCGGCACGTCCGCGCAACTGATTGTCGATGCGGCGTGATTCGTGGCGTTCGGTGCCGAGAATGTGCAGTCCGCCGACAGCGACGACCTCATTGTGCTCTTCGGCAACGACGGCCTTTGCCTTTTTTAATTCC
>JAMQPH010000775.1 GCA_023717605.1 Pyrinomonadaceae bacterium
ATGTCAAGGGTTCCATTCCGGGAGCCCAGCAAACACCATAAAGAAGACCGCCAGAGCTCTTGTTGATCCGTCTCTGCGTCAAGCTGCCTTCGTCGTTCAAAACACAGCGTCATTTTCCTTAATTCGTTTGATCTGCCTGAGAAAGAATTCCGAATTTTCGATCGCCACCTGAAGCAAGGCGCGTTCGAATCGACTAGTCACGCAGCTTGACGCCTCCTGATTTATCGACCTGAACTCGTATATCTTACCGGTCACACCGGATCTTATAACCGCGAATCCCGTGGCACGTTCTGCTGCCCTTGAATCGCCATCCTCCTCTTCGGGAGAGTTGGCTCGGATTCTGGGCGCTATCATCATGTCAAAAGACTCCAAAGCGAGCAGACGCCCTACTTCCTCCGGTGCTGCAGCCGTCACAGATCTGTATCTGTCACTAACAATCGATGCCAGCACTTGTCGCATAGTCTGGTCCTTATCGACGATTAGCAACGACAGCGCCTTAACTTTCACAACCGCCTCCCCAGAGGAGCGTTAAAACTACTACCCTTTCCGCAGATTAAGTCCTTGGCCCATTCTCGATTGACAAGATTCTAAAGCCCAACTCCGCGCGTTCAATCAGCGCCCGAAGTAACACAAGCTCAAACGGATTTGGGATGCACCCTGCTGCATCCCGATTCATCAACCTAAGTTCGTATCGGTTGCCCGTAGCGCTCGATTTAATCACGGCCGCTAAGGCAGGCAGTGTTCCCGGCGCGCTCGCGCGCGCTTTCTCTTCGGGAGAGCCGGCGATAACTTTTGGAACGATCATCAGGTCGAAAGATTTCTGCGCGAGTAGCTCGTCGACATCTTCCGGTGCGGCGTCGGTCACGCACTCGTACGTCTCACAAAGATAGGTCGCCATTAGTTGTCGCGTCGCCTTATCTCTATGGACGACTAACAACGAGAGTTCTTTTGCCTTCAAGAACAGCCTCCCGGACGGCGCGAAGTGGGACGATTGATGGGCGGGCGAGCACGTGCACTCAATTCATCTTCACTTGTTATCCCGAGGCCGATCTTTTTCACGCATGAGGCCGCCTGGCAGTTACACTGCGTCCGTTCCAAAGCCAGTTCGAACAGGTAGTCTATGGTGATCTCTTCGCCCGGAGCCATCTCTCTGAGCGCGTGAAGAAAGACATGCCCGTGTGAAATGATCAGGTAGGAGTTCGGTTCGCACGAGTGATTGATGTACTGAGTGCCATTGCCGCCACAGCTTCCGTCAATGGACCATTCGGGGTCGACGTCGCAGATGCATTTCTTGCCCGGCGCGCTTCGTCTGCGCTCAGCCTCTGCGAGGGCAATTCTTTCTCCCACGAACTCGGCGATCTTCTGGTTCTGGCAGAAGTAGATAGCGGCGAAACATCCCAAGCCGTCGATCCTGGATTTTGCGACCCTGAGTCCGGGCGCGAGTTTCTGCTTCATCTCCGAACGCTAACTCCTCTCCTCAGTTCTAAGCCAATCGCTCAACCTGCCGCCCACGACTCAACTAAAGCGGATCGTAGTAAAGGAACACAATGCAGTTTGCGCAATTTATAAACTCGCCGGCTTTCGCCTGTTGGATTCGCGCGGTGGCGATTGTCACGTTGCACGCCGAGCAGCGCCCGTCGTGAACAGGGGCGAAAGCTCGGTGAGACCCTGCCAGTAGCCGCTTCAGCAGCGGCTGAGACTGAGGCTGCTGGTGGAGCAATCGTTCGCAAAGAACCTCCAGCTGGTGCGTGTCAATGAGCACGTCTGAGCTCCCGATTTGCTTCACGGAACTCATCTTCTTCCTCCGGTAAGCATCTCGATCATCCCTCTCGCCTGTTTGTGAGCGCATCCACTGGTCATTGGTACTCCTTCAAATGCTCAAGTTATGCCGGCGGAAGTAAGCCCTCCCCATGGATCCGCCTAGCCCGAACTACCGGCGCACGGCTTTAGCGGATGGGGTCGCGTGAATCTCCTCCAGCATGCTGCGGACGCCGATCAGGTGGTGATTGAAGATCTCCTTGGCCGCATCGAGCAACTTGAATATGCTTTTGTCGGTTACGGAGTAATAGACGTTGGCGCCTTCTTTGCGAGTCACCACGATATTCCGGTTGCGCAGCACCGCGAGCTGCTGCGAAGCATTAGCAGGCTCGACGGCGAACCGCTGGCTGATCTCGTTGACTGTGAGCTCGCCCTCACGCAAAGCGTCGAGGATGGAGATTCTCAAGGGGTGGGCCAATGCCTTGAAGAATTCTGCTTTGAAGTTGCTGAGTTGCTGTCTCATCCTGACTCTCCGTTCATTCTTGCATTTTCCTTCTCCGCTTCTGCGCCTGCTTCGACTTCAGCTTCGCTTTCTGGCCCGGCGGCATTGTTCGCCGACGAATTCCGGGCGAGGACAGATAGAAACGACGTCATGGACGATCCCTTCGTGGATCATCCGGCGCTTGAATCTGCGCAACGCCGATCGACTCTCCCTGGTTTGCGGTGATCAATGCCATCATTGCCCCTTTGCCACTGGCGCGGTTCGTGCCCTAGAGCCGGGAGTGAATTAATCTACGGATACGATCCGAGAAAAGTACGTCCATCTTCTTCGGCTCGATAAGCGCGACGACCTCGCCCAGTCCGTACGACGGGTGATTGATCAGCTGCCTAACCCGGTAGGTGTGAGTCCAGTCGTAAGGTTGAGCCTCTTTACCGGACCCGGCCCCAGCGGAGGAGCTGGTGCTGTTTTTGAAGGGCCCTCGCGTTCCGCAAATCGGGCAACTCACTCTCGTCGCGTGACCTTTGACACTCACGGAGGCAACGACGTGACCTCGTTTCTCGTCGCACACGACGCACCACTTGTCTACGCGTTGCCCTATTTTGTAAAGCCGGTCGTTCAAACAAAGCTCCAGTTGGATAGTGCCGGTACTCGCATATATGCACGATTGCAAATCCGCAATCTTATGCATATGCTAAAACTCGGATAGCCCCTTGTCAACAGTCCCGTAGAAAAGTGAATGACTCGACTGCACGCCGAGGGGAAACATCCCACGATGACACTTTTCAAGAGCCGTATGCCGAGACCCGGCTATTTTGGCTATGTAAGATTCTGGGCCACCTTAATCGACGAGAAACGCGGGCTGGCAATAGATTGCGGTGGGAGCATTCAACTGCTTTGGTGACCTCGGATGAAATACTCAATAGGAGAATGGGTGGTGCCTTGATCGGTGATCGGAACCATACGTTTGCCGGTTCGTTATTGGAAACCATCGGCCTTCCGTTGCGGCAGTCTTATGGGTAACAAAAACTTCAGATTTGCGAGTTAGCACTATTTTTGAACTGGAAGCAATTACTTGCCGGAGGCTTGTGGAAGCAATAAGTTGCCACGGCGGCAAAGTATTGCTTCAAGTTACACACGCTCGTTAAGGAGCCGCCCTCAGGCGAGCAATGGCTCCATGAGCTGAAGTTTGACGGCTACCGAATGCTTTGCCGAATTGATCGCGGCACCATGCAGTTCTGGAGCCGCAATGCAAAGGAATGGACCGCGAAGTCTCCCGTCATCGTTGAAGCCGTGAAGAAGCTCCACGCAACGACGGCATTTCTGGATGGCGAAATCGGAGCACCGAACACATGAATGGTCGAAAACGAGAGTACCGCGCCGGCCCGTTGCTCAACAGCGACGCGCCTATGGACAGCAGTCGCAAGCTGAGCAAAGTTGGATTCTCCTGATGTCTTCGTCCCACTCTGCAGGGAAGGCGTTCGCTTCAAAACCACGATTTTGATCAATGTCGAGGTGCACCGATGATTCTCCTCGAGTTTTTTCAAATCACTGCGCGCTAAAAGTCAATCCTCAAAATGCGTCCTTGGGTTCCGACCAACCAACCGGTCTTCGGGCTTCCGAACGCGACGCCCCAGAAGTTGGTCACTCCGGGCAAGGTGAACCACGTATTTCCTTCATCAGGCGTCCAAGCCGCGCCTCCAGGACCTGTGACCACCACTGTCTGGTTCGCATCGGACTGATCGTGGTCCTCGCCTTCGTGCCGACCGCCTATGCCAACCTCGCCTGCATAGCTCAACCCGAACACCGTTCCGATATTCGGCTGCTGTGGGGTGATGGTCCAAGTCTTGCCGCCATCGCTCGACGTCGCGGTCTGAGCGAATGGCGGGGCCAACGGGTCGAGATCTCCGCCGCCAATGATTCCGTGCCAAGCATTTCTGAAAGCCACGCTGAATATGCCCGCGCTCGGCGATCCACGCAGCGGCGAATTGTAAGCGTTCCAAGTATCGCCCCCATCCTCTGTAGCAAGGACTCGCGACGGAGACGCGCCACCGGTTACGATCCACGCATTGTTCTTGCCTTGTGCCGCGACGCATGTGCCACTCGAAGCGAACGAAAACTCTCCCGCGAGCGCCGGCGGCAGGTTGTCGCCAATGTCCTGCCAGGTCGTCCCATCAGTCGTGCGGATCACCGGAAAGCGCCCGTTCACAGAGTCGCTCTGCGTAATGCCACGCTTGGGCGTCCAAAATGCGAAGCAGTCGTAGAACGCGGCAGGATCCTGGTTCTGGAACTGCAGCGTCCACGTCGCACCGCCATCAACCGTCTTGTAGATTCGGGAATCTGTGCCGCTCCCGATCGATAACAGATACGCAACATCTTTGGTCACTCCCTGCACATCGCGGAATTGCAGCGCCTCGGCTCCGGGCACCACACCGCTCGTCCAGGTTTGTCCGCCGTCAGTCGTGACCACAAACGTGCCACCGCGCCCGCTCGCCCAGACCACGCGTGAGTTCACTGGACTCACCGCAATCAGCCCTTGGATCGTGCCGCTGTTTTGCGGCGTGAGTGTTGGTGGATGACGCCTGGGATGAGCTCCCGCCAAGCTGATTGTCGCTGATCCTAAGAGTGCAACGAGGAAAACAGTCCATGAGTGTTTGAACATGCCAATCTCTCCTGAAGGAATTGGGGGGGTCGAGCGGCAGTATAGGCCTCGCTTCCAAGAGTGTCAAAAACGAAGGAAGGGCCACCGAATCACTTTTACTGTGGCATGTCACCCTCTTAGCAGCCCATTGCGTGTTGCCCTTGTCGTGGGGTGACGAAATGCAGCCCTCTTGGCACGAGTACGTGCCCTCCATGCCCAAAGTGACCCCAGGGAAATTCCAAACATGAAGTATGCTGTGATATAACTCGCTCATTCCTCGTGTCCTCAACCGCTGTGTTTTTCTAGGTGGAACCATGCCGCGAAATCTCATTCCCTTAATTGATACTGGGTAATCGCGAATTTCTGGTAGTGGCGGATCATGTCGTTTCTTTTAATGCCCGCCCTTCAAAGAAAATCAAGAAGGAAGAAAGCTTCTTGATCGGCACAATGTATTTGTCTTACCTGGACCGTCTTTAAGCCCCCAACCAGGCGAACCTTAGTCATTCGCTAAACCGCTTAGGAACGAAAATGATGAACACTGTACAGGAGACAATGCCAAAAGCAGTTCAACCAGTTGTTCGTATTCCTGCTGATCCTTTGGCAGACCAGCCGCGGTCTGGCATCGGATTATGTCTGTCAGGAGGCGGCTACCGCGCAATGTTGTTTCACCTAGGCACTTTCTGCCGACTCAACGAATTTGGCTATTTGCCCAAGCTGGACCGGATTTCAAGCGTGTCTGGCGGTTCCATAACAGCAGGAGTGCTGGCGCTCAACTGGACCAAGCTGGAGTTCAACGCTTTGGGAATAGCGCAAAACCTCATCCAGCTAATTGTCGAGCCCGTCACAAGAATGGCCAGCAAGACGATTGATGTATCGGCAGTCCTGTTAGGCCTTTTCTCACCGGGAGGTCCAGGGTATCGAATAGCGAACTCATACGACCGAGTTCTGTTTTCGGGCGGCACGCTACAAGACTTCCCCCTGCGGCCTCGCTTCGTTATTAACGCTACCAATGTTCAATCAACAGTACTGTGGCGATTCTCAAAGCCCTATATGAGAGACTACCGTGTTGGCGAAGTAAAAAACCCGCAGCTCCCAATAGCAGTGGCCGTTGCGGCATCGTCCGCCTTTCCCCCAGTTCTCTCGCCCTTCAAGCTTAGCCTCGATGACTTCACGTTTACCCCAAGCACGGGAACTGATCTACAGACACCACCTTACACATCACAGGCAGTGCTCACCGATGGCGGGGTGTATGACAATCTCGGGCTGGAAACAGTCTGGAAGGAATATGAAACCGTCCTGGTTAGCGATGCTGGCGGCGA
>JAMQPH010000303.1 GCA_023717605.1 Pyrinomonadaceae bacterium
CGAAGGGGCCATTCAAACGGGACACTTAGGCACCGTCGATCATTTTGCCTATAACCCAAACGCTGAAGTTGGGTATACGTTTAATCTGCCTTGGACTCCTCGTTTGTTGGCGCAGTATACCTACGCCAGCGGCACTCGCACCCCAGGAGGAAGCCAGGACGAAAACTTTGATCCCCTGTTCGGCGCCCGTCGTTTTGATTTGATGCCCACGGGAAATTTTGGACCATTTTTCCGGTCCAACATCAGTTCTCCCGGTTGGAGGCTGATTGTCCAACCGGCACCAGATTGGACCGTGCAAGTCAAGCAACGGTTCTGGTGGTTGGCGCAAGGGAACGCGGTGTACGTGGGTGGCCTATTACAAGATTCTACAGGAGGGGCAGGAAACTATTTAGGGCATGATCTGGAACTTCGCGTGCAATGGGCTCTCAGCAACAACCTGGACTTTGATGTCGGGTACGATCATTGGTTCAAGGGGTCCTATTTTGATCGGCTCCCCGCGTCCGCCGATTTACCCGCCGGAGGTAACAAGGATACGGATTATTTTTATCTTCAGATGAGAGTCAGAGTGTAAGGAGGTCAGCCTGTGATTCGAGTCATTCTCGCGTTGTGTCTGTTCGTCGTCACAGGCGCGAACCTTGCGGTTGCTGATGAGATTACGATTGCAGCGGCGTCAGATTTGAATTTCGCCTTCAAGGAAATCATTGCTGAATACGAAAAAACAACCGGCAATCACGTGAAGCTGACGCTCGGATCCTCCGGCAATTTCTTTGCGCAAATTCAAAACGGCGCGCCGTTCGATCTCTACTTTTCCGCCGACATCGCGTATCCCAGGAAATTGGAAGAAGCCGGTCTGACCGTTCCAGGCTCGCTCTATCAGTATGCTGTCGGGCAGATCGTCTTGTGGGCCGCCAAGGGGTCGCACCTAGATATTTCCAAGGGGCTGGAGGTCTTGCGTGAACCGACGATTAAGAAGGTTGCCATCGCCAATCCCAAACATGCTCCCTATGGCAGGGCAGCTGTGGCTGCAATGGAATATTTCAAGGTCTATGACCAGGTCAAAGACAAGCTGGTGCTCGGAGAAAATATTTCTCAAGCTGCCCAGTTTGTCGAATCCGGTGCGGCCGACGTCGGGATTATCGCATTGTCGCTGGCGCTCGCACCGCCGATGCAGGCAGCGGGCAGCTATTGGGAAATTCCTGCCGATGTGCATCCACCGATCGAACAAGGCGCGGTGATGCTCATGGGTGGGAAGAACCAAGAAAGTGCGAAGGCCTTTCTCTCGTTTATCCAGGGTGCCGAGGGGCAGACAGTGATGAAACGCTATGGCTTCGCCGTTCCATCGCCGAGGTAATCGATGAACTGGATTGCGATTGCCGTCACCTTCAAGCTCGCACTGCTGACGGCTGCCGTATTGCTCATCGTCGGACTGCCGATCGCCTATTGGCTCACCTTTTCGAAATGGCGCTGGAAGTTCATTGTCGAGTCGGTTGTCGCGCTTCCGCTCGTTCTGCCTCCGACGGTGCTGGGTTTTTATATTCTGGTCGCCATCGGTCCGCACAGCCCAGTCGGTCGATTTTACAGCGACGTGGTCGGGCATCCGCTCCCCTTTACCTTCGAAGGTCTGCTCCTCGCGTCGATTCTCTATAGTCTACCGTTTGCCGTGCAGCCATTTGCTGCAGCCTTTGAGCAAGTCGATCGTCGGTTGATCGAAGCCTCTTGGACGCTCGGGGTGTCGAAGCTCAAGACCTTCATTCGTCTGATTGTTCCGCTGTCGACGGCAGGCCTTATCACCGGAGCGGTACTGAGTTTCGCACACACATTGGGGGAGTTCGGTGTCGTGCTGATGGTTGGTGGCAACATCGAGGGAGAGACGCGCACCGTCTCGATCGATATTTATGATGAGGTTCAGGCCCTCAACTATGCCGGGGCCGCCAAGACAGCGCTGTTGTTACTTGCGGTCTCCTATGGTGTGCTGCTGCTGGTCTATGCGATGAATCGAAAGGTCTGGGCTGTATGGCCGCAGCGCTGACGGTTGATTGCCGCAAGACCTTTCCCGGTCGGTTTACGGCTGTTGCACAGCTGGGGCTCCCGCTGGATCCTCCGCGAGTCTTGATTCTCTACGGGCCATCAGGATCGGGGAAAACGACCCTGCTGCGTTGTCTTGCCGGATTGGAATGGCCGGAAGAGGGACGGATTCAGTTCGGTTCGACGACCTGGGTTGATGCGGTCTCCAACATTCGGCTCTCGCCGCAAGCGCGGCGGATTGGTTACATGCCGCAGGACTACGCGCTCTTTTCCACGCATACGGTGGCCGGCAACATTGAATATGGATTAAGCGATCTGCCGACTGCGGCACGACGAGAGCGTGTCCGTGAGCTGATCGCCTTGTTGCAACTTCAGGGGCTCGAACAGGCCAAGCCGGCGCAGTTGTCGGGTGGGCAACAGCAACGTGTGGCGCTTGCGCGTGCGATCGCCAGACGACCTCAGCTCTTGTTGCTCGATGAACCCCTTTCGGCCTTGGATGCGCCGACACGTGCGAAGCTCTGCGGCGAGCTGCGCACACTGCTCAAGCAGCTTGCAATTCCGGCGGTAGTCGTCACGCACGACTGGGCCGAAGCCTTGACCTTGGGCGATGTCATTGCGGTGATGCTGAATGGAGCGATTCTTCAAACTGGTTCGCCGCAGGAGGTGTTCTCAAGGCCGGCCAATGCGGAGGTTGCGCAGATCGTCGGAATAGAGACCGTCGTGCAGGGTCAAGTGGTCGCGAACGACAATGGGTTGGCGACCGTGTCGGTGAACGGGATGACGCTGAAGGGCTTAGGAGCGGACGTGAAAGGCTCGGCCGTCTACGTCTGCATTCGCGCGGAAGACGTCTTGCTCGAGCAGGCGGGAAGCGGTGTCACCAGCGCGCGTAATCATCTGTCTGGCCTGGTGACCGAGTTGCTGCCGCAAGGCGTATTGGTGACTGTCACGGTCGATTGCGGTTTACCCCTGCGGGCGGTGATTACGAGAGGGGCTAGAGAAGAACTTGGTCTCGAAACAGGTTCAGTGGTTGTGGCGGCGATCAAAGCCGGTGCGGTGCATCTCGTGCCGCGATCGGGCTAGAAACCGTGACTCGTGAGGTCCTTGTCATGTGAAAAAGGTCAAGAAAAATGTTCACAAAACCCTCTCCCCAGCTTCTGTGGATAAGTCTGTTAATAAGGTCGTCCTGCCACCAAAATACTATGCATT
>JAMQPH010000316.1 GCA_023717605.1 Pyrinomonadaceae bacterium
CGTCCGCGTGGCCATCACCGTTGAGGTCCACGAATTTCAAGTTGGGGCTATTCCAATCAATCTCCGGTCTCGACACAAAAGGAACAAACTGCTGCCAATGGCCCGTCTGGTCGCGCTCGTAGAAACCCGACATGAACTCGCCAAACTGCACCAGACACAACTGTCCTTCACCAGCCAGATCCATGAGTTGTTGACCGCTGCTCAGATCGGCAAGTGATGGTTTCGTTCGAACCAATTCCACTGGCTCGAAGCGCGCCACAAGATCCTCACCGTCATGCGGGAGACTGCTAACATTGCGTTTGTAAAACCAGGCATCCGCCTGTTCACTCAAAATGCCGGGCAAGCCTTCGCTATCCAGATCAACCCACTGGTATTGAGTGCCATCCGCACCAAAGGGAAGGTTCTCGAGGCTTGCTTCATCGACCAGGTGAACCTCCTCGTCCACGCTCGTGTCCGAATAAGAGAAATCGAGTGGCGGCATTGACTTGCTTTCATATCCTCCAGCCGTCCTCTGGTAGCCCTTCTGCGTGACCGAGACTATGAACGAGTAGATTGGATTCGTCGGGTTGTCCGGTCGCACGTCGTGCGAATAGACGAAATCCGTGGAACGAACCAGGCAGTCCTGACCGACATTCACTTCGCCAGGAAAGTGATGAAACATCAGGACGCGCCTGCATAAGCGATAAGTTCTGATTTCGAATCCGGCACGATACGATGAAAATGGATCGTTGCGAACAAGCCAATCACCCGGATCGTTTGGCATCGGCGCATCGGCATCGTGCTCGCCATAATCAAAGACGACTTCGAACATCCAATTGGCTTCGGATAGGTCTGGCTGAACCAGCCTTGAGACCCTGTTGCCATACTTTATGCGCTTAAGGTATCGGTAAGCAGCCCGGCCGAGTGAAGTCCGGTTCCGCTCGTGAACCTGTGAAGTGTCTATGCCAACGGAGTTCTCCGCTTGATACTGAAAGACAATAGCATTGCCCTTGTCATCGTGGGTTTCCGAGATCAGCCAGCTGAAAACCCGGAAGGCATCTGAAGGATCAACGATCCGGCTTTCGGCCGTCTTTCCGTAGATGGTGGTGCTGTTGTCTTGCGAGATCGAGTGCCAGTGCGCTTCGCCTGACTCTATATTGGTCCAGCGCTCGATGCGAGAAAACAACCCCTCAATCCGCGGACGGTAGCGCTCGACGCGATAATCTACTCCATCAACCTTTCGCACAGTTGCGTGCGGAGCTCCATCTTCTTCCAACACCCGAACAAGGTCCTCAGCGCCGGAAAGGATGAAGACATCTGACTCTCCGTCATCGAGGTATCGTGGTATCCCCTTGTCGGTCTTGCGAGTAATCGACGGCAGCGCGAGATTCCAGCCAAATCCGAACGGCCCATTACCAGCGCCAGACTCATAAGAGAGCGTTAGCTGAGGTCCGAAACCCGAGCGGCCCGGGCTGGTAGCAATCGGCACTGTCATCGAGCCTGTGCCGGTGACCGGGTTAGCCGCAAATTTCTCACCCATCCCTCTGATTGCGCCGCCACCCTTGGGCAGTGAAATGGATGGCAACCCGGCGTTGTTCGGGAAGTTTGAGCCGGTACCTGCTCGATTGTCTGTAGACGGCTGGTAACTGCTGTCGGGTCCGTCCTTATGTTCGGGCATTGGAACTCCTCAAGCGAATCGGCTCTGGAGCGCGTTTCGTCGCGAACATCGAGCGGGGTTCGAAACGGCTTCAATCAAGCGAGTAGCGAACAACCAAAAACACCTGCGCCACCGAGCTCCGCACCAACACCTGGTTTGGCCCTGGCCCGTCGGCGGCGGCTACTATTCGGAATTCCTTTTTCTCATCAAGGTCTTCTGTCGCCACATCTGGCGCACCTGTCTCATGGTGCTTCTTCACGTCTGAGGCGTAGAGCTCGAGGCGGTTGATCGTGATCGATTTCCTCTGAGTGAAATACGGGAAGTACTCCTTGCGGATGGTCGCCGCGAAGTCGCCAGTGCCTGAGACAAATGTCAACCACTCGGACGGGAAATCGTGACGCAGGCTGAATAACAGAGTCAGGTTCTGCTGGTTTGCCTGCTGAAACAGGTCATCGAGCGCTGCTGTCACCTTTGTCGCATCCACACCCTGCCGCGCTGTGTAGCGGATGTGCAGAATCACGTCGGAGATGGTCGCGTAATCAAAGGCGGGGTGGTCCTGAGGGTTCGGCAGGTCCAGCTTCCACGTGCTCTCCGCGCCTGCACCCTCGAAGGGCAGAAACC
>JAMQPH010000359.1 GCA_023717605.1 Pyrinomonadaceae bacterium
GATCGATGAGGATCGACTGAACCATGCACTCGAAATTCCTCGGCTCGCCAGAGAGGAGTATGCCCGGCTAGACCCACATATGCGGGCGCTTTGCGATAGCTTCGCCGCGGGTTTTAACTACTTCCTCCTGCGTCACCCAGAAGTACGTCCGCGACTACTCACGTCGATTGAACCGTGGCACACCCTTGCATTCATCCGCTACAACTATTACCAGAATGGTTTTGCACGAGATAGAAACCTGCGCCAGGGCGGTCTGAAAACCGCGCAAGGCGAAAGCGATCTGACGCCTCATGTAGGATCCAACGGCTGGGTCATTGGTCCCTCCAAAAGCGCGAGTGGACATGCCATGCTCTTCATTAACCCTCACCTGCCATTCTTCGGCCCGGGCCAGGTTTACGAAGCGCATGTCCACAGCGATCAAGGCTGGAATTTTACCGGCTATACAAGGTTTGGGTTTCCCCTTCCCTATGTGGGCCACAACGAAAATGGCGGTTGGGTCAGCACCGACAACGCAGCCGATCTGCAGGACGTTTACGTTGAAACTTTCGACGATCCGGCACGCCCACTCGCCTACAAATACGGGAATGGATACCGTCTGGCGACAGAGCGCGTGGAAGAGATTCTCGTTAAGACGGCCACCGGCGTAGAAACCCGCCGCTTCACGATGCGCAAAACACATCACGGACCCGTCCTCGGCGCGAGTGATGGCAAACTCCTCACCGTACGCATGGCTAAGTTCGAATCTGACGGCTGGCTCCGCGAGTGGTACGACATGACCAACGCCAAGTCATTGGCCGCCCTTAAGCGAGCAATGACCCCACTCAACATGTTATTCGGCAACGTGATGTACGCCGACCGCCAGGGAAACACCTGGTATCTGTACAACGGCGCTGTCCCGCGTCGCGATCCGCGTTTCGATTGGACCAAGCCTGTAGACGGAAGCGATCCAGCGACGGAATGGCTGGGCTATCACACCATCGCGGAACTACCCCAGCTCACAAATCCAAAGACCGGCTGGATGCAAAACTGCAATACAACACCGTTTCTGCTTACTAGCGAGGGGAATCTCGATCCGAAAAACTATCCGAAATACATGGTCCAGGAAGGAGACAATCCACGTGGAGCAATCTCCCGAGAGATTCTCGCTTCCACGCCCACCTTCACGTTTGAGCAATGGCGGCGCGTCGCGTTTGACACTCGCGTAAAGCGGGCGGAGAGCCGCTTGCCTCAGTTATTGGTCGCACTCAAAGAGCATTTGGGATCAGGGGGAAAAGAAACGGGTACGAACGCGGTCCGCCGGCTCCTTGAGGCAAATGAAGAGCTGGCTCGATGGAATCAACGCAGCACGAACGATTCAGTTGCCATGACGCTTTTTAGTCTCTGGCATGACCGCATCTCCAGAGACCGATCAACGGATCGAGATACAACAGGAAAACAGGTGACCGCCCTTAACGATGTGCTGGATACCCTGGAGCGCGACTTTGGCACCTGGCGCGTCGCATGGGGCGAAATCAGCAGGCTGCAGCGGCTGAACGAGAGCAAGAGCGAGAAGTTTCAGGACGCCCGGTTTAGTTTGCCTGTTGCCGGGGTTAATGGAAACGACGGCGCTGTATTTACTTTGTATGCAGCTCCGGAGCAAGGACAGAAGCGTCGCTATGGGGTTGCGGGTGGAAGTTATGTCAGCGTTGTCGAGTTTGGGCCCAAGGTGCGGGCCCTGTCGGTCCATACCTTTGGGGCAAGCGGCAACCCCGACAATCGTCACTACATGGATCAGGCCGAGCTCTACGCCCGCGGCGAATTTAAACCGGCGTGGCTGACTCTCAAGGATATCCGCGCTAATCTCGAGGCTGCATACCATCCAGGTGAGGAGCGGCGCTGAGGCAAAAAAAGAAAACGAGATTTAGGCGCTCAACTCACAGAACCGTTTGCGGTAGCCAATGGATGCTGGCATTCAACTCATTCGGTACTTTAAAATTAGTTTCAGACGGCCCACTATTCGAAACAAAATCGGCCAACAAGTTTCGCTAGTTGTTGGCGATCCTTGCTTGGTTGACATTAAGTTGAATGCCAGAATCCATTGGCTACCGCAAACGGTTCTGTGTTGAGTGGCGGCGTTGCGTCGTCAGATCACCGCACAGCCATATCAGAAGGTAGTTCTATCCAATCGAGGTAAACATAGTGGACAAGCTAAATCTGCCGGTGCTTCTAGGCACCAATCGCAAGGAGCGAAGGAGTATTCACGCTGCGAAGTGGCTAGTTGGCGAGATGCAAAAACGGGCGGACATTGAAACTCGTTTGTTTGATGTCAGTGAGTTCTCTTTACCGCACGACGATTATGGCCAGGCAATAAAGGACCATTTTCCGGAATGGAGGGATGCAATCATTCAGGCGGATGGATTGGTAATCGTCTCTCCGGAGTATAACCATGGCTATCCCGGTGCTTTGAAGGCTGTGTTAGACCTGCTGCTTAAGGAATACATCCACAAAGCGGTAGCGTTCGTGGGCGTCTCGGCCGGCCCCTGGGGAGGCTCACGTGTGATTGAAGCAATGGTGCCAATGGTCCGCGAGTTAGGGCTGACCGTGACATTCACGGATTTGAATTTTCCCTCCATTCAAAAAAAGTTCGATGAGCAAGGCAAACTCCAGGATCCGGCCTACGAACAGAGGGCAAAAGACTTTCTGGACGAATTGGTCTGGATGAGTCGAACTTTGAAATGGGGCCGTGAAAACATTCCTTCGAAATTTCACCAGAGTCAGGGTTAAATTCTTCGAGTTAGACGTTCCCAATCCTCTCGCGGAAAACGATGGAAGGCGGCCACCACTCGCGAATCGAATTGAGTACCGGCGCAGGAATCTAATTCGGCGATGGCTTCTTCGTATGACCTCGCCAGGCGATAAACGCGATCACTAGTCATGGCGTCAAAGGCATCGGCTACGAAAAGCACGCGCGCACTCAAGGCGATCTCTTCACCGCGCAGACCTAATGGGTAACCCGAACCATCCCATTTCTCATGGTGCTGAGCCACGATGGTCCTCGCCTCGGCAAAACAGCTGAGACCGCGCAGAATCTCCTCACCGAAGTCGGGGTGACGCCGCATGATTGCCCACTCGAAGTCATTCAGCTTTCCAGGTTTGCGCAGGACATTGTCCGGGACGCCGATTTTACCAATGTCATGTAACAACGCGCCGAACTCGAGTGAACGCATCTCCTTAAGATCAAGACCGCACTCCCGACCGAGAAGTAGGCTAACCTTGACGGTACGTTTTGAGTGATCGTAAGTATCGGCGTCGCGCGTTTTCAGCACGGCGAGAAGTGAGTTAAGGATGGCTCGGTTCGTTTCCTCGTCGTTATCAAAAGACTCCCGCGTTTGATTCGTATTCTTAATGGCAGTGGCTCCCATAATCCCTCCTGCGTTTCCTTGTTGTCGGGCGAGCGCACGGTCCAGGAACCGCGGCTCTTTCATGAAACTGCTGTCGGGGGAACAAGAGATTCACTTCGATTGTAAGGAGAAGAAAGTCATAAGACCTACTGCCTTCCCGCGTAAGACGTTGATGTAATGAGAACCCAAGAATAGTGCAACAAATATCGGGATTTGCCTCCCCTTTTTGGGGGAACAGCGATAACTTCAGCAAGCTTCACAGCACGCCGAGACGAGGAAGAAAGAGTTAGGGCATGACCAGATAGTCAAGTCTTTATTGACCGGCGTCACTTTGTTAGACGCTTAACTCTCGTGTTAGTCCTTCGCTTCTTATTTAACGATTCGGGATTTACGGTTTAAGATCCGCCATGCGCATTCTAATTCTCGGAGGCACAAACTTTGTAGGACCGCACGTTGTGCGACAACTAACGGCTCACGGTCACGACGTAACAATCTTTCATCGAGGCAACACTGAGACTAACCTGCCCGAAAATGTAAGGCACGTCCACGGCGACTTCGCGAATTTTCCGGATCATATCGATGAGTTGCGGCAGATTTCACCAGAAGTGGTGCTGGATATGGTGCCCTTCAGGGAAGAGGATGCGGAGCGGGCAAGGGCATTCAAAGGGGTCGCTCGGCGCGTGGTGGTGGTGAGTAGCGGTGACGTCTACCGAGCCTTCGGCAGGTTATGGCGAACGGAACCCGGGCCCGTAGACCCGACTCCGCTAACGGAAGATTCGCCCTTGCGCGAGCAGCTATCGACCGCCGGCCTCGATTACAACAAGACGGCAGTCGAGCGAGCGGTAATGGGGGATACCGAACTTCCTGCCACAATTCTGCGGTTGCCGGCCACTCATGGTCCAGGCGATGCCCAGCATCGTTTGTTCTCTTACATCAAACGTATGGACGAAGCTCGTCCGGCTATTGTGCTAGACCAGGCTTATGCAAGCTGGCAGTGGGCTCGCGGCTACGTTGAGGACGTTGCTTTTGCTATTGCTCTCGCGGTAATGGATGAACGCGCGGCTGGCCGCACCTATAATGTTTGCTATCCAGTGAGTTTGACAGAGGCCGAATGGGTGAACGAGATAGCCCGCGTCATTGGTTGGAAAGGTGACGTCGTGGCTCTGCCAAGGGCGCAATTGCCTGTCTCTCTGCGCCGCGACGTATTCGATTTCAGTCAGCAGTATTCAGTTGACTCAAGCAGGATTCGAAAGGAATTGGGGTATTCCGAAACCTTGATCTTCGAAGAAGCCTTGAGACGAACTATCGAATGGGAACGAGCTAATCCCCCTGCAAAGATCGATCCGGACACGTTTAACTATGCTGATGAGGACGCTGCTCTGGCAGTATTCAATCGTTAAACCAATTCCTAGTCGGACTTCCGCGCCGACGATCACCTTGCTAGAATCGCTTTCCCCTTTCTAAGCAACAAAATTCTTTCTTTACCGGAGGCAAAGATGCGTAAGCCATCACTCAGTAGGCCGCACTCAGTCAACACCCTCCTTGTTTTGTTTAGCGTTCTCCTGCTACTCCCAAGCTGCGCGTCGGCGCAACACATGGAGCACCATCCCGCGCCAGGTTCATCGACCGGCCCCGCGGGAGATTCAGAGATGCAGGATTGGGCCAAAGGACGTTTGGCGAAGTCTCCGAGGCATGGGGAGTGGGTGAAGGTTAAGAATGGCACTCGCGAGGTGAATAGTTTCATCGTCTATCCAGAGGTAAAGCAGAAGGCGACGGCTGTGGTAGTGATTCACGAAATATTCGGTTTGACTGATTGGGTTCAGAGTTTGACAGATCAATTGGCGGAAGCGGGTTACATTGCGATCGCTCCCGACCTGCTTTCGGGGATGGGGCCCGATGGGGGCGGGACGAGTGCTTTCAAACCAGACACGGTGCGTCAGGCCATAGGTTCGCTGCCACCCGATCAGATTACAACCGATCTAAATGCAGTCGCCGAATACGTGTCGAAGCTGCCGGCGGCCAACGGCAAGGTTGCTGTGGGGGGATTCTGCTGGGGCGGCGGCCAGACGTTTCGTTATGCGACAAACAATCCCAAGTTAAAAGCGGGCTTCGTTTTCTACGGGCCAAGCCCCGAGAGCAAAGACGATCTCGCAAGAGTTAAAGCTCCGGTCTACGGCTTTTACGCCAGTAACGATGCGCGCATCAACGCGGCACTCCCGAAGACCATCGAGATGATGAAAGAGTTGCGAAAAAAGTATGAACTGGTGACTTACGAAGGTGCCGGCCACGGCTTCATGAGGGCTGGAGACGCTCCCGAGCCAACACCTCCGCAACCCAAAGGCGACCAAGCCGCCGACCAAAAAGCCGCCGAGGATTTCCAAAAGGCCCTGACTGCCTATAAGGCCAACAAGAAGGCGCGCGACGAAGCGTGGGTGAGATGGAAGTCGATTCTGGAGAAACTGTGAAGTGGTTCCTTTCGATGACGCGATTGGAACCATCAATTCTATTTTTCGTCCGATACTATTCGCCCACAGGCCTACTGCATTACGCCCTTCGTAATGCGGTTAGTGATCAGACGGCTCGCGAAGAATCTTGGTGGTACCCTTGATTTCTAACGAAACACCGAAAGACAACCCAGCGGAGCGAGTCTCTCTCTGGCCATCGGTATATCTGATCGGCTTCGGTTATCTGGCACTGCACCTGGCGACGTCGACCCGCTACGGCTACTTCCGCGACGCACTCTACTATCTCGCCTGCTCGGAGCATCTCAGCTTCGGCTATGTCGATCAGCCGCCCCTTATCGCTCTGCTTGCCTGGATCGCTCGCCACACGCTCGGCACTTCCCTACCGGCGCTTCTATTCTGGCCTGCGCTTGCCGGGGCCGCACGCATTGTGCTCACTGCCGCATTCGCTCGTGAGTTGGGCGCGAGGCGTTTCGGCGTCACACTTGCCGCTGCGCTCTCTGCCACTCCCGGAGTCTGGTGGGTGATTGACCACCAATTCGCGATGAATTCCTTCGAGACTCTTTTTTGCACTGGCTGCGCGTACGCGATCCTTCGCCTGATCAAAACGCAGAATCCGAAATGGTGGCTAGCCTTCGGTGTGATCGCCGGCGTTGGACTAGAGAATAAATACTCGATTGCAGTCTTTGCCTTCGCCCTTTTGCTAGGTGTTCTGCTGACAGCCCAACGGAAGGTCCTGTTTACGCCGTGGATTCTTGCCGGCGGCGGAGTAGCCCTTCTGATCTTCCTTCCAAACCTGATTTGGAATATCAAGAACGACTGGCCGTTCTTAGAGTTGATGCGCAACATCAGCGCTACGGAAAAGGACGTCATCTTGCCGCCCGCCAAATACCTCCTGCAGCAGATCATGATGATGAATCCTGTCAGCTTTCCGTTCTGGTTCGGCGGGTTGCTTTATTACTCTTTCTCTCGTGAGGCAAAGGCCTATCGAGCTTTCGGTTGGGCGTTCCTTATCACAATCTCATTCTTCCTTTTCACCCATGGCAAGGATTATTACT
>JAMQPH010000444.1 GCA_023717605.1 Pyrinomonadaceae bacterium
GCTCCCACGCGGGTCAGTAATCCGAGCACGATAAGAAGGCCGCCGACGAGTTCTGAGAGGGCTGCCCCGCCGAGCCACAGCCAGGTGGGCTTCATGAAGCCAAAAGGGGTAGCACCTGAAACCCACTTTTCGAACCCCGGTCCACCAAAACTGCCCAGGACCTTTTGAGCGCCATGGCCAATCATCACGGCCCCCAGCGCCAGGCGAATTGGGACGGTTACCCAATAGGGAGAAGTGGCAACTATTTTGCGGAACATGCAAGTCTCCTTTCCAGAGCTTGTTCTAAGAGCGAGGCAAGATACTAGATTATCTTGAACAAAAAGTCGCCTGCCGTAGAGAGGGGAAAGAGAGGTAGAGGACCATAGCAGGGCCAAAACGGAGCGACCAACACGAACCTACACGAATATTTGTTAGTGTTGTTTCGTGTAATTTCGTAGATCGTATGTAATTTTCGTAGATCGTATACTTCGGTCGAACAGCTTTTCAAAACAGCACGAAACTATGACTCGTTTCCAGAGCACGAGAAACGCAAGGGGAGCTGACGTTAGGACCAGCCGTTTAGACTGGGCATCGGCGTTCGTAGTAACATCCGCTCAAACAAATACATTTTGATCACAAGGTCACAAATGATGCTTACAAGACATTGCTACACCCTTCGGTTGGCAGTTCTAATCATCGCTGGTGCGATTACCGCCTCAGCCCAACCGGTGCAACCGCAGGCTTCCGTACCCAACATCGCTTTCACAGTATCGATGCTAAAACCGCACACTCACATGCTGGAGGTCGAGGTGCGGGTAAAGCGCGGCGCTGGAGTTGAGGCACCTCCTGCAGAAGTGTTGGTGATGCCCGTATGGACCCCCGGTTCATACCTAATTCGCGAGTTTGAAGGACACGTTCAGGGTTTTGTGGCACTCGATGCCAACGGCGGTGCTCTCCAGTGGGAAAAGATCAACAAAAATTCCTGGCGAGTAGTGACCAACGGTTCGCGCGACTGGCGCGCAACCTACAGTGTCTACGCAAACGAGCTAACAGTTAGAACCAATCAACTGAATTCAGATCACGCCTTCTGGAACAATGCCGCCCTCCTGATGTACCTCGAAGGCTTTCTCAACTCCCCTTCCACCCTGCAGATTCTTGCGCCCCAACCATGGAAGGTAGCCACAGGGCTGCCCCCGGCACCGGGACCGAAGAATACCTTCCGGGCCGAGAACTTCGACATTCTATATGACTCGCCGGTTGAAGTTAGCAGTTTCAAAACGCTTTCATTCGACGTCAAAGGCGTTCCTCATCGCATTGTGATCGACGGCGAAGGTAACTACGACCCCGAAAGAATGCGGCGCGATGTGCAGAAGATTGTCGAGGCCTCGATAGAACTAATGGGCAGAGAAATTCCCTACAAAGACTACACCTTCATCCTGCACCTGCGGGCTAGTACTGGCGGCGGGCTCGAGCATCTCAACTCAACCGCGCTTGGTTTCCGCCGTTTCAATTTCAAACCCGAATCAGGTTATCGCAGCTTTCTGTCGCTGGTGGCCCATGAGTTTTATCACCTGTGGAATGTCAAGCGTATCAGGCCCGACGCGTTGGGCCCGTTTGACTATACAAAAGAGAACTACACTAAACTTCTTTGGGTCGCTGAAGGCATCACTAGTTACTACCAGGACATAATTCTCCGGCGCGCCGGCCTGATTACAGACAAGGAATTTCTCGCCGCGGCCGCCAGCTCATTTCAAGGCCTGCAAAAGATCCCTGGCCGCAAGGTGCAGAGCGCGGAAGAGTCAAGCTTCGATAGCTGGATCAAGTACTACCGTCAGGACGAAAACTCCGTAAACTCCCAAGTGGACTACTATGACAAGGGCGCCATTATCGGGCTGTTGCTCGATCTCGAGATTCGCAAACTCAGCAAAGGCACAAAATCGCTCGACGATGTCATGCGCCATCTCTACAACGAGTTCTACAAGAAGGATCGAAATTACACGCCCGCTGATTTCCAGAAAGTTAGTGAGCTGATGGCAGGCGCGAGCCTGGAGGATTTTTTTGCTAAGTATGTACGAGGTCGTGAAGAGCTTGACTACAATGCGTCTCTCGTCGCCGCCGGCTTGCGGTTGGATACAACGGGAACGACAGCAGCTCAGAAGCCGGTTGAAAAAGCACACCTCGGCGCCGATCTGGTTCAGGAAGGAGATCGGCTGGTGGTTAGTCGGGTATACGCCGGATCCCCCGCCTACGAGCAGGGCTTGAATACCGGTGATCAGATCGTGGCCCTGGACAACCGGCGCGTCACCAAAGAGTTTTTTGACGCCCGCCTGGCGGAGAAGAAGCCGGGCGACCTGGCGAATTTGACCAGATTTCGCTTTGACGACCTCAGCTCGTTACCTTTGAGACTTGGCGGTACGATCGATACTCCCTACCGAGTTGTGGCGGTCGATAGCCCTGCTCCTGAACAACGGCAGGTATATCAATCATGGTTGGGTGTCGCTTTCACCAAATAGACAACTGAGAGGATAGCAGTTTAGAGTTCAAACTTTAGTTTGTGGCCCCGAAACGACAACCTAAAGGTCGAACTCTAGACTTCCCGAATCAACCTGATCCACTAACCAGTAGAACTTTTGCTACCTTGTCAACCGGCGACCACGTACAATGGGCCGTCCTGCGACTGAGGACCACATCTTAATGGCGAGCAACTACGAACACATCAGATTCAACATTGACGATCGGGTCGGGCGCATTACTCTGGCACGTCCACCGCTAAATGTTTTCAACATTGCGATGATGCGCGAGATTGGCCAGGCGCTTGCTGAGTGTGGCCACGAACGCCAGCTCGTCGCTATTGTGTTTGATGCGGACAAGGATTGTCGTGCGTTCAGCGCCGGAGTAGCCGTGGAAGAACATGCGGAAGGGACCATCTATCAGATGCTCGACTCCTTTCATGCGATCTTTCGCATGCTGGAACAAATCGCCCGGCCAACAATTGCCGTCGTCGAGAATCCGGCGCTGGGAGGAGGCTGTGAACTAGTGGCTGCTTGTGACATCGTGATTGCCGGCGAAAGGTCTCGCTTCGGCCAGCCGGAAATAAAGTTAGGGGTTTTCCCTCCGGTTGCGGTCGTGCTCCTGCCACGCATTATCGGCGACAAACGCGCGCGCGAGCTGATACTGACGGGCGATCTGATTGACGCTGTGGAAGCGGCCCGACTCGGACTCGTCAATCACGTGGTCCCTGGTAGTCAGCTTGAGCCCAAACTTCTCGAGGTGCTCTCAAAGTTGCGCGAGCTTTCCGCCGCCAGTCTCGAGCTGACCAGAAAGGCAATCGACCTGGGCCGCGGGCGCTCGATCGATACGGCCCTGGGGGAAGTGGAGGACGTCTACCTTCATGAGTTGATGAAGACAAAAGACGCCAACGAAGGCATCAACGCATTCGTGGGAAAACGCAAACCAGTCTGGAGCGATAGATGAGAGAGAAACAGAGACACGGGGACGCGGAGACGGGGAGACGGGGAGACAGGAGAACGCGGGGAGGCGGCTACGCCGCACTCCTTGTGGAATGCCTATGGCTTTCCGGGTGCACCAAAATTAATCTTCGAGGCTACGCCTCGCTGGTGAGGCGTAGCCTCAGGTTTTTTTCATTGCCGCGGAAAGGCATAGCCTTTCCGCAAGGGAGGCGGCCAAGCCGCAGACGCCGTATTTCGCTCCGCCTGATCGTCGCCCTACCTCCCAATCGCCGGGTCTCCCCGTTGCCCCATCTCCCCGTCTCCCTTTCTCCCCTTCTCCATGTCTCCGCGTCTCTCCTCCTCGTAATCGCGCTGCTCAGCAGCGCCGGATTCGCTCAAGGGCGAGGTTCGGCGAGAAAGGGTTCTCATTCACGGGCGTTGGCTGAGGGCATGTCTTCGGAGGCACGCGAGCTGGTGGAGAAGGCAATCGAGGTCATTTGTACGGAACGAAGGAAGGATCCAAAGGGCAGTCACCCTATCGATGAGATGCAGTCCCGTCCTTCTCTACCGGTTTACAGTGCGGAAGCTGTGGCCGGAGCCCAGCGGGCGCAACGTCTGTTACCACTTGCCAGGGATCTGGTTGCTGCCACAATTGAGAAATTGGCGATTGAATATAAGTTGCAGCAAACGAAGAGCTTTAATCTGAACCTGCAACGAGCGATTGCCCGAGTGCAGATAGTGAGAAGGGTGAAGCCGGACATGGCTTCGCGTGACAACGCTTCGGTTTTCCTGAGGCGGCCACAGACGATCACTTTCGGCACAATATTTCTTGCTGGTCTGCCGTCTGACGAAGCAATGATCAGCGTGCTCGCCCATGAACTGGTACACATCGCTGATGGCGACCGGGACAGTCTAAGGTTGTTGTTTCGCGCTATCGGCAACCGTGCGTCCGGACTCACGGGAATGAAAATCCACCAACAAAGAGCCGAAGAGTTGACGTGCGATCTGGTGGGGGCTATGGCTGCCCGCTCCTTCGTCTCAGAAACGCCCGATTACAGTGCTCTCCCCAAACGAATATCACGAGCGGTTCAGCACAATTGTGTTGAGGATGATGAGGGTGACGAGGATCATCTCTCACCGCGAAATACGATACGCGCGCTACTTGCTCTCAACCCCTCACTTGCGCACGAGCTTGTCTACGGCCAGACGCCCTCAAGGCCCACACGCAGCAACTAACCCGGATTGTGTAGTGGTTAGGTGCGATTCAAGAAGTTTAGAGTTCAACCTTTAGGTTGTGGTTTGGAAACCACAAACTAAAGTTTGAACTCTAAACTTCCCCACTACGGCGGAGTTAGTTCGTTGACAATCGTCTCAATGGCTCAATATCATCTCGGCGGTTTGAAGCAGACGCTCTTATCGGGAGGCAGAAGAATCCCCGGAAGCCCCAGAAATAACGCCACGTCATCACTCACAGTTACAATCTTAATGAGTCTGATTGCCGCCGTGGCGGGATGCAAGGCAATCACTGAGAGACAGGATGTGCGTCCTCTTGTTTTGCGCGATGTTCCGGCGCAACGCCTTGCCTACCGCTTTGAAGCCGACATCGGAATTCCTAAGGAGCTTCAAACTCCGGAACCAAACGAAAAACCACCTTCGATTCAAGCGGACTTTACCACTCGCCGGCCGGATGACGCGCTGCTGCGTACAGTTGCTTCTCCCGACGGACAACGCGCCCTTGCCCTTTACGGCACGGAAGACGAGCCGAGCCCGGCGTTTCGCATCG
>JAMQPH010000481.1 GCA_023717605.1 Pyrinomonadaceae bacterium
CTACGAGGGGAATCATATCTCGATCAGTTTCCCGCGTGCGCGCAGTGAACGCTCCGCAGCTTCCACGATTTGTATCAACCTCAAACCTGCTTGCCCATCGGTTTCCGGCTTGGTGCCGTTGTTAATGCAGTCGATAAAGTGCAGCGCTTCGGTTAACAGCGCCTCGGTTGCATCCAGACGAGGGGCCCACATGTCTCCCGACCGATAACTGACGAGCATCTCATAGACGGCCTCAGGACTCTGTGAAACGGTAACGCCCCGGTCATAGATCTTCACTTTCTCGCTGGGCTCCAGGTCGTCATAGAGGATCATTTTTTCGCTGCCTCCAATAAGCGTGTGCCTGACTTTAACCGGAGTGAGCCAATTGACATGCACGTGGGCAATCTGAGGGTTGGCAAAAAAGAGTGTGATGTAGGCGACGTTCTCCGGTTGGCCGGGAATGTTGCTGATGCCCGTCGCTGAAACTGCGACAGCTCGCGAGGGCAAGACATAATCTATGATCGAGAGATCATGAATTGCCAGGTCCCAGATCACGTTCACATCATGCTGAAACAGACCCAGGTTGACGCGAACGGCGTCATAGTAATAGATCTCGCCGAGAGCATTGCTGGCAATGAGTTCGCGAATCTTGCGCACTGCCCCCGTGTAAACGAACGTATGATCGACCATGAGAACGCGTTGGCGCCGGGCGGCCTCATCGATTAGCTGTAACGCTTGCTCACAGGTTGACGCCAGGGGTTTTTCGACCAACACATGTTTGTTGGCAGCGAGCGCCGCCATGGCCAGCTCGAAATGTGACGAAACAGGTGTGGCGACGGCAATGGCGTCGATATCAGGATCGTTGAGCAGTTCCCGCCAATTGGTGAGCGTCCGGATTGAGGGATATCGGTTCTGGACCATCGCCAACCGCTCGGGCTTCAGATCGCAGACGGCGACTACAGTTGAACCCTGCGCCTCCATGAAGTTGCGCACCAGGTTGGGTCCCCAGTAGCCGTAGCCGATTACTCCGACTCTTATCATGACAGTTTTTCATCATCGGACTGCCTTGGTCGCAGGCTAATAATGTCCGACTCTACAGTCTCGTGCTTCTCCTCTTCCTCAATCAATCAACACTCGCTTTCGAGCGATTTTGACCGATGGCGTACGTCGCCGATTACTCGCGCCGGCACTCCGGCTACGATCGCATAGTCGGGTACATCGTGTGTAACCACTGCTCCAGCACCAACCAGCGAGGATTCGCCGATCGTAACGCCCGCACCGATCGTTGAATTGCTACCAATCGAAGCACGACGCTTTACTCGCGTGTCTAGCACCTCCCAGTCGGATTCGGTTTGCAGTGACCCATCGTCATTCGCTGCGCGAGGATAACGGTCGTTGATAAACATCACGCCGTGGCCAACGAACACCTCGTCCTCGACTGTGACGCCCTCGCAAATGAAAGTGTGGGAAGAGATCTTGCAGCGCGCGCCTATCGAGGCGTTTTTTTGGATCTCAACAAAGGCACCTATCTTAGTGTCCGCGCCGATAGAGCAACCGTAGAGGTTAACTAGATCGGGCTGGAAGATCTTAACGCCTTCTCCTAATGTCACGTCAGATGCGATTGGCATAAGTTACTTCAATGGCATCCAGTAGTCGCGCGGGTAAATCCGGTACAGTCTCACATCGGGTCCGTCGACCGTTTTCAAGTACTCCTCGTAGGCTGACAGCTGTTTCTCCGGACCTATGACGTAGTAGATGCCCCCATCAACATCACTTGCCTTAACTCCCAGGCCGGGCAGGATGCGTGCGTAGACCGCGGCCATGCGCTTGAAAAGTTCGTCAGCTAGTTTTGGATCTTGCCGCAGCGCAAGAACAGATAGGCGAAAACGGTGGATAACTTCCGGAGTCAAACCATCGGCGATGTCATTGGCCATCGACTCGCCGCGGACCTCGTAGGGTGATGCTGATCGGAACGCACCGAACGCCCCCGCGATGGCATACTCGACCAGTCCCGGATCAGGCTTGGCTTTATTCAGTTCGTCGATGACAAAGCGCAGAGTCTGCGGCAACGCTGGTGTACGCTCGGCATAGTAGCCCATTCGGCCTGTCTCCGGGGAGCCGCGAAACCCGTTCGAGTAAGCCAGCCCCGCGCCCCAGGTTTTTATGAAGATTCCGTGTGCACCGCCGCCTGCGTAGAGCCGGGACGCGAGATAGTCGAGAATTGCTTCGCAGTTGTCGGCTTCCAGGTAGCTAACTGAGGGCGCCGAGTTAAGGAATACGCCTCCCTGGGTGTTGGGATTAATCAGACCCACGTAGAGAGGGGTTTCTTTCTCGCCTATGCGACCTCGCAGCCGGCTTTGAACCAGCCGCGTGGGTGAATACTTCACGGGCTGCAACGGCTTCTGTTCGAGCCCTGCGAGCAACGCACTGACGCCGGGTCCCAACCCCGTGCGTGACGCTGGCGAGCCGATGAAGAAAAGACGCGCCCCACCGGTCTTTAATATGCTCTGACGCACTGCGTTCAGGTTGGCAAGCACCTGAGATGAAGGGATAAGCAGGTCGTGCCGGATTTGGCGAGCGAGGTAGTCCCAGTCCGCAGCGAGTGTCGCGTCGGGTATGTCGGCGAGCAACTGTTCCAGATCTTTCGCCGCCTCTACCGCGATCGCGCCGCCCTCGCGCGAGAGCCGAGTGAATTCTTCTCCGTAAGGCAACAGTGAGGCCGGGATGTGCTTAATCAGTTCACCCTTGCCTTGCATCGCGCCGAGTAGAATTCTCAACTCATCACGTTTCGCTTTTGCTCCGGCGCCTGCCAGAGTTGATAGAAAAGCCGAGATAGCCGCGCGGTCGGAGTCCGACCCTGCATCTTTAAGCATCCAGCGCAGCCGATGCACGTTGTGAGCTCGCGTAAGGAACGAAGAGGTCGCCAGAAGTAACGGGTTGTCCTGACGCCAGAAAGCATCCGCCGGATCGTTAACCCAGTTCTCTTCTGCGCTCTGCATGCGACTCCGCAGGCCACTGAGAGTCTGATCGACGACATCGCGGATACGGGGCAGGTTTTCCGGCCGCCAGTCTGGGCTCATCAATACCAGCTTCATCCATTCGAGGGCCCGCTGTGATTCTCCCAGGTCGTTCCCTGAACCGCGCACCGCCAACTCTGCACGATTGGTTTTGAAATTGGTGCTGAAGTAACTGTTAAGGGCCAGGATCTCCCTGCGCTGCATTTCGCTCATCTCTTCAAACGAAATGGGCTTCCCATCTTTGATCACTCCGGTTTGGGTAAGCAGCGCGGGCAACATCGAAAGGTAAACGAGTTGGTCCTCAGGCACACTGTCGAGGCGAAGGGCAATCCCGAAGGTGGCGCTGGTCATGTTCTCAAAAGTAGAGGCCACCATCGGGACTGCGCCCGGAAGTGTCGATACTTTGAAATCGAGTTGGTCGTCGAGCGTCAGTGGCGGGTTCTCAACGAAGCGAAGGTTGGCTGCTTGCTGCGCCTGTCGCTCAAGTTCGGCCGTCGTCGCGTCGTACTCGGTCTTGAACCGGCGCAATGCTTCGGCGTCATCACTTGCACCATACTTCTTCTTGAGTCGCTCGAGCTCAGCCTTCGCTCGTGCGGCTTCCGCCTGCTCTTCCTGCTCTCCTAATTCCGGAGCAGGCTTAGCAGCTACGGCATAGGGCAGCGCATCGGCAAGTTTCCACTTGGCCACATAGGTGGTCCAAACGTTTTCTTTGCTGCTGAGGAGTTGTTCGATCGCTGCCAACTCGGGTTTCAATGTTACCGACTTTCGGAAGCCTCTGGTCCGGTTAAGATCGATGAGGTGTGACATCCACCCCGCGTCCGAAGAGCGGAAGCCGAAGCCCGGTGGCGAATTGACGAACTTTGAAAGCGCGCGACGGTTCTGAATAATCCGATTCTTGAGTCGCTCGTTGAACTCGGCCAACTCGGGTGAGCCATCTTTGAACGACGCGATGCGCCGCATCTCGTCGAGGATCTTCTGACGCACCTCGGCGATCTTCTGCTCAGTCATGTTCGCCGGGATGACATCGGTGAGTCCCATATAAACAGGGTTGCCGACCACCATCTCGTCATCGAGGAAACCGAAGACTCCCTGCGCGCCTGTCTCCATTACCCTGCTCTTCGAATCAACAAACATTTTGTAGAGATTGGTCGTGGCATCGCCTGCCACATTTGCCAGGAAAAGGTTGAGGAACGCCTTCTCCTGGGTGTGGAGGTTGCGTACTGCCGGCCACGCAAACATCACCCAGCCGGGTTGCTGAGCGTTTTGATGAGGATACTCGACCAGCCGAATCTCTCCCGCCGCAGCAGGCTTCGGAGCAGTCAGGTCCGCTTCGGACGCGAACGGCCGCGTCTCCTGCTTCGGCACTACCTGATTGAGCCGACTGAGAATCTGATCCAGGCGACTGAGCACACCGGCAAGCTGCATCTCCTTAGGAAACGAAGCGACCATACCCATATTGCCGAGTCGATAATTGTCAGCGTGGAAGCGGCGGATGTGTTCCGCCTTCATCTCGCGAATGGCCGCAGGCCACCCGCCAGCGGAGAGTGCGAGCGGGTGGTTTGGACCATAAATCATCTGGTTGGCGACTCGAAACAGCAGACCAACGGGACGCTCGTAGGACGAAACCATCTCCTGATAGACCGTGCCCTTTTCCTCAAGGCGCAGACTCTTGTCGGCCGGGTTCTCATTGATGCCCCAGTGACTAACCTCTCGACGAATCTCTTCGTCCGTGTAGTCGGGGTGCAAGAGCGAGTCGGTCTGGCTTTCGAACAGTTTGTAGAAAACTTCGGGCCCCGCAGCGGTGTGAAGTTGATAGACAGTGCGCCACTGCATCGTGAAAGCGGTCGACCCCGCGAGCGACATGTCTTCCAGGCTCGAATGCGCTCGGCCCGCGTTGCCCTTGCCGAGCAGCAGATGTTCCTGCGTGTGTGGTTCTCCGCGATCTGACGTGGGGAATGAATTAACCCACATCAAGGCCTGCGGAACTGACTGAAGCTCAAGAAAGTCTAGCGTGAAGCCGGTGCGCTGGTGTCGAAAGCGCGCGCCGAATGGTTT
>JAMQPH010000490.1 GCA_023717605.1 Pyrinomonadaceae bacterium
CTTCATCCTTTGGCGCCACTTCTGCGAGGAAAACAATATCCCCGTCGACACGCTGCCGAGCCAACTCGATGGCGCCCAGAAAGAGAGTTGGGAAGAGTTGAAGAATAGCCGCCTGCGAAGCCCAGGGCAGAAGTAAGAAGAGCGTGATTCAACCAGTTGAGAATTCAAGCAGTTGAGAATTCAAGCAGTTTAGAGTTCAAGCTTCAGCTTGTGCTTTTGGGCGCAAAAGACCCAACCTAAAGGTTGAACTCTCAACTTCTTGAACGCACTCCAGTTTGGGAGAGAACGTCTCGCCGCTCTAGAATCTTCCCCCGCTGAGCTTGTAAGCGCCTGTGAGAAATGGATTGGTGAGTCGCTCTTGCCCGATGGTCGTCAATGGACCATGACCTGAATAAACCTCCACGTCATCACCGAGCGGCAGCAGCTTATTCTCAATCGAATCCATTAACTGCTCTGTGGAGCCGCCCGGCAGATCAGTCCTGCCGACCGAGCCGGCGAACAGCACGTCGCCAACAAAAACCTTTCGTTCCTGAGGTGCGAACAAAACGACGTGGCCCGGCGTGTGTCCAGGGCAGTGAAGCACTTTGAAGTCTAACTCACCCACCTGGTAACTCTGACCGTCTTCCCAATACTCGTCGACAGGTGGCGGCGGTTCGAAGTCAAAACCCATGGCAGGCCATTGCGCGCGGGGAATCCCAATCCACGCCGGCTGATCGGGTAAGGCCAGGTAAATGAACTCGTCGGCCTTGTGAAGGGTTATTTTGGCCTCGGGCTTAAGCTTCTTGAGCGCCGCGACGCCCCCCACGTGGTCCAGATGGGCATGAGTAATCGCAATCGCCTGCAACTGGAAACCGTGCTTGTCAATCGCCCGCACAATACTCTCAGAATCGTCACCCGGATCGATACAGATCGCGCGCCGGGTTTTTTCACAACCAACTATGCGCGTGTGTTGTTGAAAGGCGGTGACTGTGAGCTGTTCTATAATCATAGTCAGTAGTCAGTAGTCAGTGGTCAGCTGGTCTTTGGCCTTTGGTCTTTGGCCTTTGGATCTGTGCCGAAGTAAACCGAAGTCACCAGAGATCACAGTCGCAGGGTCAAAAGTCAAAGACCAAAGACCAAAGACCAAAGACCAAAGGCCAAAGACCAGCTGACCACGGACAACTGACTACTGACCTCCGAAGCAGTATAATTCCCCTCATGAAATTCCGCTATTGAAGCAATTTCTGGTAATAGCCATGCCAATAGGTACTAAATCCGCCTCGTTAGCCCAGGTCTTGGACGACTTGACTGCCCAGGGTGCGCCGGAGCTAACGGAACATCTTCCCAACAATGCGCTCAAGTGTTACGCCTGTGGGCATCGTTGCCTGATCAAAGAGGGGAAACGCGGCATCTGCAAAGTGCGCTTCAACGAGGGTGGCCAGCTTCGGGTTCCGATGAACTACGTCGCGGCGCTCGCCTGCGACCCGACAGAGAAAAAGCCCTTTTTCCATGTGCTGCCGGGCTCTGATACTTTGACTTTCGGCATGCTCGGTTGTGATCTGCACTGCGCCTATTGCCAGAACTGGTTAACCTCGCAAGCCCTGCGTGACGATTCAGCCGGAACTTCTCCCACAATTGTCACCAGCGAGCGGCTGGTATCGATGGCCAAAGCGTATGGCGCCGCCATGGTCGGCAGTAGCTACAACGAACCTTTAATCACCGCCGAATGGGCAGTTGAGGTTTTCAGGAAAGCGAGACCCGAAGGGTTCAAAACTGCCTTCATCTCAAACGGCAACGCCACGCCTCAGGTGTTGGATTACCTTCGACCCTGGACCGACTGTTACAAGATTGATTTGAAATCCATGAACGACAAAAACTACCGGCAGCTTGGTGGCGTGGTGGACAACATCTTAGATACGGTGAAGATGGTAAACGAGCGTGGATTCTGGGAAGAGATCGTCACGCTGGTGATCCCGGGCTTCAATGATTCCGAAGACGAACTCAAGCGTGGTGCGGATTTCATCGCCTCGGTCTCGCCCGACATCCCCTGGCATGTCACGGCATTTCATCAGGACTACAAAATGACCGAAAACGCCAACACGACCGCCGAGCAACTGGTTCGCGTCTGCGAGATTGGCCGTGAGGCAGGGTTGCGCTACATCTACGCGGGAAATCTTCCCGGCCGGGTGGGACGTTGGGAAAATACTTATTGTCCCTCATGCGACGATCTGCTCGTGGAGCGTTACGGCTACTTCATTCAACAAATGAAGGTCACACCTGAGGGCACGTGCCCCGACTGCGGCACGATCATTCCCGGAATTTGGTCATAGTTCGTTCCGCTGCGGTTCAGCCGCTCGTTCCACTGCGGCTCTGCCGCTCGTTCCACTGCGGCTCTGCCGCCTCCCTTGCGGAAAGCCTATGGCTTTCCGCGCCTACCATTCTTAAGTTGTTGAGGCTACGCCTCGGAAGTGCGGAGGCGTAGCCTCAAGTATGGATCCAAGGTCCCGGAAAGGCAGAGCCTTTCCGCAAGGGAGGCGGCGGTGCCGCTGGTGGTTAATCTTCGATCACTAGTGATTAATCTTCGATCACTAGTGGTTAATCTTCGATCACTTTTTAGGTGAAGGAGTTGCCGCCGCCGCTTTAGGCGAAGGAGTTGATACCGGTGTCCCCTTGGGGATGGGTGTACCGTGATGGAAGACGGCCAACCA
The DNA here is from genome assembly GCA_023717605.1 of Pyrinomonadaceae bacterium. GTDB lineage: Bacteria > Acidobacteriota > Blastocatellia > Pyrinomonadales > Pyrinomonadaceae > PSRF01. The sequence continues at coordinate 2,688 of JAMQPH010000490.1, forward strand.
CTTCCCATCACGCTTGGCCCAGATCGTCGAGTGACGTTCTGGAGGAGCCGCACCAGTTAGTTTAACTACGTAGGTTACTAGTGCCGCATCCATGTCAAATGGCACCGATTTGAAGTCGCTCAGTTGAGCCTTCGATAAATCAACCTGGCTGACTCCTTTGACTGAAGCGGCCTTGTCATAAACTCCGTCGGGTTCTACCTCTATAGCATCGGGTGCAAGAAAAGCTGCAAAGCCGTCGTAATCCTTGTTCTTGAGCGTCTCCCACAGCGCCTTTTCGGTCGCAATAGGATCGGCGCCTGCCGGGAGTGGCGTGGGCGTCGAAGCCGGACTGGCACTTGCCTTCGCAGTTGAGCTCTTGGCTGGCGGCGGTGGCGGGGCTGTGCTTACCTCACACTCCTGATGATAGGTTGCTACCCACTTGCCGTTGCGGTTGACCCAGGCCGAACTCGACCTGGCCGATATGGGCGGAAATTCTTTACCCTTGGACTTTCCTTTGACGTCGACGCGGTAAACAATCACGACCGCGTCTTTATCAATTGGTAGATATTTCCAATCCGAGAAAGTGACTTCAGTTGGTTCGAATTCCTTGACGCCGGCGATAGAGGCGGCTTTGTCATGTACCGCATCCGGAAGGACCTCAATCTGACTATCGGCCAGCATGTTGCCAAACGTTTCGTAGTCCTTGTTCTTGATGGCGTCCCAAATCGCTTTTTCCTTAGCAATTACGTCCGCTTCAGAGATGGGCGCCGCGATTAGTGGCGCGGTTGCGGCGCTATTGGTCGGCGTAGCCTCTCTATTCGTTGTTGGCCCTCCGCAGGCCACAGCCAGCACCAACAGCAGTACGAGTGCGTAACTCTTCTTCATAGGTTCAAACTCCTGGCAGGGTTTCTAGTAGAGCGTGCACCCTGCCTATATGCCAAAACATCCGAGGAGTCAATAGTTAAGACCAAATTAGTTAAGACCAAATTGTGGCATAGACTATAGTCTGTGATCTCAAGCCCACACTGGGCTCAAGTAATGTTCGTGACAACGGAACCGGCAACACAGGCTGAAGCCTGTGCTACGTGGCCATTGACATAGATAAGCCCGCGGGATTATTGTCCGAGAATTCGGATCCGAGTGGAAGGCCACCTCAGTAACGGCTGAATCGATTTGAAGTGACCTTGGCCTTCAACTCGCCCTCCGCTAGTGCGGCTAGTCCGCAGTCTTCGTCAAAAAGGAGAACCCCGATGATTCGCGTTTTTAGAATCTCAACCTCCACAGCCGTGTTGCTGACCGCTATTCTGTTTCAGAGCGGCATCCCCCTTAGCGTTGCTCAAACCCAGAGAAACCGCGCCGGTTCGGGCGATGACGATGCTCCGTTATTCAGTGAATACCGCAGTGTTCGAATCGGTATGACGACTGAGGAAGTGCGAAAGAAACTGGACAATCCGAGTGACAAAAGTGATGAGCAGGATTTTTTTGTATTCAGCGACAACGAATCGGCTCAGGTCTTCTATGACAAGACTAAAAAAGTCTTTGCGATTTCGGTCAACTTCCTGAACGGCGCCCGCGATTTACCGACAGCCAAGGGCGTATTCGGATCAGACATAGCGGCCAAACCTGATGGCTCGATTTATAAAATGGTGCGCTACCCCAAGCATGGCTGCTGGGTATCGTTCAGTCGTACGGCCGGTGATTCGCCTTTGACCACGGTAACCGTGCAGAAAATTGAGTAGCTGAATTTGGCTCGGCATTCCTTTGACTCCAGAGGCCGCATCGCGGCCTCTGTTCGATCCCTCCCTGAATTAATCCAAAGTCTCTCAA
>JAMQPH010000505.1 GCA_023717605.1 Pyrinomonadaceae bacterium
GGATCTTCTGTGGTTTTGCTGCCGCGTTAATCCCTCTGGTTGCCGAGCTGCGTGAGCCGGTCATGATGCTTCTAAACGCAATTCCTCGGGTCATCCTGGCGCCGTTGTTTGTGATTTGGCTCGGTATTGAACTGCCTTCGAAGATTGCGCTCTCGGTAGTTCTCGTTGCGGTGCTGATATTCTTTGCCGTCTACAGCGGCATCAAAGATGTCAACCAGCTGCTGGTCGACCGTGTGCGGACGCTTGGCGGCGGCCGTATGTTTCTGTTGCGTGAGGTCTATATTCCCTCGGTCACGGCCTGGGTGCTCGGCAGCCTCAAGGTGGCGGTCGGCTTTGCTTTTACGGGTGCCGTCGTTGGGGAGTTTGTGGCGGCGACTCGAGGTCTTGGCTACCTGCTCCAGTTTGCCCAGAGCACCTACAATGCGTCGCTGACGCTCGGGCTGATATTTCTGATCATGGCGTTTGTCCTGCTTTTATTCGTATGCGCCGAAGCGATCGAGCACCGGCTCCTGCGCTGGCGCTATCAGGGCTACACTCAAAAGGTTTCCTAACTCGGATCATTCACTCGTGACACGCTCAATGGGCGTGACGATTTGCCTTTCAATTCGGTCACCGGAACAGCGACGGAATCCAACCACCGACACGAGGATTTCAGTCCTCTTATCGTACCGAGACTATGTGTGTCTATTGGTCCCCAAGTGAATGAATTCAACTCGTTTTGCTGGTTGCGATACGAGTCATTTTACCGATTCGAACGCATAGTAGCATATGGTTCTGGCAGAGTTGTGGCAAAGTCACGGCACAACAGGGATAAAATCACCATGGCCAGTGATAGTTAGCATTTGGTTAGAATTTTCCCTAGCGGCTACCAGCAGTTCAACTCTAAAGTCCCCCGCCCCAACGGAATTGCCAGACGATCCCGACCAAGTCGAAGTCGGTGCCGGTCTTCGTGTAAACACCCGTGCTGCCGTAGAGTTTGACCGAGTTGTACCGGTTAACAGGCAGGGTCAAGGTAAGGCCCACGCGGGCGTTCGCGCGGGTTTCGCCTTTTTTTCCGTCGATGGTCGGGCGCCCGCCGGTATAGTAGAGACTATCGAGCCCCACCCATATCCCTGGAGTAAAGGAGTAAATGAGATGGCCCTGCACAGAATAGATTGGGCTGACTTGCAGATTTTGGCCGTCGAGAAAGTTGTCGTTGTCAGTGTAGAAACGTACGCCGCTGGCGAGCTCCAGGGTCAACGGTCCAAGTGTCTTGGAGATTCCGACCTCCGGCTTGAACGACCAGCGGTTCGTCCCGATGTTTAGCAGTTTGTCGGAGTCGTACTGCCCGAGCGGAGCAGTCACCTCGAGGCTCGTTCCAATGATCACATCCGGCTGGAAGTCGCGAAACTCGTCCAGCGAAAGCGCCGGACCCCCGTAGAGCAGCATAGAAAAACGGAACCTCGGATCGCCGAGTCCGGAAACATCCCGCTTGCGCGGCTGCCCGGCTAGTTTGGTGCTTCCAGAAGCCCAGGCATAGGGTAATATCACATCGAATTTCCCCGACCGGCCCCACAAGTCCAACGTCCGCACATAGGCAAGGACGGCGCTGTTAAGCCTGACCTCGGTATCTTCCAGTGGGACCGACGCGTCCGTGCCCACAGTGCCTTTCGCATAGGCATACCCTCCGATCAGGAAGTTGAGCCCGACCGGCGTATTCGCGAACGCCCTCGGTTCGAGATCCTGGGCATGAGTCTCCACGCTCGCAGCCGCCAGCGCAACGATCAGCCAGCCAAAGACGGAGAGCCTACGAAAGCGCGCCGGCATCGCCGCTTCATCCCTAGAGTGTTCCGATAGAGTTCGGCGTGCTTGCTTCGATGGTTTCGACATACGACTTTGTGGAGTGGCTGGAGCGCGCGCACATTCGACTTAACGACTTTGCACCGCTGCGTGTTCAAGCAGGATGCGCCGGATCATTTCCAACTGGGGGTCCAAACCAGTCAGTTCATCGCGCAAGGAAGAAGACACCGTTACAGCACCAATAGATAGACCGATTTTGGTGCTGACGGCTTCCGTTCGAAAACTGAACTAGCATCTCATGCCACATTGGGCGTCTCGGATCATGTTCCTGCGGCGCTCTCCCGAGTTTATCCATCCTGATACCCGAGCGCGCGGGCAATCCGGTAATCAAAGCTGACTCTTCCCGGTCCGGAACAGATCAACCAGATCAAGATGATGATATACATGGTTTCCGGCAGATAGAGGAAATCGTCGAGCCAGTCGAGAAACGAGAGCCCAGTCGGAATCGTTGCAAGCTGGACCGTCATGATTGCGACGATCATCTGGATGATGAGAGCAGCGCAGCACAGGCTCGAAAGCAACCGGATGATGAGCAGGCAGCCACTGATGAACTCGACCGAGGAGACGAAATAAGTCATGAAATACGGAAAGGGTATTCCGGCACCGGCAAGGGTTTCATACATCTGGCGGGTGCGGCTGGTAACGAAGAGCTTGTTTCCTCCCGAAATACCGAAAAACATTCCGAGCGAAACGCGGGCGAGCAGGATCGGAAATTGCTCCCACGAACGGTTTCCGAGCAGCACTGATCGGATCAATGCATAGGGCTTCATGGCGTTAGTTTCTCCGCAAGCTATCCTATGACAATGTAATCGATCGGTGATTACTCCCGTCTGTGATAGCGTGGGGTTTATGGTTCGTCTTATTGCCTCGGACTCCCAATTGGGAACTGGACCTACCCGATGACACCAGAGCTTGAACGCGCCGTCAAGCGCTATACACAATGGTTCGGCTCCTACAAGAAATCGGGTGAGCTCGTAAAGATCCAGGTTTGGCTCACCGTCAACAACGGCTCCATCGAGTTTCTGACCCTCGATGATTCCTACAAAGTTAAGCGGATACGTGGGAATCCGCGCGTGGTTTGTTATATCGGTGATAAAGAAGGTCCGTCTGTCTCAGGCACCGCTGAAATTTTTATGGGAAGTGAGGCCATCTGGCGGGTCTACCGCGCTTATTGGAAGACGCATCCGTTGATCATGGCGTTTATTGCGTTCTCAATTAGAAGGCGGATCAGAACTCACAAGCAGGTTCTAATTCGCGTCCGCCCCAATGTGCCAAATCCCTTGACCGGCGTGACAGATCCTATTGTTTGAGGCGCGTGATTTTAATCGTCGATCTCTATGCGTCCGGGCCGAGACCCTCGCTTGCGCCACCGTTGCTGAACGCGCTCATAGTCCTCCACCGCCTTTGGCCCAGCACGCCTTAACCCTTCGTGCGCTTTAGCGATATCGCTCCAGCGATAGCCGACGATCTCCGCGTAGAATGGTGCCAAATGCAATCCCTGTCGCTTTCGCCCTCGGGAAGTCATGACATACTGAAGTATCATCTCGATTGTGGGCGGGTCCGTCCAGTCGGCGCGAAAGAGCACCTTTCCTCCGCGGCCAATGAGATAGGTCATGTTCGGCAGCACGCCGTATAGCTTGTGACCTGTGCCGACTAAGTCGTCAACTAAGATCGGGCGCTGGATATTGAACTGCTCTTTGAAGATCGTCGCATGGCTAAGCTTTTGCTCAATGCTTCGGTGCGCAGGAAAATTCTCGCCCGGATGAGCCTCGCGAGTGTAGAGAAAAACAAATGAGACGCCTTTCCCGGCGTATTCCCGCGCCAGTGGCTGCAGCGCCGGCGCCGCCAGCGCGCAGTAGGGTCAGGTCAGCGAACCAAATTCAATCAACAGGTCGCCTTTTTTCCAATAATCACTCAATCGAACGGGCCGCCCAGTTTCCAGCAAGGTCGACTGAAAGTCAGGCGCAGCGGAGCCTACCGGAAGATGCCTCCGGAAGGCCGAGAAATCGGAACCGACGAATTCGCTGTAATTGTATCTTTCGATTTCCAGTGGATCGTTCATCGGTTGCCTCCTTTCGTTTCTTTCGAAACTCGCCGAAGTGAATCGTTCCGATCCGTCTCGCGTGGTTCATCCCTGCTGGGGTACTACCCCCGAGATTCCCCGCTTCACCATGACAAGGCCACCCCCGAGGATTATTCCGTAGATCAGATGCCCTAGCAAGCTTCCCATCGCAACCGGTCGCATCGGCTCCATTTAAGAGCGGCGCTAAAGGCAGCATCCCAACAAATATCGGCATCA
>JAMQPH010000507.1 GCA_023717605.1 Pyrinomonadaceae bacterium
CAGCCCAAAGAGAACAACAGGAACGGGCTCTAACCTTTGAACAGACGGCTTCGATTGCGCGGGCGCCCGGCGCGCTGGACGATCAGTCGGCGGCCTATGAATCGATCGTTTTCCACAAAGGCGCGATGGTTTTTCGCATGCTGCGCGAGACAATCGGCAGCGAGAAGTTTAACGAGTTGCTGCCCAACTTCCTGAAGAGTTTTCGCGGCAAGAACGCTTCGATTGACGACTTCGAAAAGATGACCACACAGATTGCCGGCGAAAACATGCGCTACTTCTTCGCTCAGTGGATAGAAGGGACCGGAGTTCCTGAATTCAGTGTTGACTACCAGATTATTCGCACTCGCAGTGGCAAGTTTCGCACGCGAGGAACGGTGAAGCAGACGCTCGAAACGCTGCGTATGCCAGTGCAGTTGATGCTGCGCGCCGAAGGAGACTCTCAAACTACAACCACGAGGCTGGAAGGCCGCAGTGAAGACTTTGACTTCGAATCAAACGGCCAGCCACTCGAGGTCGTAGTCGATCCCAACTACCGAATCCTCCGCATGTCTGAAGAGCTGCGCGTGTCAATCATCGCGCGACGCGGAATCGAGCAAATGAAAGAAGGACTCTACGCTGAAGCTCAGCAGCAATTTGAGGCGGCGTTGAAGCTTGACCGATCAAATTCCTGGGTTTACTACAACCTTGGATTGCTTTTTCTGGAACAACGCAACTGGCAACAGGCACTCGATAATTTCGATGCGGCCCTTAACGGCACCTTGAAACCTTCATGGATCGAGGTTTGGGCCCACATCAAGCGTGGCAATGCATACGACGCCAAGGGTGAACGTAATCGGGCCGTTTCGGAATACAACAAGGCAGTTCAGTCAGGTATTAATTACGATAACGCGCAGACGTTGGCTAAGAAGTACCTCGCGGCCCCCTTCGATCCCAAGGCGCAGACAGCGGAAGCCTCCTCACCAGGCTTCTAGATCTCAAATCTCAGATCTGAAATATCTCAAATCTCAAATCTCAAATCTCAAATTTCAGATCTCAGATCTCAAAGCTCAGATCCGAACTAAGGCTGCCAACGTCGGCGGGGGGTAAACCGCCCTTCACGACCGCGAGATTTTCCGACTTGATCATTGCCTGGCTAACTTGAGAGGTCGCCAGAGGAGCTCTTCAACTTCGCCGTTTATACGCCGAGGCGTAGTGGGGAGGATCGATCCTAACTTCCAGGCGAGGATCTGGGATTGGCGCCTTCGCGACCAGTTGCAATGGGATCACTCCAGCCCAGACCGCTAGCTGATAATCTTCTTCATCATCGAGCGGCGGTCCGGTGCGAACCTTTGCGGAGACTTCGTCGAGCAGCAGCGATAACACAGTCGTCGCTTTCAACTCCTGTTCGGTAGGTTCACGCACATCGTTCCACCTTCCCGGAATCACGTGCTCAGAGAATGTAACCAAGGCCGCAACTTTATCCGCAGGGTCATCAATCATAGTCGCCCGGCCGAACACGACCACTGAGCTGTAATTCATTGAATGATGAACGGCGGAGCGCGCCAGCACCAGGCCATCCAACAGCGTCACAGTCACGCAAACATCAACGCCGCCTTTTAGTGTGCGCAACATTCGACTGGCCTGGGAGCCGTGAATGTAGAGTTGGTCTCCATGACGCGCGTAGCCGGTGGGTATCACGAGCGGACGCCCTTCAACCGCAAAGCCAACATGGCAGATGAGCCCTTCATCCAAAATTGAGTAAACCAGCTCGCGATCATAGACGCCTCGCGCCGGGAGACGCTTTAGAGTGGTGCGTTCGGTTTTTTCAAAAGTCTTCATTGGAAGCCGGTCCACGTAAACCTAAACAGCGACGATGGCGATTTGATTATGGTTAGCCAGACCAATCAGGTCTTCGCGATCAAACATCAACGTCTTGCCCGCGGAGATGCACAGGCAGGTGGCGCCGGAATCAATCATAGCTTCGATGGTGGGCACGCCAATCACAGGCACATCAAACCGCATGTCTTGTGCAGGCTTGGCTAGCTTCACTACCGTTAGCTTCCCCCCGGCGAGGTTGACCCGTCTTCCGCGCATCAAATTGGTAAGCCCGCGCACCAGTCCGCCCTTTCCTGCCTGAACCGCGCGTGCTGTTCCCGGTTTGCCGACATCTTCGCCGGCATCTTCCAGCTTTTCTGGCGTCGGCTGAGTCGCGAGCTGCTCATTTGAGCCTCCGCGAGTTAAGTCGCCTGCGCGTCGGATAGTGGCGTCAGTTCCTTCCATTGCTTCGATGGCCACGCAGGCCTTGCCACGTACGACTACGGTTTGACCCAAGTCGAGCTGAGCGACCTCGCGGACGATTTCCAAGCCGTATTCAATGTCTTCCCGCTCGCGGGCATCAGGTTCACGCTCGGTTAGTGTTCCAACTTGAGGAAGGTAGTCTTGAAGAAAATAAGTGGAATCAATCAGCTCGATGCCTTCGCTACTGAGTTCCTCGGCGACTGCGCCGATTAGCGAGTCAGTGTTACGCCGGGGTAGCTTCAAAAGCATTTTCAACATGCGTGCGTCGGGAACCGCGCGGCTGAAAATTTGAACGTGCTTTACCTGCCCGGCCATGATGGCTTTTTCAACTCCCTCGCTCTTGAGGAAGCGGATCATCTTTCCCAACTGGCCAATACCGACCCATTGCACCCGGTCTGCAATTCGCTCAATCTCGTGATCAGTCTCCTCATGAATGGCGACGACAGAAAGAGCAGCTCCAGCACGTCGTGCGCCTTCGAGCACCAGAAGGGGAAACTTGCCGTTACCTGCGATTAGTCCGTAGCGCATTACTTAATGACGCCTCGTTGGGAAGTCTCAATGAACCGGACGAGTTCCGTTACTTCCTGGCAATCAGGAATCAATTCCTTGATCTGCTCGAGGGCCTGGGAGGTGTTTAGTTTGGATGAAAGCAAGAGGCGAAAGGCATGATGCAATGACTTGATGACTTCTCGGGAATAACCACGGCGCTTCATGCCGGTGGTGTTCAAACCAAAGCAGCGGGCATGATTGCCCACACTTAACGCAAAAGGAAGAGCGTCTTTGACGACGACTGAGTAGCCCCCTATGTAAGCTTCGCGGCCAACCCGACAAAACTGATGAACGCCGGAGTAGGCGCCCACGTTCGCGCGATCCTCAATAGTTACGTGCCCGGCAAGCGTTGCGGCGTTTGCCATGATCACCCCGTCGCCCAGTTTGCAGTCGTGAGCAATATGCGCCTGCGCCATGATCAGACAATCGTCTCCGGTTTGCGTTAGCATGCCGCCGCCGGCGCTGCCCCGATGGATCGT
>JAMQPH010000795.1 GCA_023717605.1 Pyrinomonadaceae bacterium
TTAAATATACCTGCGCGAACCTTAAAGGCCGGAAGGAAGCGGGCATCAATGTAGCCATCAACCAATGTTGCGTTGTTGCCGGCAAAATCAGGGGTAAAGCGGAAGTCATATATGCCAAACAACGTGCCTTGGATGATCGGACGAGCGCGGCGTAACAGCCATGAGTCGCCGGTGTTGCTGAATCCATTGTCATCCAGATCACCCGCACGTTGATCGGAGCGGTTGCGAACATCTCTAGAGCCTTCGAAATAGTCCCGGTAATCGACTTGCAACAAACCGCGCAGTTGGATGACATTTTGACCATCCGCAGACTCTAATGAAAATCCCTTATCACTGGCTTTAACGATCGCGGTTGCTTTCTTCGCGGTTTCTGCCGCTTCTTGTTCCAGTTCGCGTTGCCGTTTCAAGATGCGTATCTCCTGATCCAACTCCTCAAACCGCTGCTCGATAGACTTCTCGGGCGGCCCTGCCTCCTCTGCTCGCGCCGGCGACCCGAATCCGAGGGTGGCGCTGATTAATGCTGCTGCTCCAACGAACAACCATGACTTCCTCATCTGAGAATCTCCTTCTCGTGATGGGAACTTCCGGTTGTCCGGTCAGTGACCAATTAAATTGAATGATTGAAATGTGGGGCCCTATGCCTCCAGTTGTCTGGACGGCACGGTGTTCTCCTTTAGCTCCGACAACAGTACTGTGGGCTCATATTCACCTTGCTCATTTGGTGGCTCGTGAAGAGTCCCTGTCGATGCGGATCTTCTCCTTGCGTTCGATCTGGACCACTCTTGAATCGTGGATGACGACTTCCACCGATCCGAAGCGAAGGTCCTTGATGGCGAGCAGAATCTTGTGCGCGATGTCCTGATCGTGCTGTTGGCTCTGAATCTCTTCTTGCCGAGAACTCATGTTCAGAGAAGCCCTTCCGCTAGCAATCAATGTACATTTATCCGATCAAGTATCTATATAAAGTTAATAAACTATGTTGATATAGTTTGTCAATAAATATCATCAAACAAATAATTATCTGTATTTAACAATATATTCAATTATTTATGCTTTAAAATGATTAATTCACAAGCCGTTCTACATTAGGAAACATCCACGTGGAGTGGATTCACAGTCGTCAAGTTCGCAACCAGGGAAGAAAGGTTGATGGTACAACCAAGTAACCCCAAACACATCCGCTCGTTAGCGGATGTGGAGCGGAAGGAGGACCGTCTTGGTGAATCGGGATCAGGGATCAGGGGCGGAGAGTTTGCTTGATCAGAAGCTCAACGAAACCGGCGTATCGACGTACCAACTCAATGGGTACGAGCAAATTTTTGGTTCTAAACTGGAGGTCGCGAGACCTGCATGATTTGGTTGTTCCAATTGAGTATCTGATTGATCATCCCAGCACGGCTCCCTTCATGGATACCATCGTCCGCCGCCAGTTTCGCACGGAAATTGGAGCGCTTGGTGGCTACGACATGACTGAAACCGGGAAGATCCGACAATTAAGGCCTGGATGAGATCACCTGCTTTCTGAGAAATCATACGATCGTGGCCTTGCGATCATGCCAGACGGCATTACCTGCGAGCATGGGCGACGTACGGGAACCAGTCGTACCTGTTGTGGGTCGACCACGATATTGACCGTGTCCCATACCGACAGAGCGGGGCTTGCTCCCATCACGGGACCGACGCTTTTCAAAGTGATGCTTTCCCGATAGAGTTTGACGGTCGTGACGGGATCCTCGTTCCTCCGATTCACCAACACGACCCGTCCAATCCATCGGTTCAATCGTTGTTTGCCACGCCGAAAGCCACCGGCTTCAAGGTGAACGGCTTCCTCAGGAATGGTGACGCAGACCCTTTGTCCGATATTCGCTGTGCCGCACATGGGAAGGGCAGTCTGCCAACGTATGCGCAGATCGGTGTGTTCACCAAGGCGAATGCGCAGCGTGGTCCGCGTAAGTCCTTCGGTTTTGGAGATCACTACTCCCTTCAGAACATTTGAAATAAGCGAAGGCAATGCCGTTTCATTAATGGAGATGGACGACCTGCCATTGTGGATCTGCTCTTCTTCTGAAAACCCATGGTCCTCATGCGACATGATAACCTCCTTTTGTCTCGGCAACTCGCTTCCTGTTCGACTCATGATGCCAACTATTCAAAAGGCAGATGGTATTGAATGCGAATCGTATGCTCGAAATAGTCGCCCTGAAAGTAGTGATCTCGCACCTTTGATCCACCAGCCGAGTTGCTTTTCAAATGTCAATAGTGTCGCCGCGATTCGCCCACCAAAGTTCTTGGCCGTTCATGGGTTTCACGGAGCCAAAGTTTGTTTTACTCGTAATCGCAACAGATACGAACATGACTTAATCTACGATGTTCTC
>JAMQPH010000543.1 GCA_023717605.1 Pyrinomonadaceae bacterium
GTACCCGGGGATACTGGAGTAATCTTCCACCTCCAGCATCTTCTGAATCATGCTCACAGTATACGACGCACGTTGAGCCTCGTGATCCTTGTGCCATACGGCAAGACGACTCTCAGCGTCGCCTGGCATGGCTTCCTCGAAGACATGCCAATCACAGTCTTGTGAATACCGAAGGTAGGCCATGGCGTTACTCAAGAACTAATACAATCCCGCGCGCGCCACGAGCGAGCGGAGCGAGACTCGCGTGACATGAGAGCCCCGTCCCTGCCAGTCGTGCTTTTCCCGACAGTCTCGCCCGTCTCGCTTGAGTCAGAGATAGACGATTACAGCAGAAGCGCCCATGAATAATGCGGGCTAAATGGCCTCACCGTGAGTGGTGCCGAAGTTCAGGCGACTGCCTACGAGGTACAGCGCTCCTTGCACATCTTCTCGCAGCGGTTTTGTCCAACAGACTTCTACGAGACAGATCGCACGCCCGGGCGTCGAACGGCCGGTTTGAATTTCCAAAAGCTGCCCTTTGGACGGAGCGACGCCGAGCAGTAGTCGCATTCCGGTTGGACTATCGTTAACCGCTGTGCCATGCCCCTCTTCGAGGATCGTGCCATCACGATTCACGGAGCGCATCAAACCATAGGTGCAGGGACTAATCCTCGGGCTTGGTGTTTCCCGCCGACGTTCGGCCCGAAGAGGCCTTCCACCCTGCTGGACAGTTTTTGACGAGGGTGCCCCGCAACCTGTACGCCCATTTTTTGCAGCAGTGCCTTGCTATATGACCGTATGTATTCAATGATCTGCTTCATTGAATCCCCTTCACCGTCACAAAGACCTTTGTCGTCCCCGACTTCCGAATTGTCGGCACCCCGGCGGTTGAGACGTGTAATACATTGTCATTGTTATTGTACAGAACCAAAATGGAGCCACAAAACTACGTCGGCTACGTTCCCCATTCCCTGACATGCCCTGTATGGCGGCGCCTTCCGGCGGGTTGGATGATAGAGTGTCCATTATTGACCAATCGTTCCAATATATGCTACCTTGCCTACCGAGTCAGAAATGCAGGAGAGCCCGGATGCCCCGACCGAAGGAGTTCATTCCAGACGACGCGATCGAGAAGGCCATGCAGGTCTTCTGGCACAGGGGTTACGAGGCCACGTCGATGGAAGATCTCCTGACCGCAATGGATATTAATCGCGGCTCACTCTACGACACCTTCGGCGATAAGCGCCAATTGTTCCTGAAAGTGATAGACCGGTACTGCCACGGATTCGTCGGCGAGAAATTCTCGTTGCTTGATCAACCGGGGCCAGCGCTTCCAACACTTCGTCGGTTTATCTATGGCATGATCGAAGGCGGCCTCGCTGATCCGCAGCGCCGCGGTTGCCTGATCGCCAACACGGTCATGGAACTGTCGCCGCACGAGGAAGAGATCGCGGGCACGCTCCGTCAGGTCCTCAAGATGGCTGAAGACACATTCTTTCGGGTCTTGGTTCGCGCCAAACAGCAGGGTGAATTGAAGATTGATAAAGATCCGCGCGCGCTGGCGCACTTTCTCACGACGATGATGCAAGGAACCATTGTGATGATCAAGGCCGGGGCATCGGCTGATACGGTCAAACAAACGGCAGAGACAGCCTTATCAATTCTTGACTGATTTCCTTTACCCTGTTTGGGAACATTCATTCTGCATAGCACCGGCGGACACCGTGGCGGGGGGAGGAAAGAGCAATGGTCTACGATGAGCAGCTGGCGGCGCGTGTGCGAGCGCTTCTCAAAGGGCAACACGCGATGGCCGAGAAAGATGTTTGCTGGCATCTTGAAAGGCGACTTGGGCGTGCGTGTCGGCTCTGAAGCCAACGACCAGGCACTGAAAGAGCCGCACACGAGGCCGATGGATTTCACGGGGAGGCTCATGAAGGGCTACATCTATGTGAGTCCGGACGGCATGAAAACTGCGGTGCAATTGCGGAAGTGGCGCACGCGGGGGCAGACGTTCGTGGCATGCTTGCCCCCTGCGAAGCGAAGAGCGATACGTCGAGTCACCAAGATCATCACCCATCAACCAAGGAGGACCTCGTCATGACAGCCATGGACATCGGAAAAGAATTGGTGGCGCTGTGTAGGCAGGGCAAGAATCAGGAGGCGATCGATCGATTCTATTCTACGAATATTGAGAGTGTCGAGCCCTGTTCCATGCCGGGCATGGAACAGACCCAGCGGGGGATCGCGAAGATCAAGGGAAAAAATCAATGGTGGGTGGACAACCACAAAGTCCATGGGAGTATTGCCGAAGGACCGTTCCCCCATGGCGACCGCTTCATCGTGCGAGTCAAGTATGACGTCACGCCAAGACCCACGGGGAAACGCATGACCATGGACGAAACAGGTCTCTATACGGCTCAAAATGGAAAAATCGTCAAGGAGAAGTTCTTCTACTCGATGTAAGCACCGAAGGCTGCGCAACATTTGAAGTGAAACGACATCATTCACCCTAATCTTAAAGGAGGAGAAGATCATGGCGACCAAACAATACAAGCAACTTGGATGTCTGGATGTTGACGCCAAATCCGGCTGCGCATTCCAGGTGCGGGCTGAGACGGAGGCGGAACTGATG
>JAMQPH010000544.1 GCA_023717605.1 Pyrinomonadaceae bacterium
TTGATCAAGTCTAAAATCAAAAATCAACAATCAAACATCTAAAATATATTCGTGCAAAAACTCGCAGAAATCTGTATCCGCCGTCCGGTCTTCGCAACGATGATTGTCCTTTCGCTGGTCGTTGTTGGCGCCGCCAGCTTCTTCCGTCTGGGCGTCGATCGCTTTCCTTCGGTCGACCTTCCCACTGTGAGTGTGCGCACTGCTCTTCCGGGCGCCGCACCCGAAGAGGTTGAATCGCTGGTTACACAGAAGATCGAAGAAGTTGTTAACACGGTTGATGGAATCGACGAGTTGCGCTCGATTTCGGGCCAGGGCACTTCCTTCGTCATTGCTACCTTCAAGCTCGATCGCAACCTGGACACAGCCGCCCAGGACGTGCGTGACCGTGTCAGTACGCTGGGCCGAAATTTACCGGAGGATGCCACCCCGCCGGTAGTGCAGAAGTTCGATAACGACAGTACTCCGGTAATAACGATCGCGCTCACTGCCGATAGATCTATTCGTGAGCTTACCGAACTGGCGGACAAGACCGTGCGCGTCCAGCTCGAGCGCGTGGGCGGGGTGGGTGAGGTGCGCGTTGTGGGCGGTTTGGAACGCGCCATCAACATTTGGATTGATGCCGAGCGCCTGGCTGCCTATCAAATTCCCATCACTGCGGTTCGCACGGCCCTGTCACGCCAAAACGCCGATATCCCCGGCGGAAATGTGAATACCGGTCGCGAAGAGCTCGTACTCCGTACGCTAGGTCGCTATACGGATGCTCGAGCGTTTGAAGATCTGGTAATTGCCACCGTTAATGGTTCGCCGATTCGCCTCCGCGACGTTGGCAGGGTTGAGGACGGAACTAAAGAGCAGCGGTCACTTTCTCGCCTCAACGGGGTGCCGACGGTCTCGCTGGAAATTCGGCGTCAGTCTGGGGCAAACACGATCGAGGTTATCAAGGGACTCAAGAGGGAGCTGCCGCGTGTAACATCTCAGCTTCCCGAAGACGTCAAGCTCGAAATCATTCGCGATCAGTCGCGTTACATCGAATCCGCTCTCAACGAAATTGAGACCCATTTGATCCTGGGCAGCATTCTGGCGAGTCTGGTCGTATTTCTCTTCATGCGATCCTGGCGCTCAACTTTGATTGCTGCCGTCGCCATTCCCTCCTCAGTTATTTCCACCTTCGCCATGATGCGCGTGCTCGACTTCACGCTCAACAGCGTGACCATGTTGGCGCTGGTCTTGATGGTCGGCGTTGTGATTGACGACGCCATTGTCGTCCTCGAGAACATTTTCCGGTTCATCGAAGAGAAGCGGATGAATGCCAGGGAGGCGGCCAGGGAAGCTACGCGCGACATCGGCCTGGCCGTGCTGGCGACTACGCTTTCATTGGTCGTGATCTTTCTCCCAGTCTCATTCATGTCATCGATCTCCGGCCGCTTTCTGTATCAGTTTGGCATTACGGCCGCAGTCGCGATCTTAGTCAGCTTGTTGGTCTCTTTCACGCTGACCCCAATGATGAGTTCGCGTCTGATTCGCGTCGACGACGCCAAGGGCGGTCACGGTTCGCCTTCCTCGCGACGTGGCTTCTATAGCTGGATCGACGCTGGTTACTCGCGCCTGCTCGCTTTTGCCATGCGCCATCGACTGGCTGTCTCGCTCACGGCCTTGGCGGTGATCGCCTCCAGCCTTCCCCTCTATCGGTCGGTCAAACAGGAGTTCATTCCCACGAATGTTGACGAGGCGGAGTTTGAGATAAACATCAACGGTCCCGAGGGCACCAACCTCGCGGTAATGAACGAGGCCGTGCAGGCAATCGAGAAGGACATCCTTGCCACACCCGGTGTACGGCTGGTGCTCTCGAACGCCGGCGGCGGCTTTGTTGGTGGCGTGAACCAGGGCGGCGCATACGTGCGTATTGCTCCGCACGAGGAAAGAACGGTTTCGCTGACACGGCTGTGGAATGAAACCAAAAAGGGAAATCCGCTAAACGCATTCCGGGGAAACTACAGTCAACAGGATGTGATGCAGGAAGTGCGCAGCCGCCTGCGGAAGTACGCGCCGATGCGCTCAGGCGTCCGCAACGCACCGTCGTTCAACTTTGGGGCCGGTGGTCGCTATGACATCGACTTTGTTTTTCGCGGTCCTGAGATTCAGACCCTGTCGGGATATGCAGATGACCTGGTGAAAAGGTCCGAGAAGCTAGGCGGCATTGTTGACGCTGACACGTCGCTGAAACTAAATAAGCCCGAGTTGCGGGTAGCAATCGATCGCGAGCGGGCGGCCGACCTGGGCGTCGATACCTCGGACATTGCCACCGGCCTGCGGGTAATGGTGGGGGGCGATGAAGAAGCGTCGCGATTCCGGGATGAGTCAGTGAATGAAGACTACGATGTCCAGTTACGTTTGATCGAGGGCGATCGCAGCGACGTTCCTACCATCAGCCGACTTTACGTTCCATCGTCTCGCGGCGGGTTAGTCAGGCTCGATAACCTGGTCAAGATCACCAGAGAAACGAGTCCTTCTCGCATTGATCGTCTGGATCGAGAGCGTCAGGTGTCGGTGCGGGCTTCAGTGGCACCTGGCTTTGCCCTCGCGGATCGTATTGAAGCCCTGCGGGCCACTGTGAATGATATGAAACTGCCGGCGGCCTACACGACCACAGTTTCCGGCCGGGCGAGGGAACTGGAGCGCACCTTCACTGAGTTCGTTTGGGCCTTTTTGTTGTCGATTATTTTCATGTACATGATCCTGGCTTCGCAGTTTGAGAGCACTGTCCATCCCTTAACCATTCTACTCAGCCTGCCTCTTTCAGTGCCCTTCGCGCTGCTCTCGCTCTGGGCCCTGGGGGATACTCTGAATCTCTATTCTGCGTTGGGGATCCTGGTGCTGTTTGGCGTTGTCAAGAAGAACTCGATTCTACAGATCGATCACATGAATAGCCTGAGGGCAAAGGGCATGGAGCGCTACGAAGCAATCATGCAGGGTAACCGGGACCGACTCCGACCGATTCTGATGACGACGCTGGCATTGGTGGCAGGTATGACGCCACTCGCGTTAGGCACTGGTCCCGGCGCGGAGGAGCGGCGCTCGATCGCTATTGTGGTTATTGGAGGTCAGACTCTCTCTCTCTTGCTTACGCTGATTGCAACTCCGGTCGCTTATTCATTGCTTGATGATGCGCGATCAACCGCCCGCTGGCGACGCTTTGCGACGGCAACTTCCCAAGCTTACCAGGGGATTGTGGGGAGTTTTGGCAAGCGACGTCGTGAACAAACAGTGAAAGCATCAGAGACCCGGACAGCAGATTCGACCGATGAAGAGCGCGTCCGCGCCAGCCTCAGCGGCGACTGATGTCGCTGGCGGACGGCTTGAATGACCTGTATCGTAATGTCGCTATCGGTTCTAATTCAACCAGCTCGCGATCTCAGATTTCAAATCTCAAATCTCAGACTTGAGATCGCGGATTAGTTGGGTGCCCGGGGCGCTACGGAATTAACTCACTCAAACACCTTCTCAACCGGCACGATTACCACATCCTCAGGCTTCACGTTAATCTTGAAGGCCTCGATCACTTTGTCTTCGTCCGTAATCTCCTTCGGCTTGGGTGAGTTGTAGGTAATCGGCGACGGTTTGTTGCTAAGGATGGCGTCGCGTAGAGCTTCCGCGTCCCTGGTGATGATCACGATGCGCATGACATCAGACTTGAGATATTTGCGAATAGCGTTGTTCACATCTTCCAGCGTTAGCTTCGCGAGCTGCTCACGCATGTAGGTGACGTAGTCGGGAATGTTGTAGTAGCGGCTGTCGAGAGCGTAGCCGAGTTGAGCGTCCTGCGTCTGCGTCAGGATGTTGTTGTACTTGGTCAGGAACTCCCGCGTCGCCTCAAACGTCTCCTTCGTCATTCCTTCGCGCACCAGTTTGTCATACTCGTACAGCGCGGCGCGCAGCACAAAATGGCCATTCTCCGGAGTCACTGGACGAATCCAGATTTGGAAGATCTGCGACGAACGTCCCAGATTGGGGTCAGGCGTAAACTGGAACATGCCTCGAGGGAAATACTCGATGTAGGTGTAGTCGCCATAATTGAGACCGCGCGCCTCTCGCAACCTTTGAAAGAGATAGCTGTTGCTGGAGCGATGTTGTCCAAAGTAAGAAGCCACCACCGCCAGCGCCGGCCAATCCTTGTCGGCACGCGTTACATCGATTGGGAAGCCTAACGAAAGGGCGGTCGCGCGCGTCTCGCGCTTGACGATATTAATGCGCATCCCCGAGGCGAGCTTGGGAGTATCGAACTTTGCTTTGCTCGACTGGCCGGCAGGCAGCTTTGCGAAATCGACCTCCACTCGCTGCGGTAGATCTTTAGGATAACCACCTGCGAGTGCCAAAACGGCGTTCGCCTGGTTGTAATTGGCTTTGTAGAACGCGCGCACGTCATCCAAGGTCAGCTTCTCGAGCGAGCTAACGGTGCCCATGTTGTGGTGTGCATACGGATGGCCGTCGTAGATGATGTTGTAGAGGTATTCCTTGCCGAGTTCCTCGTCGTTGGTCTCACGCAGCGAGACCTTCAAGAAGTTAACTGCATCGGTCTTCAAGCGCGAAAAATCGTCGGCGCGAAATCCGGGATCAAGTAGCATCTGACTAATGAGGCCATAGTACTTATCCAGGTTGTCGACGTGTGTCGTGCCGGTGAACACTGTCATCTCTTTGTCGATCTGCCAGCCGAACGAAGTAGCCATGGGATACATGGCTTCCACGATCTGTTCGTACGTCATGGTGCGCGTGCCACCCTGGGCCAGCATCGCCGCAGTCAAAGCCGCGACGCCTTCTTTGCCCTTTGGGTCGGCAGCTGCGCCGCTCATGAACTGCAGGCGAAACGTAACCAGCGGCGAACGGTTTGGCATGAGTACGTTGGCAATCTTGATAGACATGTTTGTGTGTGGGCGGCCCAGGGCGGCCGCAGGAGTCAGGATGGCGAGACTGATTAACAGGCTGATAACTGTACGTCGCATTACTTTCTCCCCTCCTCGACATCGTTCTTAGCAGCTTCCTTGGCCTTTGGCGCCAGGGTGACGATGGTCCGGCTTTCGTCGCGAAAGTATTTGGCGGCGATGTCGCGCACATCTTGCGGCGAGATGGTGTCCATAAGCTCGGCCAGCTTATCTATGGTCTCCGGCGTACGGCGCAGCGAGACGAAAGGCGCAAGCGTCGAGGCGATAGCACTGGAACTGTCCATGGCCATCGCGAAGCTGTAGCGTAGCCGCGATCGCGTGGCGTTTAGTTTGTCCTGGGGAATCAGTTCGGTTGAGTAGCGTTTGAAAGTCGCGAGAATCTGGTCGCGCACGTACTCGACGTCCTTGGGATCTTTGACCCGCGCCACCACCACGAACAACTCCGGATCCATCTGGTTGCTGAAGTCAGGTCCCAATAAGTCAACCTTTTGTTCAGCCAGCACCAGCTTCTGATAGAGCTCGGAGTTCTCACCGAATGCGACCTGCGCCAGCAGGTCGAGGGCCATCTTGTCCTTATCAACATCTGAATACGCCGGGCCACGGAAGGCGACAGCGACGATCGGTAAGGTTGGCGAAGGCCAGTCGATATGCGCCTTACGAGGTTCAGTCTGCTTTGGTTCTGCCGGGATCTTTGCTACATAGTCACCGCGTTTCCAATCACCGAAGTATTTCTTCGTCAGGTCGAGGGCCCGGGCGCGTGTCACATCGCCTACCAGCACGACGGTCGTGTACTCGGGACGATAGAAGCGCTTGAAAAATTCCTGGCTGTACTCAAACTGATTTGGCATGTCCTGAATGTCTTTCAGGTAGCCCATAGTCGTATGAGAATATGTATGCGTTTTGAAGGCAGTCTCGCGCAGCACTTCATAAAGCTTGGAAAAGGGATTGGCACTGTTTTTGTCGTACTCGCCCTTGACCGCCAGCGATTCGGTCTGGAACTCCGGCAGGGCGTATTTCAACCGTATAAAACGATCAGCTTCCATCTTCATGATCTCGTCCAGATCGTCCTTCGAAAAATTCGCGTGGTAGACGGTGCGATCGTCTGAGGTGTAAGCGTTGAATTGTGCTCCGGCACGCGTGAAAATTGCTTCACGTTGATCGGCGGTATAGTTTTCACTACCCCGAAACATCATATGTTCGAAAAAGTGCGCGAAGCCGCTCTTGCCCGGCTCGACCTCATTGCGCGAACCCGTCTGAACGACGAGATAAAGAGCGACCAGGTTCGGATAATCCGTGGGCACAGTTATTAATCTTAAGCCACTAGGAAAATCGTCGATGGTGTAGTTGTATGGGAAAATTTTGCGCGATTTCTGCTGGGCCAGGGCCATAACCGGCACGCAGATCAATAAAGACAGGATGATGAGTAGTCTCATTCTTCGTTACCCTCAACTAGCTAGATTTACTCAGCGGGAAGAGTACTTAGTATACCTCAGTGATGATTACATCAATAACGCTTCAACCCGGTGTGCGTGAACCATATGCTCGCAGGGAGACCATGCGAAGATCGTGAAGCGACCATCCACAGAAGCTACCAGCGCAACGCTGTCAGGCTGATCCTGCACGAATTGAGCCGCCGAAAGGTGCCGCGTACCGCCGAGTTCCAGCGGGTGAACGACCGTGGCCATGCCGTCAACGACTGGTTCCGTCACGACTACCTGATCGACCTGTGCACCGCCGTCACGACGGCCGATCTTCGCGCCGAACGCCAGCAACTCATATTGATCACTGATCAGCGCCGCGCCGTCGACCGCAGTCAGACCCGCAATCGCGTCCACTGCATCAATGAAGGCCTCCTGCCATGTTGGCAGGCTCTTCTCAATTGGGTCCTTTCGCATTAAGTCAGCCAACTCTGGGAAGGGAGGCGTTACCAGATATGAGACCGGTTGCAGAATTGATTTCTGCCATGAATCTTTGCCGTGAGGCACGACCAGAAGTGATCCCCCGCGCGCATGCGCCCGCATGGAAACCGATAGTTGCACCAGCACATTTACGGAGTCGGATTTCGAGGTTCGCCCGCCGAAGTCGAGCAGAGAAGTGATCAGCTCCGGGCAGTCGGGCAAAACCGAACCCGTTTGGTCCACCATCTTTATCTGGTCGCCCTTGAGCACCGCAACGTTGACATACTTGCCCTGCTCCTGGCCACGACGGTATTTCACCACCAGGAGGCCAGGTTCGATCACCTCGAGGACGAAGCAGAGTTTCGGAATGGAACGGGTGGTGCCCCAGACGCGCAGATCCGAGCTTCCGTCATGCTCACGCCACACTCCGAGATGGATTCCGGGACGTTCAACGGCAGGCGCCAACCGCGAAAGTACGTCCGGGCTCAGCGGAAACCGGTGGTCAAACGTGAGCGGCTGGCCGGCCTGCTCAGGTGGAAGGAAGGCAAGAGATATCTTCGGAACGTAGCCTTCCTCGCGCCGGAGACTGGCCCAGAACGCAGCGTCGACTATTGCCTCGATCGCAGCCGCATCCGGGGCTGGGGCCAACTGCTGTCGTCCACGCTGTTGTGCCTCCGCGAGATGGCTAACGAAGTAAGCCTCGAGAGTCCCGGCAATCGCTCGGGCAGCGGGATACGCCGGTGGCCTCATAGTTTCCAGGTGCGCAGACATGGAAAAAATGTATCAGAGTATTGGGGAAAGGGGAAAAGGGGATGAGGGGGGAACAGGGCAAGAGGGGGGACCAAAGCTCTCGCAGGTTCGGATCTCAGATCTGAGATCTCGGTGGGTCGGCCCATTTTCCATTTGTCATTTCTCATTTTTCATTTAGCCATTTACTGAATCTCATTTCGTGTCCGTTCGTGTTATTTCCTGGATCGTTTCCTTTGGCAGAAAGAAATAGAACAATCCACGGAATCATATAGAACGATCCACGAAATCATACAAACGGACACGAACGAAATTAAACAATCCCCTAATTCCAATGACCAAATGAGAAATGACAAATGACATATGGAAAATAGAACGACCGGATCGAGATCTCAGATTGGAAATTATTGGAAATCCCAAATCCAGCTTCTTCCCATTTCCCCTTTACCCTTTTCCCATTAAAACCTGGTCCGGCACCTTCAACACTTCTTCCCAGCCTGAATTGTCGGCGCGCATTTGGGCGGTGAGGTCGTCGCGAAGTCTTTGTAATTTGTCGCTGAGGGTGTGGGGATAGTTGTTGATGTCGGCAAATCTCTGGCGCTGCTCTTCGACAAATGCTTTCTGTTTCTCGATAGACGGAATTGCGGAATGCTGACCATTCTCCCAGAACGGGAGCAGCAGACGGTCGACCCGCACGGCGCCTGGCATATGGATCTCATCGTCGTCCAACCCAGTCACGTCGCCCAGGTAGTTTCCCTGCTCGTCGATGCCCCTAAACACTTGCAGGCGTCCCGGGAGCGTGATCTTTTCAATCGAGTTCGACGCTTTCAGAGTCGGGCGACCGTCGATGAGACACTGTTTGAAGATTACCCCGGCAACTGCCTTCACTTCGCTGGATAGCTTGGTGCCGATTCCAAATCCCGCTGCTTCAGGAAACTCCTTCACAATTGCCCGCACTTTTTCGACATCGAGGTCACCTGTAAGGTTTGGTCTCAGACGGGGCAGTCCGTTTGCTTCGAAAAAGCGGAGACACCAGCGTCCCAACTCAGCCAGATCGCCAGAGTCAACGCGGAATCCCTTAAATGCTCGCCGCCTGGCATCGGTGGAAGTAGCTGCCATCGCGGCATGTACCGCGCCCAGGTAGACGTCGATCGTGTCGAGCAGCAGAGTGGTGCCATTGGGATTCGCGTCGAGCCAGCGTTCGAAAGCAACTTGCTCGAAATGCTTGGGCTGGCCCGTGCGCGGCTCGATCTCCGGTTCGTACATATACTCGATATAGGCTTGCTGCCAGTAGTGAGCTTCGGTACCCACTGCTGGGATATCCAGGCGGTGGGCCGCTTCCATATTGGAGGTATCGTTGAACCCACCGATGAAAGCGTAGGTGGCAATGTCAACGGCACGCTCAATATCGCCGTTGCGGCGCAGCGAAAAATCTGACAACCACCGTTGGTCGCCGGCCGCCATGCGAAACTGCATCGCGGTGCTGGCCGTAGTCATCGGTAGATCGAAAGCGTGTTCGAACTTGATCTCCTGCGCCTGGGTGAGGCCGAACGCTCCTGAGATATCTGCGAATGGCTGTTGTGCAAAGACGATTGTCCCCGGGCGCACTGTACGGATGGCGCCGACGAAGTACATGTCTTCAATTGCTTTGGCGAAGAGCTTGAGACCCGCGCGGTCCTGCTCCAGAAAGCGGAGTCGGGGCCGATCGATTTGACTGTCTACCAGGAGTCGCACGAGACGTTCGTGGCCCAGGCATGGGGCGAAGGGTAGCTTGCGCTGGGTTACGTAAAAGCACGCTTGCCCATCGCTTAGAAGCTTGTCATGGAGGCGGGCCACGTCTTTGTAAGACGCGTCGCCCATAGCTGCGTGATAACGATCTATGTTGAGTGTTCCCATAAAGTGATAAGTGATGAGTGATTATGAGTGATAAGTGATCAGGCAACGAAAGCGCTTAGCAGCGCCTATTTTTGTCTTGTCTTTATATTCTGTGAAAGTCCGAAAATCATTCGGCCTATGTGATCCAACTCATCACTTATTACTCATCATTACTTCGGCGGCTACCTGCCTCCTGCCCCTGCCTCCTGCTCCTGTCTCTCCTGGCTTTCAACGATCTCCGCCCCCGCAGCTCGCATCTCCTCGATCGCCCGCTCGCCATCGCCGGGTTGTACCTCGACTGCGCGCATCGCATCTTTCAGGGCCTTGACGCGGAAGCTGTGTTTGAGCGCATCGAGCACGGTGTTTTTAACACAATAGTCTGTCGCGAGTCCGCCTACCCACACCTCTTCAACTCCGAGTCGCTGAAGTTGAAGAGCCAGATCCGTGCCATCGAAGGCTGAGTAACTGTCTTCGTCCCCAAGACCCTTTGAGACGACGCGGATATGCTTGTCATCAAGCAAACTCGGGTGAAACTCGGCGCCGCGGGTATTCTGAACACAATGGACAGGCCAGGTGCCCCCATAGTCTGAAAAGTGTTTTGTTTGGGGTGGATGCCAATCACGGCTCTTGAATACCGGTTCGCCATGCTCCAGAAAATCGTCCATTAGCTTGTTGAGTGGTTCCACCACCTCATCGCCATGATCCACTGCCAGGGTACCGCCCGGACAGAAGTCGTTCTGCACGTCGACCACTGTTAGTGCTCGCTTTTTTTCGTTTCCCATCACAGCTAACCTCTGCCAAAGACTCTATTACACACAGATGAAAAGTTAAAGCAGACGTTTGTCGGTTTGTCTGCGGTCCGCACGGAACCATTTGAGGTAGCCAATGGAACCAAGCACTCAGCAACAGTGGGGACCACTCAGTACCTGCAAGAGCACGAGCAACAGCATGAGACACCCAACGCACAGAACCATTTTGCGGTAGCCAATGGAACCCGGCACTCAACACACGGGGTGCCACTCAAGCCCGCGGATCGTGCTGGCCGGCGGATTGCGGCACCGCAGTGTTGTGTGGTTGCTGTTTGCGGGTTGAGTGCTGAGATCCATTGGCTAGTGCAAACGGTTCTGTGGGTTGGCCTTTAACTGTCGCCAATTGAGTCAGCCCAAAGGTCGAACTCGAAAACTCCCATAACCAGCGTGTGTTCCCTGTTGCATGCTAAACTGGGCTTTCCCAAAATTAAGTGTTCTGGTATCGCACTTCAGATGCCAGCCGGAGGAGGAATCAATGGAACCGGATGGGCTGCAGGTCTCACTCGGAAACTACATCGGTGT
>JAMQPH010000575.1 GCA_023717605.1 Pyrinomonadaceae bacterium
CTTCAGTTCGAAAATAAGGTCTTCGATCTTGCTGGTGGCAATCGGATCAAGCGCTGAAGTTGGTTCGTCGAAAAGGAGCATTTCCGGATCGGTAGCTAAAGCCCGGGCGATACAGAGCCGCTGTTGTTGACCGCCAGAAAGTGTGTAGGCCGACTGGTGCAACCGGTCTTTCACTTCGTCCCAGAGCGCCGCCGAACCCAGAGACTGTTCGACTTGCTGCTCGAGTTCCTTACCTCTAACTCCTCGCAAACGCAATCCGAACGCGGCGTTTTCAAAAATCGACTTCGGAAATGCGTTCGGTTTTTGAAAAACCATACTTACCCGCAACCGCATTTCCAATGGATCTGTGTCGGAGCCAATTACGTTTGTACCGCTCGGCTGAAGAATAATCTTTCCCTCGTAACGTGTCTCAGGATAAAGATCATGAATTCGATTGAAGCACCGCAGTAACGTGGACTTTCCACAGCCGGAGGGTCCAATAATGGCGGTAACCTGATTCGCTCCAAAGACCATGTTGATATCTTTGAGCGCCTGCAATTTTCCATAAAAGAAGTTCAACTCAGAGACTTCAGCCTTGATCTCAGGGGTCTGCCTCGCGTCTCGATCATCCGACCCGCGAATTCTTGGGCTAACCTGGAGCCGGCTAACGTCATTTGTCATGGTCATCTTGGATCTTGTGCCGATACTTAATTCCACGCTTGCGTTCATCTCGCGATGGCTCTACCACTTGATCCGCTTTCGTACTCGATAACGAATTACGATAGCGACGGCATTGAGAGACAACGTTACAAGGATAAGCACCAATCCCGCACCGGCAGCATTAACAACGAAAGCCTGATCTGGTCGTGATACCCAATTGAACATCTGAATAGGCAGGACCGAGAATGGGGACCATAACCACTCAAAGGAGAGAAAGGGTGGCTGCGACTTTATCGGCGATGGCGGCAGGAAAGCAATGAAAGTGAGCGCTCCAATAGTGATCAGCGGGGCTGTCTCTCCAATAGCTCTCGACAACGCGATAATAATGCCGGTCATTGTTCCGCCGATTGAATACGGTAGTAGGTGATGGCGCACAACCTGCCATCTGGTTGACCCAAGCGCATACGCCGCCTCACGGATTCCCTGTGGAATCGTACGCAGCGCCTCGCGCGTCGCCACGATCACAATTGGCAAAATGAGAAAAGCGAGCGTCAACCCTCCGGTCAGAATGCTTTGGCCTAACCGAAACTGATAAACGAGCAGGCTGAGCGCCATCAAGCCGTAGACGATCGAAGGCACCCCAGCGAGATTTGCGATATTTATTTCTATCAGATTGGTGAGCCAATTCTTCCGAGCGTACTCTTCAAGATAAACGCCCGCCGCAACACCAAGGGGCACAGCGGTAGCCGCGGTTACGACCATGATAAGCAGCGTGCCTACCCAGGAAGAGAGAATCCCTGCTTGTTCGGCAAAACGTGACGGGAAGCTGGTAAGAAATCCCAGATTCAAACGCGGCAAGCCATCCACGAAGAGGTCTAGAAGCAGTGCTCCGAGCGTCACAATGCCAATCAGCGTGCACAGTATTCCTACGATGTTGAAGATGATGTCCTGGCGCTTCCGTTTAGCAATAATGCGCTTGAAGTCGCTCACTCAATACACCTCCCTAAAGCGCTTCCGCAGCACATAACCCAGGATATTGAAGGCCAGCGTCATTATGAAAAGCGTGATTCCCGCTGCAAAGATCGACTGGTAACCAATGCTGCCATGCGGCAGGTCACCCAGGCTGACTTGCACGATAAAGGCTGTGATTGTCGCCGCCGGCTCACGCGGATCAGCTGTTAGATTTGGCTGCATACCTGCGGCGATAGCGACAATCATCGTCTCGCCGATGGCGCGCGATATTGCCAGAATGTAGGAAGCAACTATCCCCGAAAACGCCGACGGATAAACAACCTTCAGAGCTGTAATGATCCGGTTTGCGCCCAGCGCATATGCGCCTTCACGCAACGACATCGGGACAGCACGCATTGCGTCTTCACTCAGCGAACTGACGTAAGGAATGATCATGATCCCCATCACAACGCCAGCGCTCAGCATGTTAAAGGTAGGCAAA
This sequence comes from Pyrinomonadaceae bacterium, assembly GCA_023717605.1. GTDB lineage: Bacteria > Acidobacteriota > Blastocatellia > Pyrinomonadales > Pyrinomonadaceae > PSRF01. Next base: position 2,093 of record JAMQPH010000575.1, read on the forward strand.
CCAGGAATGAATTTTTGCAGCAGGGGTGACATGAACTGCAAGGCGAAATACCCGTACACAACGGTTGGTACCGCGCTTAACAGCTCAAGGGCCGGCTTGATAATTTCGCGCACAGCCACTGGCGCAAACTCGCTTAAATAAATGGCAACAATGGTGCCAACAGGCAGTGCGACAGCGAGAGCGACAGCTGTCGTAACAAGCGTGCCCATGACCAGGGGGAGAATGCCAAACCTTGGGGATGCGAAGAGGGGCGTCCAAAGAGTATCCGTCAGAAAGTCTTTCAGCGGCACATGAGCGAAAAAACTCGAAGACTCATAAGCCAGCGTGCCTACGATTCCTACTGTGATCGCGACCGATGAGAAAGCTGCCAGCAGCAACAGCGCTTCGATGATTCTTTCCTTCACCCGGGACAAGCGGCGCGCAGCGGCGGGCGTTGTGTCGGGTGGCGACGGAGACGACGATTGGTCGGCCGCGGAAGCGACCGGATTCTGAAGATCCGGTAGGTCTTTCATGCTTGTTTGCGATCGGAGAAGTCGGCGACTAGCTGGATCCGCGACGGCGAAATCCTCTCTAAGCCTTAGGCTCCCGCTTGAGAATTTCTTCTACTGGTAAGCCAACTTCGGGAATTCCACCAAAGCCTGTTCCTGTCTTCAGAGTGCGGAGGCGATCCATCGCCATCTGATACGCCGTTTCGGAGAGAGCGACATACTTGACCTCTTTCGCAAGGGTGCCAACATTCTTGAGATAGAATTCTACAAACTCTTTCACTGCCGGCTTATCGAGCGACTTGCGATTGACGTAGATGAATAGGGGGCGCGATAGGGGATTGTATGTTCCGGCGATGACGTTTTCCGGACTAGGCATCACGGGTTCTTTGACCTTGTTCTTATCCCATTGGATAGCAACTGCTTTCATTCTGGCGCTGTGCGGGGCGAAATAGGCGTAAGGAATGTACCCGAGCGAATATTTGTTTCCTTCAACTCCTTGCACCAGAACGTTGTCATCTTCGCTCGCTGTGTAATCGCCGCGACTCGACTTCGGCTTGCCGACAATCGCCTCAGTAAAGTAATCAAAAGTCCCAGAGTCAGCGCCCGCGCCAAACAGAGCGATCTTTTCGTTGGGCCATTCCGGACGGATCTGATTCCAGTGGGTGATCTTGACCTGCGCTGCTGGTTCCCAGATCTTTTTCAGCTCCTCCACCGTCATTGAAGTGACCCAGTTGTTTTGCGGGTTCACAACTACGGTCAGCGCGTCGAAAGCCACAGGCAGCTCAATATATTCGATGCCGGCGGCTTTAGCCTGCGCCATTTCCTCGGTCAGGATGGGACGAGAGGCGTCGGAAATGTCGGTTTCACCTCTGACAAACTTTTTGAAGCCGCCCCCGGTGCCCGATATGCCGACCGTCACTTTAACCTTGCCCTGCTTCTGGAATTCCTCCGCCACAGCCTCGGTGATCGGGAAGACGGTGCTTGAACCGTCGACCTTGATAACGGCTGCTTCAGCGGGCGTCGAACCGGGGTTAGCGCCGCCGTTGCAAGCAACTCCAAGTATCGCCAGTGACATGGCAATGATTAGCGCAGTCCATCTGCGGGCCTTCCAAGAAGCGAGCATATCTTTCTCCTAAGGACAGTTGGGATTTATAAGGTGAATCCTAGGTGCCGGCTGTTACATCCGTCTGAACTCCGTCTAAATTCCAGGTAAACTCTGGCCGCAAATGGGGCCGATGAAGGGCAATCATCAAGCTTGATGGGGACCACTCAGAAGGAGTCTGTAGCCAACATTGACCATAGTATCTATGCGCAGGTTGTAGGGCACCAGTTTGTTTCGGAGTCGGTAAATGTAAACGTGCAGACTTTCGGTGTTAAGCGGCTTGTCATTTCCCCAGGCGTATTCCCACAGCTCTTCGGCAGACACTATTCTCTCCGGCGAACGAGCCAAGCGGGAGAAGATTAAGAACTCTGTGCGTGGTAGTTTGATCGACTGGCCACCACAGGCAACGTAGTAGTTCTTGTGTTCGACTCGGAGAAAACCGTCGTCATAAACATCATCCGAAGGCTCGTTCTGATTCTTCCGATCAACAACTGACGATTCTGTTAGCGACATAGTGATTTTGGTTCTAACTCCCAAGAGACTCACTTACAACATCAAGCTTGGAACCGTCTGCGATAATTGCCGGCAAACGATCCCAAGCTTGTGGTGAAGCTAGAAGGTCAAACGCAGCGCGAACTGTATCTGGCGGTTTGTTCCGAGGCCGACAGTGCGTTCGACGGTCTGCCTCAGTAGTCCAAACGTCGAGCCCGCAGCTGACTGCGTGTACGCTTGGCCAGGCTGAAGTCCCAAACTTCCGAGAGTTGGCAGCCCCACGTTCAGAGCTGAACTGGGCAGGGCGAAATTGGCGCGGTTGAAGACGTTGAAAATCTCGGTGCGGAACTCAACCCGAATCGTCTCCGTGATTGGAATACGTTTGTTGAAGATGAAATCAGCCTGACTGAAGCTTGGCCCGCGCAGGGCGTTGCGCGGCAGGTCGCCGAATGTTCCGGGTGCGGGAATGGCAAACGCTGCCGGATTGAGCAAGTTGCGGTCGTTATTAAGATACGGGCTGACACCAGAGATCAAGTTGGGCCGCCGCACGTTGCGTGAGGCGCCGCCACCCGGCGTGTTAACTACTGCACTAAATCCCAAAGGAAGTGGCGACGTAGAACTAATGGTCGGAAGTTGGGCCACGAAACCCTGCGAAACTATCGCGGCGCCAGCGGCATTCGAGACTGGGCACCCAGCCGCACTCTGACATTGCACGACGATGTCCGGTCGAACAATACCAACCTCGATAGGCAATCCAGAGCGAGCATTAAGGATCGTGCCAACCTCCCAGTTGCCAAGAATGGCATTTCCAACGCCGCCCAAGTCGAAGCTCTTGCCCCGACCGATTGGGAGGTCGTAGACGGCGCTCAAGTTGAACGTGTGTCGCACGTCGAAGTTGTTGAAACTGCGGTCGTATTCATAGTCCTGAATGGCCCGCGCGTTATTGGCGGCCGTACGCGCCTCGTTAGAACCTGCGGTGTTGCCGACGGATTTGCCAAAGGTGTACTGCGCGTTCATCGTTAGCCCGGATCCGAACCGACGTGAGAGTTGCGTTTGAAGCGCGTTGTAAGAATCCGTGCCGCCGGCGGTCTTAAAATCCACTTCGGCGAAGGGCTGCAGCACAGTCGTGCCACTGGGGATGGTAAACTCACGCACCGTTCTCACTGCCGTTACCTGACCCGCCGCATTCGTTATGTTCACAACGCCAACACCTGTCGGAAGCGAAGTAGCCGTGGGACCAATGACGGCCTGGCCCGGCAGTATCTGATTAGCCACGCTGCGGAGAAAGAGGTTGCGCCCCTTGCTACCCACGTAAGCAATCGACGCGACGACCTTGTATGACAACTCCTGCTGGTAGGAAAAACTGTACTGGTAAACGCGCTCCGGGATCACGTACTCGGGAGCATATGCCCGCGGTTGGTAGGAACGGTTGTTTGGATTGTTAACAAAGTTTGCAGTGATTGCCGGAATGTTCGCCGGGAAAGCGAGTAGAGCGCCGCTGGTGATCGTCGTCTGGATGCGGTCAGATTCGATGGGCTGGATCTGGTCCTCAGTCTGACCCGGACCGTAGTAAACACCGAAGCCGCCGCGCAGAACTGTTTTGCCGCCGCCAAAGAAGCCGCTGCCAGTGACATTCGGTGACCAGGTGATCGCGAGCCTAGGACCGAAATTGGACCCTTTAGACCCGAATGCATCTTCCGAAGGATCACGCAGCACGCCACGCGTGATATCAAAAAGCACTTGCCCGTCGCTATTTTCGCGAAGTGGCGTGTAGTACTCGTAACGCAGGCCCAGGTTTAGCGTCAGTCCGGGCCGAACATTCCACTGATCCTGTCCATAGGCGATGAAATATTCCTGCTTCGCCAGTCGTTGCCCTGACACCCCGGTGAAGGGACTGGTGGACGAGAGATCATCGACAAACTGAACGGATTGGAGAGTGTTTGAAAGGAAGTTCTGCAAACTGGCAAAAGTATACGTCGTGCCTCCGAGGCGGTCCGTGTAAAGCCGGACGGCGCGCGCCTCGCCACCAAAGCGGAAGTTGTGTGCGCCGCGTGTCCAGTTCACGTTGTCGATCAAGGAAAGCGTGTAAGGCGTGTATGGCTGGCCGCGGCCGTTAGTGGCGGAGTTAGCGCGTACCAGTCCGCCGGGAACCGCTGTGCCTGCTGACGTGCCCTGGCCAGGCAGATTGAAGTTTGCGGTATTGCCGCTGATGTTGAGTGTGATAGCTGAAAGATCGAGGCCGTTGACGGTGGGCGCTTGACCATTCACGCGCGTCTTCGCCCCGTTGTACCCAAACTTGAGTTCATTAAGCACAGTCGGCGAGAGAACTGTCTGTAACGCGAGAATGCCGTTCTGCGGACTGACCGAAGAAACCACGCGGCGACCGGTCACGCCTTCGGGCTGGACGTTATCGCCGTCATCGCGGAAGAAACGAAAGTACATGCTGTTTGCCGGATTGATCCTGTAGTCGAAGCGGACTGCGAACGCGTCTTCGTCAACGCTCGAAGTACCCTGGAGTTGGGCCACATCAAAGAGGTTGGTCCCAGTACCGCGTGAGATGATGGCCGCGCTCGGATCACGGAAGGCCGGCAGAAACGGCACGATGGCAGGGTTGCACACGACTGTCGCGCAGATGCGCGCTTGCTCGCCGGGCACCGCTTCTACTGAATTGATGCCGGCGCGCAACCGGTAGCCTTCGTAAGATCCGAAAAAGAACAACTTGTCCTTAATGATCGGACCACCAAGAGAGCCACCGAATTGATTCAGCCGGAGTGGCGACTTCGTACCCACGATGTTATCGAAGAAATTGGCGGCA
>JAMQPH010000591.1 GCA_023717605.1 Pyrinomonadaceae bacterium
GAACCAGAATCCCCATGGTTATCCGAATCAGTACCCTTATGGTTATCCGAACCAGAATCCTAATGGTTATCCGAATCAGTACCCTTATGGTTATCCGAACCAGAATCCCCATGGTTATCCGAATCAGTACCCTTATGGTTATCCCCAGTATCCATACGGCTATCCGACCGGTCCTTACGACCATTCACGTGAGGCAGCCGCACGTGAAACTGATGACCTGACTTACCGGCTGAACGATCTGCTGGTGAGACGCGCCGGTTTGGCCAGCCAGTGGCACGCTTTGGAAGACGAAGCTCGCGATGCGCGTGTCCCGCAAAAGTGGCTACAGCCGTAGGACAGCATCCGGAACACTATCGACTGGTTCTGCCAAGCGACCATCCTAAGCGTGAAATGGCTTCCTGACGGTGGTCGATCGTAAGTCCACGATGAATATCGTGAAATTACGAAAACACTCTTGAGTATTTGGCGATAGGCCTGGCAAAGTTTGAAGCAATTCCTGCCCCGAAAGAGCCTCTTCAGCGACTCCAAAGAGATCACGAAGCCTGCCGTTTTTGCGCAACCCATCACCCTTTTGGAGTTGGCGCGGAGTGAAACTGACCGCACAATCTTGCGCAAGGGTTACGAAAGGACGGACGAAAATGAATATGGCTTTGGCGAGCGTAACTGATTTTCCTCCGCACACTGCGGACCGGAGCAAGTTTCAGGTCGCAGCTAAGGTACTGTCCTTACAAGCGCGTCGTGATTTACGCCGGTCGGTGATGACCGACAACAGTCAGGGTCTGCAGGTTGAGTTGGGCCGCGACGCGAGGCGATTGAAATTACTGCTGGACTTGGCCAACGAGGCTGTCTCGAAGAGGGAGGTTCGCGGGCTCGTCAATGCAATCATGATGAGAATCAAAAGCGCATTAGACGCTGACGAGGTTTGCATTCTTTTGCAGAGGCAAAAAGAAGGCGAACTCGATCTCTATGCGCTCGACTTCCGGTCGGAAGGGAGCAGTTTCAACGAGAGAACTGTGATGTCCCTCGCCGGGACGATTGCGAGCTATGTACTGAGGACGGGTAAGCCCTGGGCCGGGACTCACGAGCAAGCGTGTGCAATTTTTCCGAACGAACCTCTGCTGAAGGAGCAATTCAGCACAGGATGCATGCTGCCTCTTTCAGGCTCCCACCGCGTTGTGGGCACGCTCGCTTTGGTTCGGGCTGCGCCTAATTCTTACAGTCAGGATGAGCTGGATTTCCTGGCTGGGGTTTCCAATCAAATAGCACTTACGTTGGAGAACGCACTCGGGGGTCAGGAGATTTCCGCACTTAAGGACAAGCTGACACAGGAGAAGCTTTATCTCGAACAAGAGATTCGCAGTGAGATGAATTTCGATCAGATCGTCGGCGACAGCCCAGCACTCAGGCAGGTGTTGGAGTTGGTCCAAACAGTCGCGCCGAGTGATTCCACGGTGCTGCTGCTCGGTGAGACTGGAACGGGAAAGGAACTGATCGCGCGTGCAGTTCACGATCATAGCCGCCGAAAAAACCACACCTTTGTAAAGCTCAACTGTGCGGCGATCCCCACCGGCTTATTCGAGAGCGAATTGTTTGGACATGAAAAAGGAGCTTTCACCGGCGCCATCAGCCAGAAGGTCGGCCGACTGGAACTTGCCGACCAGGGCACGCTGTTTCTGGACGAGGTTGGCGACGTGCCGCTGGAGATTCAGCCGAAGCTTTTGCGTGCTTTGCAGGAGCGAGAATTCGAGCGCTTGGGCAGCACTCGCACCAAGAGAGTTGAAATGCGGCTGGTGGCAGCCACGAACCGCAATCTTGACAAGATGATCGCTGACCGCGAATTTCGCAGCGATCTTTATTATCGATTGAATGTCTTTCCGATTCGTATTCCTCCATTACGCGAGCGCAGGGAAGATATTCCAGTGCTGGCCCGTTACTTCGCGCAGAAGTTCGCCCAGCAAATGGAGAAGCGGATCGAAACGATCCCGGCAGCTACGATGAGAGCACTGACGGAATGGGACTGGCCAGGAA
>JAMQPH010000642.1 GCA_023717605.1 Pyrinomonadaceae bacterium
CCGATATGCGCCCAGATAAAGGTGGCTTTCGGATGTCGTAGGAATAAGGCCTTGATCTCTTTCGCGTATGCCGGTTCGGCTCCAGGCTTCGCAAAAGGGACATCTACGTCGTTATGAATCAGGATCACCAGGCCAACCTCACTCGCGAAGTCGATCAGTCGATCGAGAGCCGGATCCTGAAGGCTGGCAACCCCGCCGCCCGCGATCTTCGCCGACACAAATTCCTTATGGATGCTGAATTCTCCGATTCCCGTAAACACGCCCGGGAATGTTCGTAAGACCCGGCGAATATGATCGGCGGCGTACAAGTCCGTTGGGTTGAATCCAGTAATCATCGGATCGAAGCGAGCCTGCTCTTCCTTTGTTAGAGACTTATATGCTGTGGCGATCCAGGCATCGGTAAATGAGTAGTAGTAGAGCGGAGCGTCGGAGTTCAGGTAGTAAGTTGGTGCACGGTCGCCATCGACTCGATATGACCATTGCTGCTGCAGTGGAATTCCAAACAGGGCAACGCGTCCCGCTTTGGTTCCCATAATTTTCAGGAAGTCGTGAATGTCGATCCCTTCCTGAATATAATTGGTCAGGTGGAAGTGCGAATCGTTGAAGAGATAGCCGCCTGCTTGTGTGGATTGCGAATGCCCGGGAATTGAATACGCGAGCAATGCAATGCACATCACTAGCACGCGTGCGAGTGAGATAGCAGGGCGTCGTTCGTTGTTAGCCCTGTAACGCGCTAGCGTGTGGATTAACCTTGCCAGTGTGTGGAAGGTAAGCCACGCGCTAACGCGTTGTGCTACTGACCAGATTGTCGTCCTTGGCCGCATAATGTGACCGTTTAAAAAGACAATTCCAGACTCGAGTGAAAAACGCTGCCTCTGCCACCTACGACAAAGGGAACCGAGGAATAGCCCACAGGCGAGTTGCGCAAGTAAAGCCATTCGGTGTTCCATCGCACGACTTTGTTCTTCCATGGATACCAATTAGTGCCAACACGCACATCGAATGGATCACCAAACTGACCATTAATTCTCGACACACCTCCATAAAGTTGTAACGTCTTTGGGATCACCATTGCCGCGGCCTGCAACTGAAAGCTATGGTCGTAGAGGGTGGACAAGTTCTCAGTGTTTGGGCCTTTAAAGTTGCTGAGCCAACGGAAGTAGTACTCACCTTCAAGGGAAAAGCCGCGATACTTCAGCCCACCGTCGAAATCGAGCATTTGGTATTTTGCGTCTGTGATAGTGATACCTGGTCCAAAGAGGTCCGGCGTAAAGATCACAGTCCCGTCCGAAACACGAAGTTGTGTGTTCTCGAAATTGTCACTATTCGGTTGGCTCTCTTTGTTTTCGTTACTTCGAGTGAAGTGGACTCCAAACCGGCTAGTTGGTCTCTGGTGATCTTCGAAGTCACCAAAGCCCTGGCCGTATTCACCCGTTGGCACCCAGACTAGTGCGCTGGAGACCGTATCGAAGTTGTTGTCGAGTCGCGCTGCACTTACACCAAGAGTGCTCAGGTTGTTACCTATCATTACCTGATATCTCAGCCGCTTTGTGATATTGCCTTCGAGCCACACGCCAGAGGTGTAAGAAGGGCGAAAGAACTCGTCGGCGATCAGACGGCTATCGACACCGAGCCAAAATGGAAAGTTTCCCTCGGTAGTGCGCACACCAGGTAAGGATGTGATGCCAGCGGCCAGGGTTAAATGTTCATTGAACGTGTAACCGACGTTTCCAGCGACAACGACCTGCGCCCCCAGACCCTGGGTCGGATTGGAAGTCCAGGTATAAATGAAGTAGCGAAGCTTAGGATCCAACATCCAGCCCAAGAACTTTATCTGCACTTTTTGCAGCTGGAAGTCCTGACGTTTTTGGACGGTTTTGGTATTGCCAAATGCATCCGTGTACTGCGAATTGAGCCCAAGCTGATTTAGATAACGCGCATAGGTGTAAATGCTGACGCTCAAATCTCCATATTCGGTGTTGGCAAGCTTGTATCCGAGATTCGGTGAGTAACGCCCATACGACGCTAGTGCAGCAGCCTCAGATTCAGACTTCTCCTTTACGACAGGTGCCATCCAGACGTGTGGGTCATCGGACGTAGAAGGGTCGGGTTTATCACTTAAAGGGGACGGCGGTTCTAGCGCCGCCTGTGCTGTTTGCGGGGCTGGCGACTGGGAGGGCGCTGCCTGAGCGGCCTCCAACTTCTCAACTCGTTCTTGAAGACTTTTGATGAGCTTTAAAAGTTCTGCACGCTCATCAACTGTTAATGGTTTGTCACTCGTCTTTTGTTGGGATGAGGGAGCTGCACTATCGTCCGAGGTCTGCGTCTGGGCGAAACAGACCATGTTGAGCAATATCAACTTGAGTAACAAAGCACGCATCAATAAATTCCTAGTCCGTGCCTTCCCGCCCGTACTAAAAATTGGGAACCTCGTTGACATTTTTTTACCCGGGATTGCTATTCACCTTTCAGACCAACCGAACGTGGGGAGAAGACATTGAAGTCAAGCTTGTTAACTACGTATTCAATTACCTTCTGTGCCTTGACGCTATTGCCCGCGTCGTCCAGGCGTGGTGAGAAAACGGCGATCGCGCCTTTGCCCGGAACGATGGCTACGATGCCGCCACCAACACCGCTCTTCGCGGGCAAGCCAACTTTCCAAGCCCATCCGCCTGAGCCGTCATACAAGCCGGCCATGGTCATGGTTGAGAGAATGTAAGGAACATGCTCGGGCTTGATTATTTGCTCGCCCGACACGGGGTTCTTGCCGTTGTTTGCCAGGGTCGCACCCATGCGCGCGAGCTGGATGACGTTCACGCCGACCGAGCATTGCTTCGTATAAATATCAACCGACTCAAACGGATCGGCGTAGATGCGTTCGTATTTTGCCAGCAGCATTGCGAGTGCTTTGTTGCCTGCATTGGTCGCCGCCTCGGATTTGTAAACCTCGTCGATTAGGGTCAACTTTTCACCCGCGGCCCGGCTGTAAAAGTTGAGAATTTTGTTCCACTTTTCGTTGGCATCTTTGCCCGCGATCAGACTGGTCGTGGCAATGGCGCCGGCATTCACTAATGGATTACCGGTGTGCGTTGGCATCTCAACCACGCCGTTCACCGAATTGAAAGCTCGGCCAGTTGGCTCGCTGCCGATCCGCTCAAACACCCGGTCCGCGCCGAGCTCTTCCATGGCGAGGGCCAGCGTATAGACTTTGGAAATTGATTGGATCGAGAAGGCATAGTTGATCTCGCCGATTGAGAAGACCTGGTTGTCCGTACTCACAACAGCGACCCCGAACATCTTTGAATCCACCTGCGCGAGAAATGGAATGTAGTCCGCGTTCTTGCCGCTGGTGTCGCTGCGGAATTTGTCGTAAGCCTCGCGCACGACGGCCTCGACCTGTGCTTTGGTTGGTGCGACAGGACTGGCTTTCTGGCCCAGACCCGACAGTGGCGCTGATGCAAACGTCGTCACAACAAACAACGCGACCAACATTCGTGTTTGAATTGTCTTTCTCAACATGGAAATTCTCTCCACTCATCTCGACGGGCTAATTTCGTCTGGTCCAACACGATCAGAATGCCCACTTCTTCGAAAAGTTGTACTTGAATGCAAACTGGATGCGGAAATCGTCAGACTTGAAACCGTCCAGGAAGTTTTCGCGTCGACCCCAGATGAATTCACCACCTATCATCGCGTTCTCGACCGGGTAGTAGAGCAGGTTCCCGGAAGCGTAGTGGCCGCGACGGTAGCCGTCGGGTGCCTGACCGTTGGAGTTGTCGATATCCATCATTGAGTATCCGATGGACGAGCTCCAACGCTTGTTCCAGTAATGGTCCAGGTAAGTAATGAAGCTCCACATCGGTAAGGCCTTACCAACGATCGGGCGTCGAGGATCTCCCGCCGCGAGATTCGTCTCGATGCCGACGTCAACATCCGCATCGTTCATGTAGTTTTGGATTCCCTGGCCGAAAACGAACGCAAACTTTCCGGTGGTGTTCTCGCCAAACTTGAGAGCGGAAGTCAGGTTGAGACCGGCTCCGACTGCGCTTCCACCCAAATCGAACTCGTCGTTATTGGTGTCGACCCATGCCATTCGCCTTAGGAGTCCCGCCACCTGGAAGTGACCCCAGTCGCGAGTCCATCGAACGTTCGCGGTAAGGTCCGGCAGATTAAAGTGCGGCCGCACGCCCTGTAGCTCAATCCGATCTACAAACCGGCCCTGGTCATTGCTGGCGCCTGGCCGCTCGAGAGCAATAGATACGGCGTTGCGTCCCTTCAATGGCATCCAACGGAACTGCACGTTCCGGAACAGAACCATTCCGTTTGGTCCCCAGTACTCAATCGTGTTTGGAAATACATCGCCGTCCATGAAGGTGCTATTCTGTTGGCCGGCGCCGAATTGGCCCAGCTCTCCCCAAGCATGGCGCAATCGGAAGGTCGTTTGCCCGGCGTCAGCACCAGTGCCAAACAGTTCGAATTCAAATTGTGTTTTTAATTCCCCATATTTGGTTGGGGTCGAGCCCCTAACCCCGAGCCGGCTCTGTCTGACACCAAAGTAGGTATTGCCATTCGGTGCAAACTCATTCGGGAACGACGGCAACTTGGTTGGACGGACCACGTCAAACCAATCAGGATTGTTCTGCTTGAACTGATAGCCCGCATCGAGCATCGCGAAACCATAGACTTCAAAAGTGCTCTCTCCCTTACTGTCCTGGGGCTTGGCCGGAGGTTCGGGCGTGACTGTGGTTGATTCCGGAACGGCGGAGGAAGAATAAGTCGCCTGAACAATCGCGGGTGCCGGCTCCTTGCGAGCTTCTATCGAAGTGATTTGCTGTTTCAGATCCTGAACTGTTTGCTCGAGTTGTTGTAGCCGCTCTTTTAGTTGTTGCACTTCAGGGGTCGGTGCCTGAGGCTCCTTAGTTTGCGCAAGACTTGAGCGACCCTGTACCAACACGAGTACTACTAAAGCCAACGCAAGGCCCGGGAGTTTGTGCCAATTACTTTTAAGATTCATCGTCATGAGCCCTCCTAAAACACAACCGAGATTGGTCTACACGGGAACCATTCACCGTGTTGCCGAATCCTACGTAAGGGTGCCCGACGAGAAAACTCGCAAAAGTACTAGGAATCTTGCAAAGAATTCAGCCTGATGGTGTTTTAAGCAGAGAATGTTTTGCGCGTGATGAATTTAGGTTGGATCGAGTTGACGTTCGCTAACGTGCCGACTTCAGCTGGGGCAATCATGCTGGAAAGGATTTGGTTGAACGCAGCCGTGGCCAGTTTGCCGTCAGGCTGCAGATCCGTGTTCCTACTGTTCGACGTTGAAGGTTACAAACACGAGCAGATAGCGAACATGTTTGGTTGTTCCGTGGGAAACTCGAAATCACAACTTCACAGGGCCAGAAAGAAACTGAGGCTATTGTTGCGGGCCAACTCATGAAGTGGACATCGTGCCGATCCATGCACGATTGAGGTTACGCCGCGCCTCCTGTGGCTGTGTCAATTTACAACCAACTGCCGGCGGCTAGAACTTCCAACCCAATGAAGTACTGACTCCTAAATCGTTCTTGTTAGCACTGATCGGAGGCTTGCTGTCGAAGTTCTCATAGACATGAAAGCCCCAGAAGAAGTCTCTTGCGAGCTTTATGCGCAGATACGAAGTGGCTTGCATCCGCACACGACCAGGTGTCGTTAGACTGGGATACATGACGAGGCGCGATCTGATGTCGGTCTTAGTGAAGCGAAACGTGAGGAAATCAGTACCGGTGATGGCCGCCACGTCGGTGGTCCGAGATTGGCTTGTGATCGAAGAATACTTTTCGCGGGCGCCCACCACACCGCCGAAAACTGACCAACGAGTATTTTCTGTCCGCCGGATGTTGCGTCCTATCAGCCCACCTGCACTGGTCCGAAGTTCGAGGCTCTGCTGGTCGCTGCTGAGCAGATCAAATAAACCTCCGACGTAGTATTTGGGCGTCAGTTGCTTCGAATAATCAAAGGTCAATTGTGTGCGAGCGGTGCTACCTCCCTTGGTTTGCCCGCTGAAAACCGTGTCGACGCTTGCGGTCAGCGAATGGTCGCCACGTCGATAGGTGGTTGAGGCTAACAGCTCCGCCTGATACTGACTATTTCCGCTGGTGAAGTTGAACCCAAAATCTACTGATCCTTCTAAGTGATGCCAGAAGTTTTCCTCGGCAGGCATGATCTTGATCACGTCTGACTGCTTCACCTTCAGGCGCTCGTTGTCCAAGCCTATCAGCAAGTTCTGGTCTGCGTGCCCCGCTTCGGAAACGACTTGAAGTGATCCAGTGAATACGCTTCCATTAGTAAGAAAAATGATAAATGTTGATTTACTTTCCAGACGCTCCACCTTGGACCAATCCAAACGCACTGCCTCGGTCATGTAACTTGCATAGAGGCTGAGCTCGCCACGCTGGAGTCTCTTTATTTCTCCCGTAAGACGGTCACCGTTTTTTAGGATTACCACATCATCGTCGCGCCTGGCGCTCGCTGGCATTATCCCGAGCAGGATCGCTAAAGTGACAATAATCGAACGCCACAATGGAATCTGACCGGTAAACTTGATCCTCATTGATCGTCCTTCCGATAGGGTTCGGGGAGCGCGAACTGCGTTGCTTGGGCGTGAAAACGCATTGGCCGCCCATTCCGACTTATAATCGAGTTAGTGGCGTTGGCGATAAGGGGAGGGCGTTTTTTATCGATTTCCTTCGATCGACGATCCAGGACGCGACGGTCTTCACCATTTCACGTCTCAATTGATTCTCGGTCTGCGCAGGCTCTTCTCGCTGTTCGGCCGGAGGCTCCCGTTGATTCCGCTTGATGATTTTGATTGATGTAACTACTAAAGACATAACGCAAACCTCAAAGTCGAGGTAAGAGGCCAGCGTTAGCCAGCCTCTCAGTTCCTCACGCTGATGGTCCAACAAGAAAACTCTCGATCCTCCAGCTCCATTCAAAATAAACAAAACGCAATTAGGCGAATGTCAGAAACTGACGAGCGTCAAAAAGCGAGGACCGTCTGCACCATCGGCACCCAACCCGTCATACCGGCGGTATACGGAGTAAAGGCCCCGCTATAAGGAGCTCTGTTGACGTGGAACAGCTCTGCGTTGAGCCACAGTCGCTCGGTCGGAAGGAAATGCCACTTTACCCCACCGCCATACTCAGCTGAGTTACCGAACTGCCCGCGGACCCACGATGCCCTGGCATACGCCATCAACGTTTTCGGCTTGACAAAATAACCCGCAGAGAGCTCGGCGCCGCGGTCGAATGTGGATGCAAGCGGAAGCGGCCCGTCGGCTTCGAAGTCGTTTAGCCAACGCATGAAGTATTGCCCGTTGATGGCCAGCCCGTTGTATTTGATGCCGCCGTCGATCGCCCACATTTTGTACATGGCCTTGTCGAGGGTTACGCCTGATGCAAAAGCCCCGGTCGAGAACGCAAGGACGCCGTCGGAATTGTAGATTGCAGTGTTATCAGGACTTGATTGATCCAGATTTGAAAAACGGTCCTCCCGAGATCTCGTAAACGAGGTACCAATTCGAATGCGAACCTTTTTCTGGGCGAAATAATCATCGTACATGTTGACCGATTTGCCGGGTTCCGCGTAGTTTCCCAGCGGTTCCCACCAAAGACTGCCGGCAACAAGCAGATTCGTGTCGATCTTGGCTGCCGTGATATTGAGGGTATTAAGACTGTTGCCAACGAACGCCTGATAGTTCAGTCCCTTCGATATTTCTCCGGTCGCCCATACGCCCTGGGTGAAGCCGGGGCGGAAGAAGTTGTCCGCCATGCTCCTATCGGTTGCTGTGTAATACGGGAACGTGTTAACCAGCGATCGGCTTCCTGGAACACCCGTGTAACCTGCCATGAGCGTGAGGTGCTTATTGAATTGCCAGCCAATGTTCCCGGCAATGACGATCGAGGCGGCTCCAGCGGACGTCCAGACGGTGAAGCTATATCGCGCCCTCTTGTCGAAGATGTAGCCACCTAAAATGAACATCGCGCGGTTTACCGTGATATCGTTGCGCGTATGAACCTCGCGGACATTGCCCAGATGGTCGGTGAAAGTTTCGTCGCTATTAAGGGTATTGAGATATCGGAGTTGGGTATTGACGTTGAAGTTCACCAGCAAAGGCACCCTGGCGTCGTCGGAAGTTTGCACGAGTACGATTCCCTGTCCATAACGCTCGTCGTTTGGCGGTTTTGCGGCAGCGGATGCCGGCTGCCCGGAACTACTCGCTGAATCTGTCACCGGCTGCGGGGTCTTCAACCCGGCATTCGCTGCCGGCACCGAGGCATCTGCCGTTGTCGGCACTACAATTGGCTGGCCGGCCATCGACACATCCGTTGCCGTGCCCCCGTCAAGCCGTCGCTGCAAACGGTCGACCTGTTCAAGGAGTGTCTTCTGCTGCTCCTCCATCTTGCGAAGTAGTTCTCGCACCGCGGCGTTCTCCGCCTTCACCGCCTCGATTTCATCTTTCAGGTCTTTTGACTTTGGCTCGTCAGCTGCGACTTTGTTGTTTGTGCTGTCGGGTTTGGGTTCCGAAGCAGCGACTTTAGTCTCCGGGTTTTCCAACCTTGGTCCCTGAGCGACGGCGATTCCCTTTTCAGTGCTGTTTGTGTTTGTTGCCGGAGACTGTCCGAAAGCAGAAGTTGTGAACAACGCAACTAACGTCAAAGCTAATACGACGGAGAGATTGATGTATGCGCGCTTTACGAACATGGTTAAACTACCTCCAAAAGCCCCGGTGAAATGATCGAAGTAATGGATTGCAAGAACTCGCCAAGTCACGGGAGTTCCCATGACTTGGCGAGCCGGGTAACCAATGCAGGCTCCTTGTAGAACGATCCCCAAGCTGGGTTCCATCGAGGAGCGCCATTCGATCAGCAGAGCGTTACGGATTGGGCGAGGCCGGCCTCGCTGGTTTCCTTGTACTTGCTGTTCATGTCTTTCGCGGTCTGGGCCAGGGCCATCACGGTTGAGTCGAAATTGACGCGGTGCCGGGAGGCGATCTCGTTGGCAGCGATCGCGACGGCGGTCCAGGCCTTGACTGCACCAAACGCGCAGCGCTCGATGCACGGAACTTGCACGTAACCGGCGACCGGGTCGCAGGTCATGCCCAGGTGATGCTCGAGAGCTGATTCGGCAGCATTCTCGACTACCAGCGCTTCTGCGTCGTACGCAGTTGCCACCAGGGCCGCAGCCATCGCCGACGCCACGCCTATCTCTGCCTGGCAGCCCCCTTCGGCCGCAGACAGCGTCGCATGGTGCTTACAGAGGTAGCCGACCGCCAAAGCAGCGAGCATCCCGTCACGGACCTTCTGCCGATCGATCTTCCGCACCTCAAGGAGCGCATAGACCAGCGACGGCATGACCCCTGCGGAGCCACCCGTTGGCGCCGTGATCAC
>JAMQPH010000650.1 GCA_023717605.1 Pyrinomonadaceae bacterium
CTTCAGCTTTGGTTATGACAACGAAGCTCGGTCGAATAACGATATCCCGAACCGTTTCGTCGTGAGTGCCGTTTGGCAGCCTTCGGTTCCCTCGGGACTCTCTAAGTCAGCGGCTGGAAGAGCGATTTTTGGTGGATGGACAATCGCACCAATTTTCGTGGCTCAATCCGGCAACGTCTTCTCAGCGGCAACCTCCGGAACTCCTGCCTTTGCCATTTCAGGCGGCTTGCCGGGATCCGGAGCGTGTGGACGAAACCTGTTCTACCCCCGAAACTCCTTCCGACAACCTCGAATCATTAATCTCGATCTGCGAATTTCACGACGCTTCCGATTTACGGAATCCACGAATCTCGAGCTTTTGGCTGAAGGCTTCAATGTCTTCAATCGCTTCCAGGTTACTGGTATAAACTTTACCCAGTATTCAATTTCTGGAAGAGCCCTCACCTTCCAGCCGGCTTTCGGATCTGTATTCTCGGCAGGTAATTCGATCTACCGAGAGCGTCAAGTGCAATTGGCTGCGCGTTTCCATTTTTAGTTAGAACGGAACGCATGACTTGCGGCGGGTGGGCTTAGGAAAAGCCCACCCGCTTTTTTTGTGTGTGCCCGGCAGGGCGCTCTAATTAGGGAGTGAAAGTCTCCTACGAACCCGACAGGGGGAATCGTTAGCCGGACGGCAAGGGTGTCCACCGCGAGGTGGAATCTGAAGGAAGCCGCAGGCAAAGCGCTGGCTCGACGAACAGAAATCGCATAGGAGGCGTGCAAGCTGGATGAGGAGGCGCATATCTTCAAAGTCCAATACCTGTACGGAAAGCTTGTACGTAGATGCGGCGGGCAAAAGCGTGAAGGTGAGAGCGCATTACCCGGGGAGATCTGTCAGCTTGTCGAGTACTACCGGCATCGAGAGGTGACGGGAGGAGCTGGCAGAAGTCAGCCGAAGGCATAGTAGGTTCATTCGACCGGACCGAAGGCCTGAACATGAAGTAACGAAACGGAGACTCAAGTTTCGATGACTAACGGAGACGCGGATAGAAGGGTTGAGATGCCCGACTCCCACCCGGAGGGTAGCCAACGGAATTGGCGAGAGGAAGGCTTGGGTGCGTCAAGGGTCACGGCAAGGAGAGAAAACTCTGGAATCGCTGTGGACTCTTGTCGCTGCTGGAACAGCGGCTTCGCTTCCAGCTTGCTTCATGAACCGCCGTATACGGAACCGTACGTACGGTGGTGTGGGAGGACGGCGGAGGCGACCCCGCCTCCTACCCGATCCGCTAACGCCCTTCGCAGTTATTCGCCGCCAAAGACATGCTCGCAAAAGGAAATGCGCGTTTCTTGCAGTTTGAGCCGTTTCGACCTCGCGAAACTGACACGAAGGCCTTTGCCAGACCGAAATACGTCTGGCCTGCCCCATTCCCATTTGGTAGGATGTGAAGGCCGATCGGGCACCCGACCTTCCGATCCCCTCCGATCCTTCGCAACTGAGCAATCGATGTCTAACGGAATTCTTAATAGCTTAGCGCTCGGCCGCGTGGACGATTTGCCGTCCAGCCACGTTATCCTCATGGCAGCCTTGAATGCCCTGCCCGACGCGATCTATTTCGTCAACGAACGTAAAACGCTAACAGCAGCCAATGATGCTGCCACAGCGTACGTCTCCAGAGTTGGCGAGTCGCTGAAAGTCGGTGAGTCGCTAATAGGGAAGCGATGTTGCGAAATGTTTTGGCGGACAGCAGGCTCCGACGAGTGTGTTGTGGACCGATCTTTAGAAACTGGCGAAAGGGTAGAAGTCGAAATACTGGCCCGAAGCCGCGACGGCCGGGGTCCTCAAGTGGGCAGCCCGCCAGGGATGGTGGACACGCCCACCCTGGTGATTGTTCAGCCCCTGTTGCCGGTCGCCGGTCCTCGCACAGTAATGGTCATTGCGCGGGACATCTCCGACCTTCGCCGCGCGGAGTCAGATGCTCTCGCGCAGCGGTCTTTCATGGCTAGTATTGCGGACCGTAGTCCCGATGAAATCTACGCCCTCGACATTCGGGGTCGTATCACCTGGATGAACGAACGCAGCCAGGCGGACAGTTCGTTCATCTTATCTGGCCGTTATTTTGTTGAGTTCATTGCCGAGGATTCGCGAGCCACCGTTAATGAAAGTCTCCGGCTCGCACTCGAAGGCCAGGAATCTCAGTATGCACTGCGCGCGCTGCGTGCTGACGGTACTCTTCGCGACGCGGAAATCCACACTTCCCCGTTCTGGAAAGAGGGAAATGTTTCGGGTGTGCTGGTTTTTCTTCGCGATGTGACTGAACGCTAGCGTACTCAGGAACTCGCGGCCCAGCCTGACAAGTTGCGCGCCGTCGGCGAGCTAGCCGCCGGTGTGGCACACAATCTGAACAACACCCTCACCGTGATTCAGGGACGCGCCCAGCTTCTGATGATGCGCATGACGGATGAATCCATTGTTAAGAATTTGAAGATCA
>JAMQPH010000654.1 GCA_023717605.1 Pyrinomonadaceae bacterium
TTGCAGTCACAAATCCTTGCGCATTCGCTTGCGATCCTTCGATCGGAATCTGAACAATCGCAAGCGGTGGTTCCTCATGGAATAGGCGAGCGACAGAAGGCTTGTCATCTAATATCCGAATGTGCGGATTGTCACACGTAACCTCGACCCGATCACCCACCGATATCCCTGTCGAACCGTCAACTTGCACCCGCAACTTCAACGACTCGCGTTCTGCGACAAGCACTCTGTAGGAATCTGGCACAAATTCAAACCCATCGTCGGGCAGTCGCATCTCACGATCGCCAACGCCCTCTCCTTCGCCGGTTCCTAACCCGCCAATCTGCAGTTCTGTGTTAGCGATCCGATTCAAGCTCTTAATCGCATCACGGAATCTCCGCCGCGTTTCCTCCCGTTCGAGAGTTTCGCGTTTTGCCTTTTCTTTCTGTTTCTCGCCCTCAACGATTGTTTGAATTACTTTTCTTGCCGCATCAAACAACGCTCGTGTGAGTTCATGATCTTTGCGCAGACCATTTCGATTCTTATCAACGACCGGCTCACCACTCGCTTGAAGGTCATAGAGATCGTCGCACCGCAATTCTCCAAACAGCTTGCCCGCATGAGGATCATCATCGAAGCCGAAGAGCGTCGCTTCATGAACGGTACGTTTGCTGGTGATGAGAATTCCACCTGTACGATAAGAGCCGGACTGAGACAAAGCATCTGGGCCGCTTGCCCGAAGAATGCTCAGCGTGGCCTTAATCTCTGCAAAGCCTGCAACATCCAATCGTTGATCACGCAGAAGATATTCTCCGTCAGGAAAGTCGTAGTGAAGTTCATCGGCGCTGCCACCGCGCAAATCTCTAAGAACGACGGTGCGAGAATCATCGGTCATAATGCTCCGCAGGCAAACATGCGTCTGAAGTTGCTGACGCAAAGAGTCAATTAGCGGAATGCGCACCTTCGGATTCTCTACAACAATTTCCGTGGTTGTTCCGCCGATCGCGTTTCGAAACTGTTTTCGATCCAAAGCAGCAATTGCATGCGGTGGATGAATGTCGAGATCCTCGACGTCGTGTAGAACACAGCTAAATCTCTTTCCCTCTTTGAAGGAGGTAATCGTGCCCTGCCCGAATGCATTAATCGTATCTTTCAATCCCATGCCAAATACACCGCGACCGGCTTGACCACTCGTATCTTCACCGTAGTTGCCGACGCAGCGTTCCATCTGTTCATCTGTCATACCCTCGGCCCAGTCGATCACTCGCACTATCGTCTCGTTCTTGCGGGGTCGCCGATCAATTTCCACCTCAATGCGACCGTTAACTGGCAACGCACCTGCCTCAAGTCGGCCGTAGCTGTCATCCGAGTTCGTAATTAACTCAATCAGGCCCTTATTGAAATCATGACCAATTGCTTGATCGGCCAGAAATTTCAAGGCGCGCTTGCTTGCTTTCACCTTGACTCGACGTGTTGCTTGAACTCGTGCCATGTTATTTCTCCTTTTTCTGAGGCATCAAACCTCCGCGGGTGCGTTTGCCTGTCAATCTATTGCCGAACCGCTCTTTCAGTGCGTCCAGAAATTTAACCAAATCTTTTCGGCCATAAGAATCGACTTCCTGTCTGACGACTAGAAAGTTTTTCTCGAGGACCTCTGGCGTACTTCCGAGCGTGCAATACAGGAGGTCGCAGAAATCAAACTCGGAAACCGAATCAACGCCAGAGGTTTTGAAGTCGCCGAACGCGGAGCTATTTTCGACCCGTAAGACCACTCGTGATGCAATCGACTGACGACTTCCGCGTCGACGTTCCGCATCTACGGTCGGCTTTGCGCCGAGTTCCTTGAGGGTCTTCGAAGCAACATTTTCACCAAGCGGCGTTAGCGCGAATCCATCTGAAGCAGAACCCGTGATCCATTTCTTATCTGTCCGGCAGCGAACCCAAGACTTTCCCACAACGTGAGCATTCGGCCACTCTTGATAACCCTCGAGTTGAAACCTATTGGGGAAGGATTGAAATGCTTCCGCGACTAGGTTTTCAAAAGACGGTTGCTTACCATCTTGCAGAAGAAGCCAGAGCGCAACGACGACCAAATGGTCCTGGCTGACCTGAAGGTACTGTGACGGTTTGAAACTTCTTTTGGATTCCATTGTTACTCGCTAGTTTGCGGAGGGCTCTTATCAACTTCCGTCTGGACAAAAGCCACGTAATCGGTGTATCCATTTCGATCCGTTTAATCTCTTTGGGTCGCAACACTAAGCCTAACGTCAAAAGATCTTCGTAAAAAGAACTGCTTGTTTCCTGCTATTCT
>JAMQPH010000662.1 GCA_023717605.1 Pyrinomonadaceae bacterium
TACCAGGTGATCTGGTCCCCAAACAGCAGAGACGTAATCGACTCCAGTTTCGACTCGAAGCAGCTTGCCGAATATGCCAACTCTCTTATTTACTCCTATGCTTATAACCAGCAAATAGGTCAAAGGGGCCGGCCATTTGAATCCATCGTGGAAAAGATCAAACTCTGGTGCAAGGGTAGGAAAAGTCTGAAGTAGTTGTTTAGTAAACACTGCCCACTCTCCTTCCTAATAAACCATCCTACTTTCTGGTCACGGTATTTGTGGAACTTTCCTCCCTGCTCGTGCGAAATAAGAGTGAAGGCAGGCCGCGGATTTATTTCTCGGATGAAAACTGACAACTCCAGCGATAGTGAATTGCTCCAGGCGATGCGGGCCGGGGACGAAGAGGCTCTTGCCGAATTGTACTGTCGGCGCCAACCAGGCATTTATCGTTTTGCACTGCAGATGTGCGGTTCTCAGGAACTTGCCGAAGATATTACCCAAGAGGTTTTCATGGTTCTGATACGTGAGGCGCACACTTTTGATGCAGCTCGCGGTTCTTTGAGCGCGTTTCTAATGGGGATCGCCCGCCATCACGTGCTGCGACGCCTTCAGCGAGAACGTTTTTACGTCTCAATGGACGAATCCTCGGACAACGGTGACCTCTCCAACCATGCATTAATGACCACTGTTGGCCCACTGGATGAAATGTCACGAACCGAGGCGATACAGGCGGTCAGACGAGCAGTGCTGGCTTTGCCTGAACGTTATCGTGAAGTGGTCGTGCTTTGCGACCTGCAGGAAATGAGTTACGGGGAAACTGCAGAGATTCTTGGTTGTGCGATTGGTACGGTGCGTTCGCGGCTGCACCGCGCCCGCGCGCTTTTGATTGAGAAATTGCGGCCGGCCAGCGAGGAAGACTCGGCTTCAGACACAGTGAAATCGACGAGGTGTTTCGCATGAACTGCCAAACTTTTGAAACCGTCGTCAACGACCTTGCGCGCGAGCAGATGATGGAGGCGAATGCGCGGGAACTAGCGCTTGCTCACAGCGTCGATTGCGAAGCATGTCTGCTCAGGCTGGCACTTGAACGCCGGCTCACTTCCGGACTGCGGGCCGTAGCCGAAGAGATGAAGTCTGTGTCAGCTTCCCCTCGAGTCGAACAAGAGTTACTGGCGGCGTTTCGTAGTCAAACTTCTTGCGTTCCAGAGACGCGTCTCTTGAGTCGGAGGCGTTATTGGGCGATGGCGGCGGCGGCGGTTATCTTGGTCGCATTGGGAATATCGGGAATATGGTTGGCGTTTGATCGACCGTCTGATCACCCGTCGCCTCCAACTGCGATTAAGACAGACGATACCAAAACCCGAACTTCTGGAGTCTCAGCTGTTACCGTCCAGCATTCAAAAGCAGAACCCTCAGCAAAGATGACGCCGCCGGCCCATCGGCCCAGGCGAAGGCCATCAGTTCAGAGGTTGCGGAATACTGCTTCCAATGGAAACGAGATGGTCGCAGCGAGGGACTCGAATGCCTCTGAGCTCGGTAGCTCCGGTCGGAGTGAAGTAACCACTGAGTTTCTGCCGTTGAGCTATGTAAGTCCGGCGAGCCTGCAGGAGGGAGGACAGCTGGTGCGGGTTGAGGTGCCGCGGTCGACGATGGTGAGGTTTGGCTTACCAGTGAATATGGAACGCTACAGCGAAAGAGTTAAAGCGGATGTGTTGGTAAGCGCGGATGGTCTGGCTCGCGCAATTCGTTTTGTGCAGTAGGCGAGTGAACGTCAGGGACTAAATCAAATCGGGCTAAATGCCCGCTAAAAAGGAAGAAGCAATGAAAAACAGCTTCGGACTATTTTGCGGAATCTCTTTGTCGGTACTCGTTAGCCTCGGTGCGGTCTCCGCCCAGGACAAGCAGCCGGCTCCGGAACGAATAATGATCGATAAGATCGAACATGAGGGAATATTGCAGGGACACCCACATCCGATACCGCAAGGAGGGGATTTTGTTTTCTTTGCCTCGGAGATGAGTTTTGACGGTAAGCTTGTTAAAGGTTCTCCTTATTCAGCTGAAGCCATAACCGAGAGCACTCAGACCTTAAGCGATGGAAATCGCATAGTTAACAAGTCCACTGCGTCTGTTTACCGGGACAGTGAAGGCCGCACCCGCCGCGAGCAGTCCTTGAGAGCGATGGGTCCATTTGCCAACGAGGGCAAACCATCACAAGTAATTCATATTAGCGATCCTGTCGCGGCAGTGAGTTATATGCTGGATCCTCGCGCACAGACTGCCCGGAAGATGCCACCCATGCGTTTCACGTTTAACTTTAAGACGCCGCCGCCAGATCCAGCGTTAGATGGACCGGACGCAAAAAAGGCGACCCGAATTGAAATGCATTCGGAAGGCATGATGCACAAGAAGATGACCGAGTCCGGAGTCGCGTTCGGGTGGGTGGAAAAAAACAATCCAAACTCCAAGACGGAATCACTAGGCAGGCAAAACATCGGCGGAGTTGAGGCCGAGGGCACCAAGACCACAGTGACTATCCCGGCCGGGGAGATAGGCAATGAGCGGCCCATCGAGATCGTGAGCGAGCGCTGGTATTCGCAGGAGTTGCAGATCGTGGTAATGACTCGACATACCGATCCGCGCTTTGGTGAAAACACTTATCGCTTGGCCAATATCGATCGCAGTGAGCCCGCGCGTAGTCTATTTGAAGTTCCCGCGGGTTATAAGATTGAAGAAGGTCCCGCGCCAGGCCACAAAATCCGCACCAGGAAATTTGCCCCCGAGCAGTAGATCCACAGGAAACTAGTCGCCGTCGACAAGTTTTATAAAGCAAAGCTGGGTCGCTCGATTTCCGATTCGAGTGACCCATTATTCTTTCGGCGTGCTTTAATTTGAGGGTGTCGGTGGCTACTCAGCTACCAATCCGAGTTATTTTCCATTATGTAATTTGGCACTGTCTGCTTCTTGTTCGTGTCAGCACGAAATGAGATTCAGAAAAATGCCAAATGAAAAATGTCAAATGACGAATGGAAAATGATCAGGTTCCGAAATTGAGCTACTCTTCGTCTTCACCGCCACGAATCCGTCCTTCTGCTCTCGATTGCTCCACAATCTTGTGTGCCAGCTGGCCGGGAACCGGATCGTAATGCGAAAACTGCATGTGGAATGAGCCGCGCGCACCAGTTATCGAATTCAGCGTTGACTGGTAGTTGAGCATCTCCGACATCGGCACCTGAGCTTTAATTACTTGCTGCTTGCCGCTGGTCTCCATTCCCTGGACGCGGCCACGACGCGAGTTTAAATCGCCCATGATGTCGCCGCTGTTTTCCTGGGGTGCCACGATCTCTACGTCCATTATTGGTTCGAGTATCGATGGCTTTACTTTTTCCATCGCCGCACGAAAGGCCTTGCGACCGGCCGCACGGAAGGAGTGCTCGTCGGAGTCGACGTTGTGATACGAGCCATCAATCAACTGAACCTTGAAATCCACCAGCGGATAGCCCGCAATTGCTCCTGACTGTGCTGCTTCGACGATCCCTTTTTCGATTGCCGGGCGAAACTGCTGGGGCACGGCGCCGCCGAATATCTTGTCCTCGAAGACAAACCCGCCCCCACGTGGAAGAGGCTCGAAGACTACCTTGCAATCGCCAAATTGTCCGCGGCCGCCGGTCTGTTTCTTGTGACGACCCTGAACCTCTGCGCGCTGGGTAATAGTTTCTTTGTAAGGCACCTTTGGTGGATGAAGCGTGACTTCGACGCTGTAACGCTTTTTTAGTTTCTCCACTACCGTTTCGACGTGGAGTTGACCTGAACCGGAGAGCAGAAACTCTTTCGTTTGCGCGTCGCGGCTGAAGTGGAGCGCCTGGTCCTCTTCCAGGATCTTGTGTAGCGCTACGCTGATTTTCTCCTCGTCCTGACGCGATTTTGGCTCGATGGCAAAAGCGATGGCAGCTTCGGGATACTCAACCGGCGGATAGACTATCGGCGCTTGCTTGTCGCAGAGTGTGTCACCGCTTTGGGTCTCCTTCAGTTTGACGAGCGCAATAATGTCACCCGCATGGGCCTCAGGAACCTTGTCGAGTTGTTTGCCTTGAACTGCATGCAAAGCTCCTAGTCGCTCCATCGTTCCACGGGTTGAATTCAAAGCGTTGGCGTCCGTTTGTAGCCGGCCGCTGATGATCTTGATGACGTTTATGCGACCGGCAAATGGGTCGGCCACGGTGCGGAAGCAGTAAGCCGAAAATGGTTCACTGTCGCTGTAGCGACGCGCAATCTTTGCTGCTTCCGGACCGGCGTCAACCGGCAGTCCATACTCTGCTTCGTGGTGGGCGGGGTCGGGCGCATAGTCGACGATACCGTTGAGTAAGGCTCGCAATCCCACAAGCGTAGCACTTGATACCGCGAACACTGGACACAGTTTGCTTTGCGCGATGGCCTTGTTGATATTGGGGATAATATCGGCTTCCTCAAGTGTCCCTTGTTCGAAGTACTTCTCCATCAGAGCATCGTCGGATTCAGCTACCAGCTCAACGAGTCGCTCTCTCGTTTTCTCAACCAACTCCCGGCTCTCGCTCGGGATATCAATCTCCTTCGCCTGGCCATCTGCACCCAGTTCGTAGGCCTTCATATGAACAACATCCACCACACCGCGAAAATCTTTCTCTCTTCCAATCGGCAACGTAAAGGGAATGATTGCTCTGCTGAATGTTCGCTGGGCACTCTCGAGTGCTTTGCCAAAGTCTGAATGCTCCTTGTCGAGCTTGGTGATAACCATGATACGAGGCACGATGAACTCGTTTGCGTAGGCCCAGGTTTTCTCGGTTTGCACCTCGACACCCTTAACACCGTCAACAACGGCAACGGCACAATCAGCGACCCGCAGGGCCGGGCGAGCGTGGCTCACAAATGCGGCGTATCCAGGGGTATCTATAAAATTGAGTTTGGTTTCCCGGTGGTCTAAATGAGCGAGTCCGATATTGAGAGTGATCTTGCGAGCGATGGAGTCTTCTTCGTGGTCAGTTACTGTCGTACCTTCATCTACTTTACCCCAACGAGGCGTTTCGCCGGCGACGTAGAGAAGGGAACTGATCAACTGCGTCTTCCCTGCGTCGCCGTGTCCAATGACCGCAAGATTGCGAATAGCATCTGTCGAATAGACTTTCATAGGTTAATCCCTTTCCGGCGTGCGAATTTTGGCGAAGGATACCCATCCGCTTTCGGTTAAAGCCCGATTGGCTGGCAGGATGTGCTCCGGATTGAGAGTTAATTTATCTGAGCGAGAAGGGTAAACGCAAGTTGAACCGAGAATGGCCAGGGCATTGATCTGAGGGCGATTGTAACGGCGCTCTTCTGGAGGTTCCTCCGCCCCTCATCGTCTGGGCTCAACGAGCGTGCCTGGGCCTCAAATCGGGACCTTGCTTAGCAACGGATCCCGCGAAAAGTGCATCGAATTCACCGTCAGAAGGTTGAATTGTTTCGAGGAGAAAGAACCATGTTTTATCGCAAAATACTTTCGTTTGTTGCACTTCTAGCGGTGTTAATTACTACCACGACCGCGACATTCGCAACTCGCTCAGAAAACCCTGTCAGCGACAAGAAAAACGCGCGCATCTTGACACCGCTGAATATTGCAATCCTTATACAGGATGATCTCATCTCTCAGGTGGGCAATGAGCTTAATATCACGCGCGACTTCATTCGGTCGTTACCTCCCGGATCTCGGGTAATGATCGGTTATATCACCAGCGGGACTCTGCAGGTTCGTCAACCGTTTACGACGGACCTGAATAAGGCAGCCGGTTCGCTGCGAATTCCCTTATCCAGCGGAGCGGCATCGCCGTTCAATCCTTATGTGGAAGTCATCGAAGCTCTCCGCAGGTTTGATGCTGGTTGGAAGGGAACTAACGCTGTGCTCTTAATTTCGGATGGCCTTGATACCTCGCGTGGATTTGACTCGAGCGCAGCAGGCAACACGTTGGATCTGCTCCGGGCGATCGATCATGCTAAAGAGCGTCGCGTTGCCATCTATTCCTTTTACGCGCCATCTGTGGGCCTGACGAGCCGGAGTCGCCTGGCAGCCAGCTACGGCCAAAGCTCACTCAACCGATTGTCGAACGACACGGGTGGAAAAGCTTTCTTCCAGGGCTCGACCGGATTCGTGAGTTTTGACTCGCACTTCCGGCGACTCCGAGAGACGTTGAACTCACAATACGCGCTGGCAAATTAAAGACCAGCCGAACCTCAGGCAATTACGCCTCGAGAAACATGACGCCGTCGGGAGTAGTCTTTCGGCGGCGTTTTCGCATGCTGTCTGACCTATTAGGTGAAGTTTAGACTTCAAGCTTCAGCTTGTCGGTACCGTCAAGTGCAACCTAAAGGTTGAACTCTCAACTTCCGGACTCACAATGAACCAGTTCCAATCGCTGCTGTGCCTTGGTTCATGGTAAGCCACGATGGTAAAGTTGCTGGGACGCAGGAGAGAGATGAAGCAAGATGCGGGACAAGTTAGGGCCTACTCCTCACTGCGTTCTAACTTGGCCGGTTGCTGGTCATCTTGAGGCCGGCAGGACGAGGCACGAGCGACTCACTATCTGGTAGACAGGCAAAGTGCGCGAATATTGTCTCATCGTGGAAGGGGCCTTCCTCTCGGAATCTGAAGCCGAACATGCGCTGAGAGATCCCTTCATTGAGGATTGGGTCGAACAAACGGGCCACTTTCGAATCCACAACATGGATGAAATTCAGATTGCCCCGG
The DNA here is from genome assembly GCA_023717605.1 of Pyrinomonadaceae bacterium. Lineage (GTDB taxonomy): Bacteria > Acidobacteriota > Blastocatellia > Pyrinomonadales > Pyrinomonadaceae > PSRF01. The sequence continues at coordinate 6,734 of JAMQPH010000662.1, forward strand.
GAGTCACCCTTGGCTCTCTCGGAGTAGTTATGCTTGACGACCGCCTGTTCGAGATCGCCAGCGCAGATCCCGAGCACCCGCTGACTGAGCACAAGGCCAAGGGCGTCGCCGAGGCATTGCGCCGTCAAGATATGTTCGATGAAATCAAAGTGGAGCCGCGTGGCGCAGAGTAGGAATGCCGCATCAGCGTTGCCCTCCTGGTCTGCCAATTGAGCCGAATGGTCGGGCGAAATCTAATACAATCCGCGAAGGCCTCCGGACTGGCGTTAGCCGTCTTCCGAACTGTTGTCAATGCAAGTAAAAGCTTCTGACGGAACTTTTCTTAGCGGTCGTGTGCGCCTGGTTGTCGGCGACATTACTGCGCAGAAGGTCGACGTTATTGTGAATGCTGCCAATCCTACGCTCTTGGGTGGCGGCGGGGTTGATGGTGCAGTTCATCGAGTCGGTGGCTCTGCGATTCTGGAGGAGTGTCGAGAGATTCGACGCAGTCATTATCCGCAAGGCCTGCCGGCGGGCGAAGCGGTAATTACTACCGCCGGAAATCTGCCGGCACAATTCGTTATACACACTGTCGGGCCCATTTATGGTCGACATGATGGACGCGAGGCAGAACTCCTGGCAGCGTGTTATAAGAACTCGTTGCTGCTGGCGGTCCAAAACTCTCTGAACTCGATTGCCTTCCCGGCTATTTCCACCGGCGTCTATGGATATCCGCCGGCCGAAGCGGCAGCTACAGCCTCCCAGGCAATCATGGAGTTTCTGGCGACTGCCAATTCTCTAAGCGAAGTGCGGCTGGTCTTCTTTAAACAAAGCGACATGAACGTATTTCTGAGGCATCACAAGTTCGAATAGAAGAAGGACTAGTGATGAGCGGTACAGCTGGGTAATTGAAAACTGATTAGAAGGAAACCCGAAAAACGAATGATCGAAACCCCCGAACTTATCAACAAGACTGCTATTGACAACTCCTTTTTACCACTTCCCCTTCGACCCCTTGAGCAACTTTCCTGGAACTACTGGTGGAGCTGGTCAGCCGGTGGAACAAGTATCTTTCGCGATCTTGATCCGGATGTCTGGGAAGAGTGTGAACACAATCCGCGGCAGCTGCTGGCGAGAACACTAGAATACCACCTGATGCAGATGGCTTCCGACCCTATCTACATCGAACGAGTACGTAATCTAAGTGAGCGTTTCCAGCAATACATGTCGAAGCCCCTGGCCACGATCGGATCCGGCCAAAACGGCAGAAGTCTGATCAGTCCTGAGCATCCGGTGGCTTACTTCTGCGCCGAGTTTGGTGTTCACAATTCCTTGCCGCTCTATTCCGGCGGGCTAGGAATGTTGGCCGGAGATCATTTGAAATCTTCCAGCGATCTTCGACTGCCACTGGTCGCTGTGGGCCTGCTCTATCGCTTCGGATACTTCCGGCAACGTCTCAGGCGCGACGGTTGGCAGGAAGAGCATTATGGAGAAACCTATCCCGAACAACTGCCTATCGAGCGAATCCTGGGTGAGGATGGTGCGCCCCTGATGATCGACGTTTCCATGCGAGGACGTACAGTCCATGCTCAAGTCTGGCGCGCGGACATAGGTCATGTGCCACTCTACCTGCTAGACACAAACATTACTCAGAACGAAAACATCGATCGGCTAGTAACGGGTCATCTTTATGGCGGTGACCGTGAAACTCGAATCGTACAGGAAATGTTGCTGGGAATCGGTGGCGTGCGCTTACTCAGAAAACTGAAGTTGGAGCCGAGTGTGTTTCACTTGAACGAAGGGCACTCGGCCTTTCTGACGCTGGAGCTAGCTCGCGAACTGATTCAATCCGGTTTGCTATTTACCGAGGCGGCCCAGAGGGTGCGTGAACGTTGTGTCTTTACAACGCATACGCCTGTTGCTGCCGGAAACGATGAGTTTGACGCCGACCTTGTCACGCGGGCCTTTGGCCCGGCTTATGAGCAGGAGCTTGGTCTGACGCATGAGGAGTTTGTTGCCCTGGGCCGTGTCGATCCAAAAGACTCGAAGGAACCCTATGGTTTAACTCCCCTGGCTATTCGGATGTGTCGTTCGACAAATGGCGTGAGCCGCAAACACGGTGAAGTCTCTCGAGCTCTCTGGCAGAAGCTTTGGCCCGAGAGAACAGTCGACGAGGTTCCCATCACACACGTCACAAATGGCGTGCATGCGCCTAGGTGGGTTGCCCCACTCATCCGCTCGCTTTATGAGCGCTACGTTGGGGACGATTGGACTGATCAAGTGCGCGACAAGGCCCGTTGGGAGCAGGGTATTGCAAAAATTTCTGACGAAGAGCTGTGGGCGGCGCATTTGCTCCTGAAACAGCGACTCATCGCCTTCATCCGACATCGTTCGTTTCATGCGCGCATGGAACGTGGCGAGAGTATGCAATATACCGAATCGGCGCGAAAGATGTTTGACCCCGAAGCGCTCACCATCGGGTTTGCCCGCCGCATTGCCGGGTACAAGCGTTGGAGTCTGCTGCTCAAAGATCCGGAGCGACTCCTGCGAATTGTCACCAGCGCAGATCGTCCGGTCCAGTTTGTTTTCGCCGGCAAGGCGCATCCTCAAGATCAGGGAGCAAAACTCATTCTCCAGCAGATGGCGCAATGGAAGTATGACGCGCGGGTCCAGGCCCGGGCAGTGTTTGTGCAAGATTACGATCAGGAGATTGCCCGTGAACTGGTTCAGTCAGTCGATGTCTGGCTCAATGTCCCCCGCAGACCCCTGGAGGCCTCGGGAACGAGCGGTGAAAAGGTGGCCATGAACGGGGGATTGAATCTCTCAATTCTCGACGGCTGGTGGCTGGAAGGCTACGACGGCACTAATGGATTCGCCATTGGCAGCTCGGCACAAGGCGCGGAAACTGGCGACGTGGATGCCAGCGACGCCGAATCGCTTTACCGCGTTCTGGAGCAAGAGGTTGTCCCGCTTTACTACGAGCGTGGCCCCGACGGCCTGCCCCGCAAATGGATCTCAATGATGAAGCGCTCCATCGTTACTCTGGTTCCCGAGTTCAACAGCGACCGGATGGTTGAAGAATACACGCGGCGGATCTATTCA
>JAMQPH010000687.1 GCA_023717605.1 Pyrinomonadaceae bacterium
GATCCTTCCCTCACAGGAGCCATGGGCCACGTTAACCACTTCGCCGGTTGGTTTAGCTATCGCCACAGCGCACACGAAGCGTGCGGAACGATCGTCGCCGTCCGTTTCCAACAGCTTCGAAAGCAGTCGGCTTGTTCTGTCAGCATCTGAGAGACCCTCGCCTCCGAAACGCGCTGATCTCAGGCCAGGCATTCCGTTCAGAGAAGTTACCTCCAGTCCGGCGTCGTCCGCCAAAGTCCACAGTCCGGTTTGGCTTGCATAGGACTGGGCTTTGATAATCGCATTCTCTGCATAGGAACCGCCGCATTCGTCAGGTTGGCGGAGGCCGGGAAAGTCGGTGACAACATGGAGCTTAACAGGTAGATCTTTCAAGACACGTTTGATTTCTGTAATCTTCCCTTGGTTCCCCGTTCCGATCAAAATTTCCAAGCTGGTCATGTTGCAAGGCTACCGGATCGATCTGGCCCGCCATAAGTTCTTCTGTTGAAAAACTGAATTCACCTTTCCGGGAATAACAACGGTACCAGCGTGGCGAATTGCCCAAAAGGTGATCGCGTTATCCTCTCGAGACCCTGATCACCAAGGGTCGTTTCAGTTGCGGAGTATGGTAATTGGGCAATCTTGAGCGAAAGCTCGGTTGCTTCACGATCTGCCGTGGTACCGCCGCCTGCTCGAGCAATGGCTCGGACGAATTTCATGACCTGGTCGGTATCTCGCGTATAAGTCACCACGTTAGCTGAGGTGGAGCGACCCAGGAAGTGTTCCAGTTTCTTGATCCGGTCAGGTGTTGCCTGGTTGCCGGTTGCAGCCTCCAAGTACAACTGCAAATCCTCTGGTGGACCGATCAGAACCCTGCCTTTGAGAAAACTCATCCCGATCGGCTTGCCGGGAATCTCCATCAGCTCAGCCTCGCCGACAGAGTGTCGCTTTAGACTTTTTCCACCGGGCCCGAGGAGTAGTTGCCTAAGTGACGGTTCATCTCGAACCTGAGCGATGAGCGTTGCATGCTCCGTATCACGCGTCAATCGCACGGTGCTCAGTTCCGGACCGACCAGGGTGAGGAACCTGTCCGGATCCTCAATTCCGTATGGGGTCAGGGCCGACTTCAGAAGGGAACTAACGACCATCGCTGACAAAGTATCGAGCTGAGAAGAGAGCGCTGTTTCAATCGTCTGCCAGGTGGTGACCGGGTTCTCAAACCTGTAGACAGATACGGAGTGAATGTCGGCTGGCAGCAGGTCCAAAACTTGAATCGGGGCATTTGTCGGTCGGAAATTTTGCTGCAGGCGGGAGACAAGGGTTGACTGAAGCGAGAACAGATAATGATCTTCGATGCCTCCCGAAGACATCCGCGAACTCCAGCCGACTGCGGCCAACACCCTCGAAGCACTGGTCCCGATGATTCGATCGAACCGCACATCTCCAGGTGCTCTGCCGAAAAGCAGTGGTGCTCCTAATGAGAAGAGTCGGGCGGCATTCGACGAGGAGATGAAACCAAAGGCAAGCGCATCGGCCGTTGCCAGGCGGCGTCGCATCTCTTGCATCTCCGGGTTACTTTTGAGACTTGGTCGCTGACCGCGTCGAACCTCTAAACACATCTTCACAGCACGTTCGCTGTTTCCAATAATCACGAGCGTCCCGTCGATGGTGGCGACGATTTGGCGTTCGCTGGTGGGTGCGTTCCAGATTAGAAATTCGGAACCCGCAACTTCAGCTCGCCTCAATATCGGCTGGCGGTACGATTTTTCCGCAAACCGCCTCAGGGCCTCTTCGACGGTCGGCCGTATCCGGCTTTCAGAAGTGTGCGTTTCAATTAGTATCGCGGCCTCGGGCCGAATAGTCAGGGTTTCGCCTTCTTCTTTGGCTCCAAGGTCAAGCATCACTGTGGCCAACTGGGCGCGGGCGAGGATGACAGATCTCGTAGGGCCAATACCGGTCCACGAGATAACCCGTGTTAACCAACGACGGGGAGGTTGGCTCCCACTGGTTCCCAACAGGGGACTCAATTCCTTCCAGGCATCAGAGCTGGCAATGCCGTCCACAACGTCAAGAAGATTATTGCATTCAAGGTAGACGAGCGCGTCAGCAGGAGCGTAATTCTCCATATCGCTTCTTTGCGGCCGGCTCCACCACAACCAGGCGACGACGACTACAATGACTGTGAAAGCGAGAGCTGGGAACCAACGGAAGAGTTTCATTATTGGGCATCGTAACTTTCCAGCTCCAATACCAGCAAGTAAGAGCCATGAGTAATTCCGACGGAACGTCGCCGATGTCACTGCTTCTGCGGTGACGGCGAACCGCGTCGGCTCGAGGTTGCGGAGCCATGCATGGCACTAGAAAATTCCCGGGATAACCAAAAACCGGGCCAGTGGGGTGCTGTTCTGTGTGATAATTTGCTCATCGTCATAATATTTGGAATCTGGCTAAGACCCAGTAGGGTCCCAGTTACCCTCAGGAGAATCCACTGAATGGCTTATCGCGAGCTATCCGCTCAACCCCAGGCGCAAGCCGACTTCGACGAGTTTCTAACCGATTTGTACCGGGACCTAACTCAAGGGGTTCGCAACCCCAACGACGTGGTCAGAGATACGCTGAGTCAGATGTATTTGGGTGCATTGACTCCACCGGTTGAGATTGAGAAGTCATTGCCGGGCGCCCGAGCGCTGATGCACTCGTTTGATCCCCGTAACGTAACTACTGAGCCGGAGTACTATCCCGACATTGATGCCAAGCTCTACGCCGAAAGGAAGCCCTTCATCTGGCTATGGCAGATGTTTGATCGTTCCCCTCTCGGGCAGAACGCGCTTCTGGGACACCGATTCCGGAGGATGTTAGCGCCGCTCGTTTTTGGCCGCGTAGGTGAAAACTTCAAATGCTGGAATTCTGTAGAGTGGTCCTACGGCTACAATTTGTTTCTTGGCGACAACGTGGTAATCCACCGACACGTTCTGTTGGATGACCGGGGCGGCATAGAAGTCGGAGACGATGTGTCTATCTCAGATTACGTCAATATCTATTCGCACACTCACGACATTGACGACATTGCAAAGGTATACAATCGCGCAACCCGGATTGGTAATGGAGTACGGATTACCTATCACGCGACGGTGCTAGCGGGAACAAATATAGGTGACCACGCGATGATTGGTACGGGTGCCGTCGTGACCAGGGATGTGGAGCCCTATCACATAGCGTTAGGGGTCCCCGCTAAGTCAATTAAGGTGAAAATGCCTCTGGCGGCCCGGAGTACGGGTGATCCCTGAATGAGCTGCAGTTCCTGAAATTTTGCAGCCACTTCGTCTGGAAGTCTGGGACTTCCGTTCCAGAAATTGCCATAAAGACTCCCCTCGCCACTTCCTCAAGAGACCTTACCCCTGTTGCTGCTTAGATTAAACGCGTTAAATTAGGAGTTGACATTGTTTCACACGTAAGGTAATCTCGCTCGTGACGGTGGTCAGGCATACCGCCGTCAGAGGTTCACACCAGTAATTCCTCTATAGCGGAGGACGTTCCAGGCAAATCCGCTTCCTCTTTGAAGTCGAAACGATAAAGGCACACTTCGTGTGAGCGAAGGTCGCAAAGCCAACAGGAGTCGGGGCCCAAGAGCCTTCAACTTGGCTGGGTTTCCGAAGCACAGGCTTCAGTCTTACTCCGGGCTCGCCAGGCGAGCCGCTTCCACAACGAAATCCACATAACTCAAACCTCTAATACCTGAGCTCGATTGCCTTTGCGCGCCGTAAGGACACTGACCGTTGAAAACCCCCGTCACTTTTAGCCGGTCGAAATTTGTGAGCACCCGCCCAACAAGAGCGCGAAAAGCTCGTGCTCGTTTACGCAGACAGAACAAGACACGTGCTCTCTCCGTTGTGAGGAATAAATAGATTACGTTCAAACAAGTCAAAAAGAGCCTCGTAGGACTAGACATTGGTTCCAGCTCCGTTAAGGCAGTTGAACTACAAAGGAAGGGCAACAACCTTCACCTGATGAACCTTGGTTTCGAGAACCTCCAGCCGGATACGATTGTGGACGGCCAGATCATGGAGCTCAATAACGTCTCGAACGTGATAGTGAGCATATTTAGCGAGCATCAGATCAAGACTCCAAGAGTTGCTGCCGGGGTGAGCGGTCACTCCGTGATCGTGAAGAACATTGTTCTCCCGCAAATGAGCGAAGAGGAGCTGCGTGAGTCGTTCAGTTGGCACGCGGAAGAGCACATTCCTTTCGACATCGCGGACGTTAACCTCGACTACCATCTCACGGGCAATACATCTGACGCGATCCAGGTCTTACTGGCGGCCTGCAAGAGCGACAAGATCGCCAACGTCAAGCAAGCGATTCAGCTAGCCGGCAAACAACCGGTGATAATCGATGTTGACGCATTTGCGCTCCAAAATTGTTACGAACTGAATTATCAGCCGCAATCCGGCGAGGTGGTTGCCCTTTTAAACATTGGCGCGGCCACGATGAATATCAACATCCTCAACGGAGCTCGTTCTGTGTTTGCGCGCGACGCGTCCGTTGGAGGCAGCCAGTACACGAGTCTGCTACAGAAGGAACTGGGACTTACGTTTGAACAGGCAGAAGCCGTCAAGCGAGGTTACCCGCTGCCGGATGATGTAGAGGCGCGTCCCATCAAGCCCATCATAGAGACGGTCTCCGACATTCTGGCCTTAGAAGTGCGGAAGACGATGGACTTCTACCGAGCCACCGCAGATGAGAGTAGCGACTCTATCCAGAAGATCCTGATAGCGGGCGGCGGTTCGAAGCTTCCCGGTCTTGCGGATTACCTGGCGAAGCGTTTCGAGATTCCGGTTGAAGTATTTGATCCTTTCCGGCAGATACAGGTGGATTCGAGAAAGTTCGATCCTGATTATATGCGAGAGATTGTTCCGGAAATGGCCGTCGCTGTTGGTCTCGCGCTTAGAGGAGTTGAAGCAGCATGATTAAAATCAATCTACTAGAGTCGGTAACGGATCGACCCAGCGGGGTCGCGATGGTCGAAGATAGAGTATCGAGTCCGCGCGTACAGACACTTCTTTTGGCGTTGACTGTATTCGGTCTCTTGATCCTCGGCGCCGGCTACGACTATGTCAGTGCAAATTCAGCGCATCAGGCGGCCGAGCATGAAGTCGAGAATCAGCGCCGTATCAATCAACAGATGCTTGCCGTCAACAAGGAGCAGGCTGAACTGGAGCGGAAGACTCAAGACATCCAGAGCCGTATCGACGCAATCAAAAAACTTCGTGAGTCTCAACAAGGGCCCGGCGCGGTTCTTCGCGACATTAAGGCTCGCTTCGATAGCGTTCCGGGGCTTTACCTCCAGAGTATCGAACAGCAAGATGGTGAACTGACTATTAAGGGTGAATCACCAAATGAGTATTCAGTGACTCGTTTCGGCCAGAGTATGGAATTTTCCGCCGGCTTGTTTACCAACCTTATTATCGAAACACAACGTCAGGCAGGCAAGGTGGTCAGTCCATCGCTCGCTGGCGATCCACCTGTAGCTGTCCCTGAGGTCGTGGCCTTCACGGTTAAGTGCAAATACGTAACGCCGAAACCCTCCGCAACAGCAGCCTCCGCACAAGCACCCGCCAACAGTGCACCGAATCAGGTCGCTTTGAAGAAGTAACGGGTTAGAAGAGCAAAATCGAAAGAAACCCCAACCATTAACTTGGGGAAGGAACTAAATGATGAGAATCGGTAACCTTCAAACATTGCCCTGGTACTTGCGCCTCATGGTTTTTGCGGTGATTGCTGGCTTCATGTACGGCGCCTTCTGGTACCTCGTTACCCGCAACACTCGGGCTAAGACAGCTACTCTAAACGCGGAGATCCAGCAACTGTTGCCGCGCAACGCTCAGGCCCAAATCGCTTCGCAGCGACTTAACGAGTTTCGGGCGATTTACACGGCCAGACAGGAAGAATATGACGAACTCAAGGCGCTACTTCCTGAACAGCGCGAGATCACTATGGTGTTGCAGGGTCTGCAGGATCGAGCCCGCACCAATGGACTTGTGCTACGGAAATTCCTTCCGAAGGAAGATGTTGCGCAGGACAACTACAGCGGCAAGAAGATCGAAGTCAACGTCACGAGCTCTTTTGCTTCGCTGCGCTCGTTCTTCGAGCAGCTCGCTCACTATCAACGCATCGTTTCGATCACAAACTTCGACCTGAAGCAGCTCGACAAACAGTCAACTAGCCACACCGTGAATGCTACGTTTGATTTGACAGCCTATTACGTGTCGGCAGAGAAGCTGCAAAAGCAGAACAATCCTCCACCGAAGCCCGCTGGCAAGGCTGCCAAATAGACGTCTAACTACCATCTCACTTAAGTGGGCAAGGAAAGTAAACCATGATGCATTTTATGAAAATAGTCAGATACGGCCTCGCCGGTATTGCACTTGGAGCCTCAGTTGGCAATGGTGGGTTCGTAGCATCCACTCACGCCCAGGAGACTGAAGTTACCAAGCCAGCCGCCACCAGTCGCGTTCGCGAGGGCGGTCGCGACCCTTTTAGAAAGTATGAGCAAACACGTGCGTCCAAGAAGGTGGTCGTGCCGGTTGGCACACCTTCAATTCAGGAGCGTATCACTCAATACAAAGCTCAAAAACTGGCCGCGATGAACGCTCGCATGGCTGCGCCCAAGCCAACCACCGCATTGCTGCTTAACGAAATGGAGATCGTTGGAATTTCACGTACCCCCCGTGGTTACGCAGCAATAGTAGAGGCAACACCGATCAAGTTGTCTTATGTTATCTATCCCGGCGAACGTTTCTATGATGGCCAATTAGTGGCCATCGAAGACAACCGACTTGTCTTTCGGCGCGAGCTTGTACTAAGCGACGGACGACGCCAACGGTCAGTCGAAATCAAGCCGTTGCGACAGCCCAGCACGTTGAATCTGATGTCGGCCGCGAAAACTGCCCCTCCCAGTTCCCCGGATGCAGACTCTGAGAAAACCCCGGAGCAGCCGGCCGCCCCTACGAAGCCAGAATAAACTTCCTGGTTGCGACTAGTTGTACTCCAACTAGTCCAACCGTTTCCCGCCGCGCAGCAGGCCTCTCAGTCATTATCGAATCGCCTTCAATATGCGCAGTTTTGACAATTAACCCTGGACCCCACCGCATATGTGCGGCGCGCGCTTAGATTGCGATAGCAAATGAGCGTAGCGCGTGGCGGTATCGTCCCAGAAATTCCCTTAAGGAGGGAAAGATGTCCTACCAGCCTCGAATAATTACAGCCATACCAAGGACTGCGCTCGTCCTGCTGGTTTTGTGCCTCCTTGGCACTAACGGTCTGGCTGAAACAAGAAACCCATCCGCAGCCGCGGGTATCAGCGCGAGCAGCGTAGGTCTAAGAGAGACCTCCGTCGAAAGCACTGGTCCCCAGGATCCGGCGATGGTTCAGCAGTCTCAACCGTCGCCTTCACCGACCCCTCGTGTCTCTATCGCTCCCGCAGCCGACGGAATGACGCAGTCGGAACAAGGGCGGCAGTATGGGCAGCCAGGTTTCGTAGGAGAGCCTATAAATCTTAACGTCGTCAACGCAGACATTCGCGACATACTCAACTACATTACGGAACAGTACAGTGTTAATTTTGTGATCGACTCTTCCGTAGGCGCGGTGCCGGTGACCGTTAACGTGCAAGACGTCCCCTGGAATGTTGCTCTGGACGCGGTGCTCAAGGCGAATCGGCTTGGTATCGAGACGAGCGGCAGCATTCTCCGTGTGGCTACCACCCAAGTGCTTGCAGCCGAAGCTCAGACTCAGAAGGTCATCAACGATTCACGACTTGACGCCTCTCCCCTGGTGACCGAATTCATACGCCTAAACTACGCTCGTGCCTCTGGAACGCTTGCGCAGGCCGCTGGTTCGACCGGAGCATTTTCGGGCGGCGCCACGAACTTGAGTTTTAGTGGCGGTGCAGGCGGCGATGCCACGGGCGGCAGTGGCGATCAGGGTCTCCTCCCAATCATTTCGCGCCGACTATCTCGTCGTGGCTCGATCGAAGTCGATGGTCGCAGCAATACGCTCATCATCACCGACGTTCGTGAGAACATCGGTGCCATCCGCCAGCTGGTTGCGATTTTGGACCAGCCGGAACCGCAGGTAGAAATCGAAACCCGCATCGTTGTGGCCAATCGCAACTTTAGCCGCGACATCGGGGCCCAGCTTTCTGCTGGCGTCCTGAACATCAACCGGGGAGGGTTGGGTAACATCACAACCCTGCCTTCGAATCCCCCAGTCTCCGGAACCGTTCCCCAGGGAGTTTTCGGTGGATTGGTTGGCACACCTCAGCCTCTTGGTTCGCTTGGCGCCGCCGCAGCAAGCACTGTAATTGGTTTGACGACTGGAATTTTTGGCACCGCTCAGATCAGCGCGCTCATTACCCTTGCTGAAACAAGGGGCACGGTCAAGACGATAGCCACACCGCGCGTGACGGCTCTTAACAATCGGCCCGCCCAAATCGAGAGTGGTTCGCAAATTCCCGTGCAGACAACTCAAGCTGCGAGTGGAACGGCAATTGTGACAACAACGTTCGTCTCAGTTCCTTTGCGCTTGTCCATCACGCCGCAGATAACGGATGTTGGTACTGTGATTCTGCGCGTAACCATTGAAAACAACACCATTAATACCGGTATCGCCGTCGGTGGCGTTCCCGGCATCGACACCCAGCGCATGCAGTCTGAAGTGCTGGTTCCCGATGGCGGCACGACCGTGATGGGTGGAGTGTTGGCTGACACGGAAAGCGAGAACCGGCAACGCACGCCCGGTCTGGCTTCGATCCCCGTGCTCGGTAATCTTTTCAAACGTAAGTTAACCACCCGTAGCAATACTGAAATCCTTTTCTTCATCACGCCGCGCATCTATCGGCCTGACTACCAGGGCCGTCCGCTGCCGGGTGCTGCGAGCACAGGACCACGCACCACAACCATTCCGCAGCCAGTTCCGTTAGGCAACCCACCGACCAATACGCCGACTCCCACGCAGTTGCAGATAGACGAGCGCGCTCCACAGAACTACCCGCAAGGCATGCAGGGTCCAGCGCCAACTACTCCAGCTCCGAATACTCCATCAGCACGGCCTGGAGCCTTGGGTGGTACACGTCCGTAAGGAAGGTTTGGAATGTTTAAAACACTACTTGAATCCATTGTTGAGAGCACCGACGGGAGCCTCGGTGCTCTCATCATGGGACTCGACGGTATTGCCGTTGAGAAGGTAATCGGTGAGGCCGGCAACGAAGCTAATCTCGATGTCGCAGCCGCTGAGTTTACTTCGCTGGTCCGCAGTGCCCAACGAACTGGGAACGACATCGGCCTGGGAAGCCTCAGGGAGCTGATGGTTTCGCTCGACACTGCAATCGTCATCATGCGACTGATAGGGCGCGACTACTTCGTAGTTTTAGCGCTTACTCGCGAAGGCAACATAGGGCGCGGTCGTTACGAACTTCGCAAGGCCGAACTTCAGTTAACCAAAGAATTCGCTCTGTAGTCCTACATACTCCTAAAGTCCGGAGACAATCTGTAATGCGTTTCTCCCACCACATACGTCAGGCTTTTCTAAGCCTGGCGTTTTTTCTTATGGTCACAGGCTCAGCGACCGCCGGAACGTTGTTCGGCACCGTGACCGAAATCCATGACGGTGACTCTGTTTCGCTTATCTGTCTAAAACGTCCACTCCAGGTCCGATTGATGGGGATTGATGCGCCTGAGAAAGGCCAAGCGTACGCGGAAGAAGCCCGACAACATTTGTCGGAGCTGATCCTCAACAAGGTGGTGGTTGTCGAATACACGGGTCTCGGTGATAACGCTCTGATTGTGGGCAAGGTCTTTTTAAAGGAGACGGATGTTGGCGCTCAAATGGTCCGTGATGGTGTCGCTTGGTACGCCAGAAGTTTCGATAGCATGCTAAGCGAGGCCGAGCGCAAAATGTATGCGGAATGCGAAACTGCCGCGCGAGCTGAGCATCGGGGAATCTGGCAAGACCCGAACGCCGTTTCACCGTGGGCGTTTAAGGAGGCCCGGCGGGTGCGCGAGCATCCCAAGGTGAGTCCGAGTGTGCAGACGCCGCCGGTCGTCCAGCAAAAGAAAAAGTCTGGCCTTACCAGTGAGAGTCTCTCACCTTCGTTCGCCAGCACTGGACCAATTTCGCTCGGTTCCTCGGAGCCGGTACCCATGAGTTCGGACTCACGCTGGACCAGGGTTAGCCCATCTCACTCGAAGGTCTCAATGCTTTTGCCCGGCGATGGCAACAAGCGTTCAACCAAAGTGCTACTGGGGGATGGACGCGTCATAGAAATGGATACGTACCTTGGACGATTTGACAAGACAACTTATGTGGTCGTGTTATCGACCGGCCCAAACGCAGGGGAGTCGGACGCGGAGATACTGGAAGGCTCAATCAGAGGATTCGTTAGCGGAATTCAGAGCGACTGGAAAAAGTTGGGTACGCCCTTCGACTGTTACCCGGATCTCGATCGAAACTTTTCAATTGGTGGTTACGCAGGAAGGCAATATGATCTCAGTGGGTGCACCGTGCCCGGTACAGTTCGGTTCTACACCCGCATGGTTAACAACGTTCGAGAGCTGTATCTCACAGCCGCTTTCTTCCATGGCTCGTCTGATGATCCGAATGCGCGTCGATTTCTGGATTCCTTCGCTGTTAGCAACCCAGCGGGCTCAAGAGGCAATAAGTCCAACTCGACGACGGTGTCCAAAAGCTCCAGCCAGCAGAAAAAATCCTAGGGTAATTTAACGTAAGGTAGACCGCGCAAGATGATTCGTTGTCGTCGGGCAACGCGTCGGGGATTCACTTTCGGGTTGAACACAGTTCGCGGATTGGGGATCATCGCCGAGAGAAATGCCGCTTCGCTACCACTAAGGCTGGTCGCCGACTTTCGAAAGTAGTGTTGCGCCGCCGCCTCTGCACCGTAGATTCCATCGCCCCATTCGATCACATTCAGGTAGATTTCCAGAATGCGCCGTTTTGTGAGTAGGCGCTCCAGGAAGATTGTAATGATAGCTTCCTGACCTTTACGAATGAAAGTTTTATCAGTGGAGAGATAGAGATTCTTAGCGAGCTGCTGAGAAACTGTTGAGGCGCCACGTTTGAAGTCGGGAAGGTACGGGAGCCAGTCTGACTCATTATCGTCTTCTTCCTTTGCTTCTTTTGCCGCGGCGCGCTGTGCCTCGTCCCAGGCTTTCTGAATAGCCTCATAGTCGAAGCCATTGTGGGTTACGAAGTTTGTGTCTTCGCCGGCCAGCACCGCGCGTTGAAGGTTTGGTGAAATCCGATCCAGCGGAAGCCAAAGCTGCGTGCGCCGAGGTTCTTGCCCGCGGGAACGCGTTTCTTCCGCCCTCGCATCGATCAACGACGTGGTCGACGGGTTATTGGAACGCAGCCGGGCCACTCGGACCAGCATGATCAGCTGGTAGCCAAGAAAGCCGATGACAACGCCCACTACGACTAATACGAACAGCCGGACTATCCTGCGAATACCGCTGTTTCGTTTGGCCCGGGCTTTTTTCATCTGCGTTGGGTCCCTGACACTCTGTGCATAAAAACCTCTTCCACTCTCCAAGATCTTCTTCGCGGTGAAAACGGTATTGCTATGGATCTCAACGGTGTCGCTGATCAGCGTAGTAAGTAGGTGAGTAATGGACTCGCATTGGTCTGGTTGATGATACCCCGCCTTCAATGATTGAAAAAGCGGCCTTTAGCCGCGAGAAGCGTTGACACTCCCGCCTTCCCCAAGCTAATCTGTTGTCCCGTGAACCTTACGGGCTCCAATTCCCAAACAATTTCGCAAACAAAGGCAGTAGTACTCATCCCCGCGCGTTTTGCTTCCACTCGTCTGCCAGGGAAAGCACTTCTGGAAATCGACGGCAAGCCAATGATTTGCTGGGTTGCTGAGCGCGCGATGGAAGCTCGCAATGTCGCCCGCGTGATAGTGGCAACCGATGATGAACGTATTTGCGATGTCGTGCGATCGTCCGGTGTTGAGGCCGTGATGACCCGAGCTGATCACGCGAGCGGCACAGATCGCCTGGCGGAGGTGGCAGAGACGCTGGAGGACGCCGACATCATTGTCAACCTGCAGGGAGATGAGCCTCTTATTTCAGCTCAGACCATCGAACGAGTAATTGAAGCGAGTGATGACGAGAGCGTAGGAATAGTTACAACCTGGGAAGCGATCGAGACAGCCGCCGATGTCCTAAATCCGGATGTGGTCAAGATTGTAGTGGATAATTCAGGGCGTGCGCTCTATTTTTCGCGGTCGCCTGTGCCCTATCCCCGCGAGGCCGTACGAAAGCATGTGACGCTTGAGACTGCACTTCGAAACGAGCCAGGTCTGCTTGGCGAATTCCGTAAGCACACGGGTTTATATGTCTACCGAAAGGAAGTGCTGTTGGAGTTCACCAGGTGGCCGCAATCGAACCTGGAACGCGTAGAATGCCTGGAGCAGTTACGCGCACTCGAACGTGGTGTGAAGATCAAGGCGATTGAAGCGTCCACTCCCTCAATCGGAGTTGACACCAGGGAAGACCTCGAGCGCGTGAGAGCGTCAATTCAGAAGGAACATTTGGAGTTTGCCGTAGAGCGTTTTAAGTCTCGACTGCATGATTAGCATGATAACGAAACAATGAGCGATTGGATTGGCCTGGGATTAATTGCTTTTCTCATCGTCTGCGCGTTGTGGGGGCTCTCGCACTTAAGCAAACCATATGACGTAACAACTGAGGAGTTTGAGAAACGCGCCCACGAAGCGCCAAGCTTGCTTAGCGCCGGCATGTCAGGATTGCAGAAACTCCTGGATCCCGCCGCCGGCAAAGCGGCGGCAGTTCAGGAAGATTTCAAGCAAGGTTATTACAACGGCGAACAGGAATCGGGTGATGGACCAGAGGCCGGAGATGCTGATAAAGGCACGACTAAGAGGGAAATTTAAACGAATGTCGGCGAGCGTCACGCAGTTCAGAGTTCAAGCTTTAGCTTGCTCCTTACCAAACCACAACCTAAAGGTTGAACTCTAAACTGGGAACGCGAGGGAGAACGGATGCCTAAATATCTTTTTGTTACGGGTGGGGTGGTCTCAAGCTTGGGGAAAGGGCTGGCGGCGTCTTCGATTGGTTGCCTGCTAGAGGCGCGCGGCTTGAAAGTTGCGCTGATCAAGCTCGATCCATACATTAATGTCGATCCCGGGACCATGTCTCCATTTCAACACGGCGAAGTATTTGTTACCGATGATGGCGCTGAAACAGATCTTGATCTGGGCCATTACGAGCGCTTCACCCATGCCCACTTATCCCAAGCCAATAACTGGACCACTGGACGGATCTATCTTTCCGTGATCGAAAAAGAGCGACGTGGCGACTATCTCGGCAAAACGATCCAAGTAATTCCCCACATCACAAACGAGATCAAGGCCGCTGTACGCTCGGTCGCGGAAAAAGACCAGCCGGATGTAATCATCGTTGAGATTGGCGGTACGGTTGGTGATATTGAATCCTTGCCGTTCCTGGAAGCGATTCGCCAGATGGGCAACGAAGAAGGGGCGGGGAATGCCCTCTTTGTGCACGTCACACTCGTGCCTTTCATCGCCGCCGCAGGCGAGCTAAAGACCAAACCGACTCAACACTCAGTTCGCGACCTGCGCGAGATTGGCATTGCTCCCGATGTGCTCTTGTGCAGATCAGAGAGACCGCTGTCCCACGATTTAAGGTCGAAGATTGCTCTGTTTTGCAATGTGAAAGAATCTGCCGTAATCAGTGCTATGGACGTGGACACGATTTACGACGTGCCACTCGCATTTCATGAACAGGGCCTGGACGAATTGATAGTAACGCAGCTCGGTTTTGGAGCGCGCGCTTCTCAGTCTGAGCTTGCCGAGTGGCGCGACCTGGTGGGGACGATTCGCGAACCTTCCGGCGGAGAAACCTCTATTGCCATTGTCGGCAAGTATGTGGAGCTCGAAGATTCATACAAATCACTCCGGGAGGCACTGACCCATGGAGGAGTGGCCAATAAACTTCGCGTCAGCGTGAAATGGATTGAGTCGGAAGAGCTGATGGACGATGACTACGAATCCCGCCTGCGCGACTTCGATGCCATTCTGGTTCCCGGGGGCTTCGGCAAGCGTGGAATCGCGGGGATGATCCGCGCTATCTCTTATGCGAGAAGGAGCCGCACCCCGTATTTTGGGATTTGCCTGGGAATGCAGACGGCCTGTATTGAGTATGCCAGAAACGAATGTGGTCTCAAGGATGCCGACTCAACCGAGTTTGATACAGATACACCGTACCCCGTCATATTCAAGCTGCGAGATCTGATCGACGTCGAGGCGTTGGGAGGGACCATGCGGCTGGGCGCCTGGCCATGCAATCTCGCGCCTGATTCGCTGGTTCGCGAAGTGTACGGCGGTGCTGCGGAAATCAGTGAGCGACATCGTCATCGCTATGAGTTCAATCCTGAGTTTCGTGAAGTCCTGGAACGCTCTGGCATGGTCTTCAGCGGTGTTTCACCCGATCAGAAATTCGTGGAAATAGTTGAACTGCCGCGGGACACCCACCCCTGGTTCCTCGGCTGTCAATTTCATCCTGAGTACAAATCGAAACCACTCGACGCGCATCCTCTTTTCGCTTCTTTTGTGCGAGCCGCATACGAAAATCGCCTGCAGAATGAAACGGCAATGGATAAGAACGGCGAGCCTGAGGCGATAATTCACGAACGCGTCAGCGTCACCAGCGCGGACTAAGGGGTAGCCGCATCAAAGTCGAGATTGAAAGACCGCGGCTGCATCTGCAACTATCTCGTTTACTACGCCATGAGTCGTGCCGACTTTCCGCTAAGTGCATCTAGCCGCATTTTGCGGGATAATCCGTGAGCCTCGCTCTCCCTAAGGCGCGAATCCAAATATGCTCCACTGCCCAATATGCGGACTGCAATATTCCACTGACACGCAAGTTTGTCCGGTAGACAACTCGCCGTTGCAGGCCGACCCTACAGCGATCGGTGATGAGACTCCCGTCGATCCGCTGATCGGCTACACGCACGATGACAAATACCGAATAGAGAAACGGCTTGGCATTGGTGGTATGTGCACGGTTTATCGCGCGCGCCATCTGCTCATCGATCGGCCAGTTGCTATCAAAGTTCTGAACCCGCGTTTCGTTGAGGACGAGGCCGCACAAGTGCGCTTCCGTCGTGAAGCCAGGGCCGCGGGCCGCTTGCAACACACAAACGCGGTTGGCGTAACAGATTTCGGGAGCACCTCCGGCTACGTTTATATCGTGATGGAATTGCTCGAGGGACGCACGTTGCGAGAGGTGCTGGCCAAGGAAGCCCCGCTTGATACTGCTCGCGCAGTGGCCTTGATGCTACAAACGGCTGCCGCAGTGGCTGCCGCACATGAAGCCGGAATCATTCACCGCGATCTAAAACCTGCGAACATTTTCATCGTACAAAACTCCGAAGTGCCGGCGGTAGTCAAGGTGCTTGATTTTGGAATCGCAAAACTGGCTGCGGAATCTTTCGATGACGACGATCCCAAGACGCTTACCTTAGTCGGTGTGATGATCGGCACCCCGCGTTACATGTCCCCCGAACAATGTGACGGTGCTGAGCTAACGCCGGCTGCCGACGTTTACAGTCTAGGCGTGATTCTCTATGAGATGCTCAGCGGAGTCGTCCCTTTTTCCGGCTCTACCCCTCTCGCGATTGCAATAAAGCATTCTTCGGAAGAACCACGACGCCCAAGTGAATACGTCGCTTCTATTCCACCCGCACTTGAGCAAGTGGTACTCCATGCACTACAGAAGCGGCCCGAGGATCGTCCTGCGAACGCGGCCGAGTTTCGCCTGGAGCTGCTAGCCACCGCTGAACGGCTGGGGCTGGAGCACGCCGCAGTTACGAGCGCTCCTGACATCCAGGCACTGCGAGACGTTGGTACGGAATCACCCTCGGGACGCCTGGTTATCGACATCTCCCGTTTGCGAGAGAACCGGGCGGCTACTTCGAGCGGCGAGACGACCGTTATCAGTCCGGCATTGGCTGCCGCTGTAATCAATAGCGACTCGACAGGGGCTCCCGCATATTCGGCGTCAGTATCTTCCGGCAAGCAGTCGTTTCCACGAGTCAGGATTGAGCTGGGGCAAATCCAGAGATTCAGGAAAGAGCCCTTGCTGATACTTGCACTGGCGGGTTTGATATTGGTCGCGGCCATAAGTTACTTTGCTCTGCGTTCGCAAGATGTCGCGCCCGCGACCAATGCCAACGCGACCGCGAGCCCTTCCCCTTCTGTATCACCGACACCTGCTCCAACGCCGCTGCCCACATCAGAACAGAAGCATTCAGCCGCAAACGCCAACGCCAATGCCAATGCCAATGAAAATACCAACGAAAATGCGAACAAGAAGAAAGGATCAAAGGTCGGCAGAGCGCTTAAAAAGGTTGGGCGCATTCTCAAGAAACCGTTTTAGTTCTTTGGTTCGTGTGATTTCGTGGATCGTCTAATGGTGCGGTAAATTTGGGAGCCGGTCCGATTGTCGGCATAGATATTAGTCTGCTACTTAAAGAACGAGATAGGTTGGCAACAACGTGCAGATGAAACCGTTTCAAGTTGGTGATGTTACCTTCGGTGATGGCCGGTTAGCCATCATTGCTGGTCCTTGCGTAATCGAAAGCCTTGACCATGCTCTGATGATGGCCACGGAGTGCGCCAGCCGAGCGCGTGATGCCGGTCTCGGATTCATATATAAATCTTCGTTCGACAAGGCCAACCGATCTTCGATTAAGAGCTTTCGCGGTTTGGGAATGGAGGCTGGCCTTGATGTCCTTCGCCAGGTGAAGGACAAGATAGGCGTTCCGGTCCTAACCGACGTGCATGACGTCTCACAGGTGCAGGCTGTAGCTGAGGTGGCTGATATCCTGCAGATTCCGGCGTTCCTTTCGCGCCAGACTGATCTTGTTACTGAGGCGGCACGATCCGGTCGAGTTGTTAATGTGAAGAAGGGACAATTCCTGGCGCCCAATGACGCGCGCAATATTGTGGAGAAGGCCCGCGATGCGGGATGCGAAAGGTTGTTGCTGACCGAGCGCGGTGTGAGTTTCGGCTATAACAACCTCGTGGTTGACATGCGATCGTTTGCAATCATGCGGGAGTTTGGGGCTCCTATCGTTTTTGATGTGACCCATTCACTGCAACTTCCCGGCGGGCTCGGTCATGCAACCGGTGGACAATCAGAATACATCGAACCGCTCGCGCGCGCTGGAGTTGCAGCAGGAGTGGATGCTGTATTCATGGAAGTACATGAATGCCCTGAGCGCGCGCCGTCGGATGGGCCAAACGCGCTGCCGCTGGAGCGCATGCAGTCTTTGCTAACCATGCTTCGCGATATTAATCAACTGGTGTGGTCCGGGCCTACGAAGCAGCCGAAAGCATAAAGAACGATCCACGAAACTACACAATCCAACACGAAATTCTGATAGTGGAACTTAGTGTTGACTTCGAATCGTATCGAACACTTTGAATACCTTTTACTCGAATATGAAAAGGCTCGTCTCAATCGTCCTTCTCAACATATGCGTGTTCTCTTCG
>JAMQPH010000711.1 GCA_023717605.1 Pyrinomonadaceae bacterium
TTCCTCTTCTCTCTCTTTGGGACGAACATGACGGCCTTCGCCATCCTCGGTTCGTCGGGTCATGCCTTCACAAACGGAATCGTCACCTTTGGCTTGATGGCTTCATCTTCCGGTTTAGTTATTCCGTTGAGTCTTTTTTTGATCGGGACGCGTGTTTGGGCACTGGGCAAGAAATATGGGTTCATGACGCCGGTGCAGATGTTTCGCGATCGTTGGGAGTGTGGTCACATCGGCACGGTCATCTTTACCGTGCAGGCTGTGCTGCTCGTTCCTTACATCATTATCGGCATTATGGGTGGGGGTACGACTCTGCACGCCATCAGTGGCGGACTGGTTCCTTACTGGTTCGGCGGTGCGATTGTCGCCATGGTTGTCATGAGCTACGTCTTTTTCGGCTGCATGCGTGGCACCGCCTGGGTAAACACTTTTCAGACAATACTCTTCCTGCTTTTCGGGGCTGTGGCCCTGATTGTCATCGGCGTGGGAATGGGTGGCTTTCGCAATGCCGCGCAAGCCTTATCGTCTTCTCCGGCTTTGGGGCCGCTGCTTACGCGAGAGCGCATCTCGCCGCTCTATTTCTTTAGCTACACGTTCATCCCGCTCTCGGCAATCGCCTTCCCGCACATTCTGATCTTCTGTCTGACGGCCCGCAAGATGAGTCAGTTTAAGAAAACTGTGATCTTCTACCCACTTTGCATCATGGCTATCTGGTTGCCGTGCGTGTTTTTGGGAGTGATGGCCAATCGCGTTGCTGATGTGCCAGAGATACGTGCAAAGCAGGAAGCGCGGCGAGTGCTGGCAACGCAGGGGAAGACAATGGCGCCGGAAGCCCGCGACGACTTGCGAGAAAAAGCTGCCGGCGATGACGTCATCCTGCTTCTGCTTAAGAGGTACGCTCCGTTCTGGCTGGCCGGTCTCCTGGGCGCGGGCATCATGGCAGCGGTGATGGCCAGCGATTCACAGATCCTCGCGCTCTCGACGATGTTTACGGAGGACGTCTTTGCCTTCTACGGGGGCAAGAGGCGTTTCGGTGAAGCTGTGCAAGTTCAGACGGGACGCATCTTCATCGTTGTCATTACTTTGTTTGCCTACGCGGTTGCTTTGCGTGCGCCGGAGACAATCTTCGAGCTGGCTATCCAATATGCCTTCTCCGGCTTCGCCGCACTCTCGCCCCTGCTTGTAGCTGCGCTTTTCTGGAAGGGAAGTACGAAGTGGGGAGCTCTGGCGGTGACGGTCTGGACTGCGCTGGCGGTGATTGCGGTTGCTGTTTTTCAGCACTCCGTCCCTGCGCCCGCGCCTGGACCTGCGACGATCTTCTGGTCGGTAGGAGGCACTGAGGTTGTCTCGCGAACTCCCGGCGGTACGGCCGTGTTCGGATTCATGCCCGTTGTGCCGATGGTGATTGTGTCCGCGCTACTGATGATTGTCGTTTCTAAAGTAACCGCTAAACCGGCAGCGACGACACTGGCAAAGTATTTTCACGACTGAACGATCCACGAAAAATCATGAACCATCTTCGAAGCTCATTCGTGTTGTTTCGTGTGATTTAGGGGATCGTCCCAATTACTCTCCGAGCCCACTGCCATGAAAAAACTCATCTCAAGTCTCCTTGTAGCGCTTTGTTTTTCAATTCCTGTTAGCAGTCAAACCTCAACTGGAAAGACGAAACGCACGACGTCACGGCGCGTCATCAAAGCCGCCAAACCGCCAACGGGTCCTGTCGTATTCTCCCCAGCGATTGTCGCTGGTGATCTGGTCTTTACTTCGGGACAAATCGGCATCGATCCGGCAACGAGCCAGTTGGTTGAAGGGTTCGAAGCCCAGGCTGAACAGGTACTGCGCAATCTAGCGGCTGTGCTCGAATCCGCGGGAAGCGACATGTCGCATGTGTTAAAGACAACTGTGTTTCTCGCTGACATGGAAAATTACAACAAGTTGAATGAGATCTATCACCGGCACTTCAAGGACGATCCTCCGGCGAGATCAACTGTCCAAGTGGCACGCCTGCCGCGCAACGCGTTGATTGAGATTGAGGCTGTTGCGCTGGTGAAGCAGTAGTCCACACCAACAGTAATAAACCGCACAGAACCATTTGCGGTAGCCAATGGATCCAGACTCAGCCGAAGCAGGAACCACGCAACCCCTCGATAAAAAACAAACCGCACAGAACCATTTGCGGTAGCCAATGGAACCCAGCACTCAGCCGAAGCAGTAAGCACGCAACCCATCGGGTAGAAAATACGCCGCACACAGTCATTTGCGGTAGCCAATGGATCCGCACTCCCCTGCAGTAGGAACCATGCAATCCCTCGTAGCCAGAAACAAAACCAGAAAACCATTTCGCGGGAGCCAATGGAGTTGAGCAGCGCCTGTTAGTGCTGAGTGGTGGGATCCATTGGCTACCGCAAATGGCTCTGTGTGTTGAGCCATGAAGAATGAAAAATGCCTAGCTTCACACCAATTGAAAGCTAGGCACTGATCAGAACGTCACTGCGACAAAGTCTAAGGAGTTGCGCCTCTCATCACGTCATCGCGTTTTGCCTTGAACTCCGAGCCGGGTTTCCATTCGGGGTACTTCTCACCCTGAGCCACCAGGTAACCAATGGTTGTAAGCAGTTGGGCATCGTCAACCGCACCCGCCAGATCCCAGTCAGGTTTCATTTCGTCTGAAACCTTGTGGTAGTCCTTCTCCGTGTACTCATCTCGCTTCTGTTTGCTGTAGTTCGCATCTTTGCCGACATAGTCGATGCCCGAATCGGTGTAAAGCGCGGGCACACCCACCTTGGCAAACTCAAAGTGATCGGAGCGGTAGTAGAAACCCTTCTCTGGTTCCGAGTCGGGATTAACTTTGCGGCCCTGGGCAGATGCCGTCTCGCGTAGCAGGTCGATGAGCGTCGAGTTATCGTCTCCGACCATGGTGATGTCTTTGGTTCGACCCCATTGATTTACACCATCCATGTTGATGTTGGCGAGAGTCTTGTTCAGAGGATAGAGAGGATTTGTGGCGTAATACTTCGCACCCAGCAAACCCTTTTCCTCGGCTGTGACCGCCAGGAAAAGGACGGAGCGCTTGGGTGGAGTTGGGAGTTTGGTAAAAGCTTTGGCGATTTCCAGGAGTGTGGCGGTGCCTGATGCGTTGTCGAGCGCGCCGTTAAAAATCTGATCACCTTGCAGCTTAGGATCGCGTCCCAGGTGATCCCAATGAGCACTGTAGATGACGTACTCGTTTTTTAGCACTGGGTCGGAACCTTCGATCTTGGCGACCACGTTGTTGGAGTTGATCTCACGCAGAGTGTTTTTTAGATCGAAGTTAGCCTTGGCGTTGAGTGTTACAGGTTTGAAATCTTTTGTAACCGCGGCCTTCTTAAGCGCATCGAAATCCTGGCCGCTGGCAGTAAAGAGTTCTTTGGCGCTGTCGGTGGTAATCCATGATTCGATAGCCGGACGACCCATATTCTTGTCCGGCCGCTGAATGTCAAAATTCTCGCGCGACCAACTTCCCGAAACAACTTCATAGGGATAGCCCGCCGGCCCCGTTTCATGAATGATAATCGCGGCCGCAGCCCCTTTCTCGGAAGCGATCTCATACTTGTAGGTCCAGCGACCGTAGTAAGTCATCGCTTTGCCCCTGAACACCTTCTCATCAAGCTTTGCAGGATCTGTCGTATCTGGAACGGCCGGATCATTGATCAACATCACAATGGTTTTGCCGCGCACATCAACGCCCTTGTAGTCGTCCCAACCGTATTCGGGCGCGACCACGCCATAGCCGACAAAAACGATGTCGGAATTCTCAACCTTCGACTCGGGTACAAATCGACGCGACACAGCAACGTAGTCTTGAGGAAACTTCAGATCGATCTTCTTGCCGCCCGCCGTAAAGGAAGCGGTGGGTTGTGCAGTGAAACCGGCGAGGGGAACCTTTTGCACATAGGTGCCATCGGGATTGCCGGGTTTGAGTCCCAGCTTCTGAAATTGTTCAGTCACATATTTGACTGTGAGCTCCTCGCCCTTAGTGCCCGGGCCGCGCCCTTCATACTCGTCAGAAGAGAGCACCTTAGTGTGTTGAAGGATGTCGGTGGCGCTGATTGTATCGAGCGCGGGCTTGAGTTCAGCGGGAATCCCAGCGCTCGCAGGGGTGTTTGTGGTCGCAGTTTGATTAGTTGTCGGAGCTTGCATGCACGCAATTGCCAGCATTAGCCAGGCGGCGAGCAGACCGAAAGACAGCGCGTGTTTCTTCATAACTTTTACTTGCCTCGTGCTTGATTTGAATTGGAGCAGAATGTTTCTAAGCTGAAAGAAGGTGACAAGTCAAACGTGGAGAGGTCGATGTCTGGAAGACCCGAGCCGCAGATGGGACACGGATTACACAGGGCGGCGATGACTGCAGCAACACACTTTCATGCTAAGCGCAAAAGTGCAGATGACGCAAAGTCTAGTTCCATTGTTCTTGGCGGGTGAGAATCGTTGCTTGGAACACGATTCTGCGCGTTTGATCGTTGGTCTATTGCCTCGCGGTTTTTAGGAAGACGAGGGCTAACCTGTGGAGGAATAAACCCGGCCGTCCTGGGCGTGACGGGATCCTCAAATAGTTTAGAGTTCATCTATGAAGCCGTTGCCGGTGTCAAGAGGTTTTAAGAGTAGACTCCGCCTCTGACGCCGGAGCGCCTGGTTTGTGGTCTTCATCTGTTTGCTCTTTGACATGAGACTGATACGTTTAACCTACCGCCG
>JAMQPH010000813.1 GCA_023717605.1 Pyrinomonadaceae bacterium
GAGTGACCTCGTAATACGCAATCCGTGTGACCCCCGAAATCCCTGAGCGATTGTTCGTTTTCGTGATCGAGCAGACGGCTTGGCGGGTGAACGACGCATGGGTGGCCACGATCTGATCTCGAAACGCTGTCGCGGCTGCCAGGGCCTTCCGGCGCCCACCGTAGCGACCATCGCTGAAATGTTGAGTGACGATACGGTGCCGACGCTGGATCGTGACATGCCAAGAGTGGGTATGCGAACGGGCGTGATCGATGCGGGTGATGCCGTACATACGCTAGAATGCCTGGGGGGAGCGGGACCTCTCCAAAAATCAGCATCAGCGCGCTAGTCCTTTGCCTTCCCCTTCGGCAGCAACCCCTTCTTCTCTAGCTCCTGTAAGTGAGCCTCCACCAAATCTAGCAAAAATTGCTTCATCCGTTTTCGCTCGATTGCGGCGGCAATCCTCGTGCGGTACATGGTTTCACGAGGAATATCCCTGATAACCCAGGCTCCACTGTCTGGCTCTTTCGAGTCCTTTCCCTTCGACATAGCGAGAACGTAACACACCTAGGGAACCTGCACAAATAGCATTTGACATGCTTTGCTATCTTAAGATAGCATACTACACGAGAGGAGGTTGCCATGCAGACCAAATCAATTCTCGTGCGATTGCCGGCTCCGCTGAAAAAGCAACTGGATGCCTTACGCGGGAAAGGTGTCACAGCGAATGGCCTCATTCGGCATTTACTGAAACAACATTTCAATCCCATTCCGAGGGCACAGAAAGGACGGTGAGCGATGGCGCGGTCAACGAAGGGACTTTATAAGCGGGGCAACGTGTGGTGGATCACGTACTTCGATGCACTGGGCCACCAGCGGTTTGAGTCCTCCAAGTCTTCGAACAAGCGAGACGCGGAAAAGCGCCTGATTGATCGACGGGCAGAAGCCCATGAAGGGCTTCTGCCCGCTCCGCCCATCAAGCCGCTATCCTTGGACGAGCTCCGACAACGGTATCTCGATTTTGTCGGCCATCAACGGGGAGTGGCAACCAAACACTACCACTTCGCCCATTTCACACGCGTGTGGGGCAATCCACCGATTCATACCCTCACGGTAGAGGTGCTGGACCACTATCGTGCCCGCCGGAACGGTGAGCAGGTCGGGCCGGCCACGATCAACCGGGAAATGGCCACGTTGAAGCATGCCTTGAGTAAAGCCGTTGAGTGGAAATTGTTGCGGAAGACCGCGCGGGAAGAACTGACCGCCATCAAGAAGTATCAAGAGCCCTCGGGGCGCCTGCGGTATTTGTCCGGACCGGCGGACGCGGAGCGGCTCGCTGCGGCCTGCGAAGAGTTCCTGAAGCCGATTGTGCTCACGGCGCTCCATACCGGGATGCGCAAGGAAGAGCTGCTCTCCCTCACCTGGGACGCGGTCGATATGACCCACGGTTTTATCCGGTTGACGCAGACCAAAAACGGCACGGCGCGGGCGCTCCCGTTCAATGAAACATTGTGGAGTCTCTTCAGCCAACTCCGCACCCGGCAAGATGTGCCCTGGGTCTTTCACGACGCTGAGGGACGACGCCACAACGATGTCCGGCACCCCTTTGAACGGGCCTGTAGGGCTGCAGGCGTCGCGGATTTCCACTTTCACGACCTGCGGCATACCTTTGCTTCGTGGCTGGCAATGAAGGGCATTCCCTTAGCGACCGTGAGCATTCTCTTGGGCCACAGTTCTCCTACGATGACCCTCCGGTATGCCCACCTCTCGCCTAAACACCTCACGTCGGCTGTGAGGGTCTTAGACCCCCATTCGGACTCGTCACATGACAATTACATGACAATTGATCCCAAACCGGCCCACGAAACGGTAGGAACCGCGCTGAAATCTGAGGGGGATAAAACGCGGGAACGCCTTGATAGGAGCGGGGAAAGAGGGGTGGTGCCGAAGGCGGGATTTGA
>JAMQPH010000749.1 GCA_023717605.1 Pyrinomonadaceae bacterium
GGATGAATGCTTTCAACGTTCCTTCCCATGCGCTGGCAAAGGTCTTTTAACACATGCCAAAGCAACGCCGGAATGTCCTCACGCCGATCTCGCAACGGCGGGATATTGATAGGAAAAACGCTCAGCCGGTAGAAGAGGTCACTGCGGAACTTACCCTCCTTCACTGCAGCTCGAAGGTCACGATTGGTGGCAGCAATTACTCGCGCGTTGACACGAACTGTCTTGGAACTTCCCAGGCGCTCAAATTCTCCATCCTGAAGAACACGTAACAATTTCGCTTGCAACTCCAAAGGCATGTCGCCGATCTCATCAAGGAAGATTGTCGAGCGGTCGGCGAGTTCGAAGCGTCCGATTTCACGCGAGAGTGCTCCGGTATACGCGCCTTTTTCTCGTCCGAACAACTCACTTTCGAACAAGGTTGCAGGCAGGGCGGCACAATTAACTTTGACCATCGCACGGTCCTTGCGCACGCTTAGCTCATGGATCGTCCTGGCGATTAACTCCTTGCCGGTTCCTGTCTCGCCAAGGATGAGTACGACCGAATCGGTAGTTGCTACCTGCTCGACTTTCTTAAGCACTTCGCGGATTGGAGCGCTCTGACCGATCACGTTGGAATGGTTATGCTCTAGACCGATCTCCTCTCGCAGGTAGGTGTTTTCCTGCTCCAGCCGTTCCTTTAATTGCTTAATCTCCGTGAATGCTTTATGCAAGGCTTCCTCTGATCGTTTCCTTGCCAGGCAATTGGCAAAAACGTCTCCAACCTGCTGAAACTGCAAGATCACCTCAGAATCCCAGGTTCGATGGTCATTGAAAGAGCCCACTGCCAACGCGCCCACCAGCTTGCCGCTGGTCACTAGCGGAATTGTCAAAAATGACTTCAGACTCACTGATCTCATATGTTCGCGTTCTTCACAGGCGGTTTCAGGTAACTCCTCCAGTCGTGACACACAAATGACTTCACCCATAAGTACTCGTTCAAGTAGCCAGGGGAACATTGCCTTTACGATTTTTCCCGGGAGGGGTGGCACGCCCGGCCTGTCCCATTCATGGGTGATGATGAGGTCACCATTTGAATGGTCTATTTGGGCGAGGCAACCGCGATCCATTTCAAATAACTCGGTCAGTCTCTTCAGCCACTCATTAACCTCGCTGTCGATCTGTTCCGATGGGAGATTGATGAAGGCCTTCGATAACTCAAACATTGTCCCTTTAAAATCTAGTTGATTACGTAACTCTTCTATATGCTTACGCTCGCTAACATCCCGGATGGCGCTCGCAACGAACAACCCGTCTTCAGTTTCCATGGGACTCAAACTGATCTCTACCGGGAATTCGCTGCCATCCTTTTTCAAACCGCAAAGCTCACTGCCATTTCCCATCGGGCGGATCGCGGGTGCAGCCACATAGACCGACCGGACCTCGGTGTGATTAGTGCGGAACCGCTCCGGCATGAGCATTTCGACCGGCTTGCCGATCAGCTCTTCTCTGCTGTATCCGAACACTATCTCGGTACGCTCATTTACCAAAACGATCAGGCCCTGATCGTTAACCAGGGCCATGGCGTCGGGTGCCGACTCGAATAGCGAGCGAAAATTTACCTCCGGGTACTTGCGACTACTTTCATTGGGAGTAAGCGCGGCAGCAGACGTTGGGATCTCGCTAGACGGTTCTTCGGTCACGTGCATTGGCTCAAGGGGAGAATCTTCCATGATACCTGTCAGCGGTTTGGGAGATTTCGGTCGAAAATCACAGTTATTTCGCGAAGCCATGCGCACTCTCCGTCGACCGACAGTGCTCCACTTTCAATCTAAACGGCGACTTAG
>JAMQPH010000763.1 GCA_023717605.1 Pyrinomonadaceae bacterium
CCGAGGTGGCGGGGGGTTCAGGGGAGGCGGGGGACGACGCTGACTCTATTAGGTGACCGCCTCAGCTGGAAATAAACGATTCCTTGCGGAAACCAATGGATTTCTCGCCGGAAACAAAGGTTCGTTATCCTCTGCGGAAACCGCAATAGCTAACGGTTAGTCGAAGAGGCGCCGTGATTATCCGTATTTTTACGGATTGTTGGCAAATGAGCCCACGCGTACAGTATTGCCCACAGTAGACGATAATTGCCCAATTTGTTGCCAGTTCAGGCATCAGGCTGAGTGCGGACGGATTAGATAACGCGGAGCGGGATTTTGTCGACGATACCCATACCCCCCCGAGTAACTCCCTTATTTGGAAGACTCCCAAACCCTCCTCAGGGTGAGTGACCTCCCGAAGACACTTGAAAGAGTACGGGAGCACCAGTCCAACACTCATTGAGAGAGTTGTGATGAAGTCCACTATTCTCAGCACTCAGCAGTTTGCGTCCCTCTTTTTGCGGCATGCTGATGGCTTGATTCTGCCGTTTACATCCTCGACTGCCTCGTCTCTTCTGCGTGCCAGGGAAGGGATTGCCGGGGCATCGACCAGGAAAGTTCCGGTTCTTTCCTTGGTTATTATCTTCCTCTGCACTTCCGTCTACGCCCAATCCACCGCGTCAATCGAAGGCCAGGTAAACGATCAGAATGGCGCTGTTTTACTCGGAGTTCAGATCACAGTGGTCAATAGCGAGATCGGGGTTACGCGGACGACTGTGACCGACGCCGCCGGTAGATATCAAATTGCAGCGCTGCCGATCGGTGATTATAGGATTGAGGTTAGAGCCGAACGCTTTCAAACCCAGGTAATCGAAGGTTTTACCCTCCAAGTTGGACGCACGGTCAATCAAAATTTTCAACTCGAGATTGGCGATGTTGCAGAGCTGATAACTGTCGCGGCTGACAGCGAACTCATCACTAGCTCGACGACTTCAGTTGGCCACGTGATGGATCGCCGCATGGTCCAGGAGTTGCCACTGAACGGGCGCTACTTTCTTGATCTGGGTCTACTCGTGCCTGGCTCTGTCACGCCGCCTCAGGGCGCCTTCTCATCCG
Organism: Pyrinomonadaceae bacterium; assembly: GCA_023717605.1. Classification (GTDB taxonomy): domain Bacteria; phylum Acidobacteriota; class Blastocatellia; order Pyrinomonadales; family Pyrinomonadaceae; genus PSRF01. The sequence goes on from JAMQPH010000763.1 coordinate 1,096, forward strand.
CGCCCATACGCGGTTTGGGATCATTTGCGATAACAACTGCCGGCAACCGTGAAGAGACCGTCAACTACGTCATTAACGGAATCACGCTCAACAACCTGACTTTTAGTTCCATCACTTTTCAACCATCAATCGGAACTGTTCAAGAATTCAAGGTAGACAATTCAACGTTCAGTGCCGAGTACGGCCAAAGTTCGGGGGCGGTCGTCAACATTGCGACGAGATCCGGCGGCTCAGAGTTTCACGGTGAGGTCTTCGAGTTTCTCCGCAATGACATCTTCGACGCTCGCAACTTTTTTACCTTTACTTCGAGTGAACCGCCACCGTTCAAGCGGAATCAATTCGGCGGTCAACTCAGCGGTCCCATTGTTCAGAATAAACTCTTCTTCTTTTCTTCTTATGAGGGGTTGCGCCAGCGTCAGCAACTCGATCTCAACAGTCTGGTGCTAAGCGATTCTCAGCGGGCGGCCGTAACCGATCCGGTAATAATGAAGCTGGTTCCATTGATCCCCCATGCGAATTTCGTTGATTCATCCGGCAACCCGCGATTTGTCGGATCGGCCAGAGCAAGCGTGAATGCCGATCAATGGTCCATTGACAGTACTTACAATCTCGGCAGTAACGACCGGCTACACGGTTACTACAACCTTTTCCGAACGTCGAATATCGAGCCCAACCGTAACGGCAACACGATCCCAGGGTTCGGTAACACGTCAAGCCAACAACGCCAGGTTTTCACTCTCAACGAGACACACATTTTTGGACCAGCGCTGGTTAACGAGCTTCGGCTCGGTTTCAATCGGTTTCACTCGGTAACCACGCCTAATGCTCAGCAAAACCCGGCCGACTTTGGTATCAATAACGGTATCACTCAAGCCATCGGATTACCGCAGATTAGCGTTGCCGGCGGACTGAACTTTGGTGGTCCGTCCATTAATCCTTCAGGACGTGGCGACACTACAGTCGTGATTAACGATACCCTGAATTACCAGCGGGAAAAGCACTCCCTGAAACTGGGTGGTGAGTTTCGTCAATTCTCTAACAACAATTTCAGGCAGGGCACTGGAAGTTTTAACTTCCCCACGGTGGCCTCCTTTATTGCGGGCAATGCTAATTCGTTTAGTGTTACCCTCGGCAGCCAATCAAGCAGCATAACGCAAAACGCGTTTGGTTTTTTTCTCCAGGATAATTTCAGATGGCGTCGGAACCTTACCTTCGAACTCGGGTTGCGTTACGACTGGAACGTCACTCCGACTGAGCGTTATGATCGTTTCATTGTCTTCGATCAGCAGACCGCCTCGCTCATCCGGGTGGGCACTGACATTGACGAGATCTATCACCAGAACAACAAGAACTTCCAACCTCGAGTTGGCTTCGCATGGGATCCATTCGACGACGGCAAAACGGTTGTACGTGCCGCCTATGCTTTGCTAAACGATCAGCCAATGACAAGTGTTGTACTGGGCACGGCGACGAATCCACCGCTGGCCACCCCTCTCACTTTCACCGGCACAATCAGATTAGAAAGCGCAATCAATCTGGCCGGCAGGGCGGGACTGGCTCCCCAGTCGATCAGTCATGATTTTGACAACGCCTACTTGCAGTCGTGGAATCTAAACGTCCAGCGCGAGTTAACTCAAAACCTCGCCGTTATGGCCGGCTACTTTGGATCAAAGGGTACGCACTTAATCATTCGGCGCAATATCAATCAGCCGATCAATGGAGTGCGACCGTATAGCAACCTGTCCACGACTAGTCCAATCCTCCCAGGCACCTCACTTGGCAATATCACCCAGGTTGAGAGCGCCGGCAACTCCAGTTACAACGCAATCTGGTTGACTGCCACTCAACGTCTAAAGCGAAACCTCCAGTTCAATGCGTCCTACACGTGGTCGAAGTCATTGGACTACAACTCGTTCAGCACCGGAGGAATCGTCGGACAAAACAGTTACGACCTGCGCGGCGATCGCGGCCTTTCAGATTTCGATGTACGGCATCGTTTAGTAGTCAGCGCGCTTTACGATTTGCCTTTCCGTGGGAACCAGTTAGTTGAAGGGTGGCAGATGTCCTTGATCGTTCAATCGCAAAGCGGAAACCCAGTTAACATTGTCACCAACAACAGTACTGTCAACGGCGTCAGCGGTACGTTGAGACCAGATGTCAACGGTCCAATCACAGAAATTGGTAGTGTTGATCGGTGGTTCGACACATCCGCGTTCACGTCGGTACCGCGCTTCGGTAGTCTGGGCCGGAACGTTGTGATTGGCCCCACTTTCAACAACACCGATTTTTCAATTTCCAAAAATACCCGGCTCGGCGATAACTTTCGCTTGCAGTTTCGCGCGGAGATCTTCGATCTATTTAATCACGCGAACTTCGGCCAGCCGGGCAACATTGTGGGAACGCCAGCCTTCGGTCGAATCACAAACACGCGCTTTCCAACGGGCGAGACTGGTTCATCACGTCAAATTCAGTTTGCAGTCAAGCTGATTGGTTGAAACTTGGCTCCATGGTTATGACAGCCGTACGATCCATATCATTGTTGCTGGGCCTACGATTGCTTTTGGTCATAGGTCTCGCAGTTCTAATTTCACCCGCCTCACTTCGGGCGCAGTTGCCCGACCGCACTTACCGTATCCTGGTGCTTTACTGGGACAACAAGGACTTTCCCGGCAATGTAAAGTTCGACGAAAGCTTTAAAGCGGGACTTCAGCTATCGCAGTACTCTGGAAACCTGGAGTATTACCCTGAATACATGGAGACCACTCGGTTCCCGGGTAAAAGCCAGGATTTCTTTCGCGATTATTTGCGACAGAAATATGAGGGACGACCTATTGATGTGGTAGTCGCGACCGCTGATATACCGCTCAGCTTTCTTCTGCAGTATCGAAAAGAGCTGTTCCCTAACTCGCCGATTGTCTTTCTGGCTAACAATTCGCCCTCTCCGGAAAGTCTCGCAGCTGGTCCCGGCGTGACCGGCATTATCCATCAGAGTACTCATCGAGAGACTCTAGCTTTGGCGCTGAAGCTACATCCGAATACGAAACAAGTCTTTGTTATCAGTGGCTCCCCCGAACGCGACAAGAGGTTCGAAACAGTCGCGCGGCGCGAGCTCAGCGAGTTCTCGAACCAGGTCGAGATCACCTATCTAACCGATCTGCCCCTGAATGAATTGATCTCACGAACCGCTAGCTTGCCATCAAATTCAATCGCGATGTACGTCTGGCAGCAGTCAGTGAATGACCAGGGAAAACATCTCGAAACTTATGAAGTGCTCGCTCAGATTGCTCCTGCGGCATCCGTCCCGATCTATGGGATGGGCTCTGGGAATCTTGGTCAAGGATTAGTCGGCGGATACCTTCAAGGCCCCGACAGCAATGGGGCCAAGATCGCTGAAATCGCGCTACGGATCTTAAGTGGGACGCGTCCGCAAGATATTGCTGTCGCAGGCGCGCCTACTGTTCCCAGGTTCGATTGGCGGCAACTGAAGCGATGGGGGATCAACGAAAGCAGTCTGCCGCCAGGTAGCACGGTTTCGTTCAGGCAGCTGACTCTCTGGGATCAGTACAAGTGGTACGTCATCGGCATTATCGCCGCATTCCTGATGGAGACGTTACTTGTCGCCTGGCTGTTGTTTATGCGGGCGAGACGACGTCAAGCGGAGTTGGAAAGCGTTCGACTCGCTTCGGTCGCCGAGGCTGAGCGAAGGCGCCTCGACGAAGTTGTGTCGAACGTGCCGGGCGTAGTCTGGGAGGCGCGGCTCGACGCCATTACAGGCACTGGTAAACCAACCTTCATAAGTGAGTACGTTCAGAAGATTTTAGGCTATAGCGTCGAGGAGTTTTTATCAACTCCAGGGTTGGGTGTGAACCTTGTCCATGAAGAGGATCGCGAAAGAGTTATACGTGAAGGTGATGACATTGGAAAGAATGGCGGATTGATTCAATTTCGATGGATAGCGAAAGATGGGCGCGTGGTTTGGGCAGAAGCGCATTTGGCCCCGATTCTGGACGAGACGGGAGCGCCCATCGGCGTGCGTGGTGTTACCCTCGACGTAACCGAGCGGAAGATCGCTGAAGTGGCGCGCAAGCAAAGCGAAGAGAGAAATCGAGCTATCCTGCAGGCGATTCCTGACCAGATGTTTCTGCAAACTCGCGACGGGGTCTATCTTGACTATCATGGTGAGCGGCGCTCGGATCTCGTCATGCCTGCCGATGGACTTATTGGCAGGAACATGCGCGACGTACTACCGCCAGAGTTGGCCCGCGATTTGTCAAACTGCTTTGAACGCGCGGAAGAAAACGAGGCTCAGATAGTGGAGTATAGGCTTCCGTTCAACGGAGATGACCAGTGGTTCGAAGCGCGCGTTGTGCGAAGCGGGGAGAACTTTCTGAGCGTGGTGCGCGATGTGACCGCACGCAAATCAGCGGAGAACGCGCTGAAGCAGAATGAAGCTCAATTAGCCGGAATAATTAGCTCGGCAATGGATGGCATCATCACCATTAACGATCGCGAGGAGGTAGTGCTTTTTAATGCCGCAGCTGAAAAGATGTTTAGTTGTTCGGCTGATAAGGCTATAGGTAAGCCGCTTGAACAATTCATTCCTCAGGGATCTCGCCAGGCCGGCAAAAATCACGTTCAACTTTTCGGCGAGACGAATCTACGCCGGCGGTTGATGGGCCTGCCTGGAGACTTAAACGGACTCAGGGGATCGGGCGAGAAGTTTCCGATTGACGCCTCTACCTCGCAAGTAGAACTGAATGGGCATACGTTCTATACACTAATCCTGCGGGACATTTCTGAGCGGAAGATAGCAGAAGAAGCATTGCGCCAGAGTGAAGCGAAATTCAGAAACATGGCGGATACAGCGCCGGTAATGATCTGGGTGGCCGGGAGCGATAAGCTGTACACCTACTTCAATCAGCAATGGTTGACTTTTACTGGACGTACCATGCAAGAAGAGCTGGGCCTTGCTTGGGCAGAAGACGTTCACCCGGACGACCATGATCGCTGTCTGGAAATTTATGACACAAGCTTTGACGAACGGAAGCCTTTCGAAATGGAGTACCGGCTGCGCCGAGCGGATGGAGAGTACCGCTGGGTAATTGATTGTGGAACACCCCGCTTCTCGTCGAACGGAGAGTTTCTGGGCTATATCGGCTCCAGCCTCGACATTACCGAACGCAAACATAGCGAAGTAGCCCTACAGATAGCACTCGAAGAACTGCACAAATTAAAGATCCAACTTGAGGCGGAAAACATTTATCTCCAACAAGAGATTCAACTGGACCAGGCATTTGGCGAGATTATTGGCAAAAGCGATCCAATAAAGTACGTCCTCTCCAAAATCACTCAGGTCGCACCAACCGATGCAATTGTTCTGCTCAGCGGTGAGACTGGCACTGGAAAAGAATTGGTGGCGCGAGCGATTCATGGCGCGAGCACGCGAAAGGATCGTCCGCTGATAAAGGTTAATTGCGCTGCTTTATCTGCGAGCCTCATCGAAAGTGAATTGTTTGGCCACGAGAAGGGCTCATTTACGGGAGCAGCGGCTCGCAAACTCGGCCGCTTCGAATTAGCAGATGGTGGGACGATCTTCCTGGATGAGATTGGGGAGTTGCCGTTGGAGCTACAGGTCAAACTGTTAAGAGTTTTACAGGAAGGTGAATTCGAGAGGGTGGGCGGCTCCAAAACAATCAAGGTGGATGTTCGGATCATTGCAGCGACAAATCGAAATCTGAAACTGGAGGTTGATAAAGGGTCTTTTCGGGAAGATCTCTGGTATCGCTTGAATGTGTTCCCTATAACAGTGCCCCCACTTAGACAGCACAAGGAAGATATCGCTCTCCTGGTCGACCATTTTGCTAACAAATTCGCGAACAAGTTGGGGAGAAAGATAACGTCAGTTTCGCCTCGTAGCATGCAGAGGTTAGAGGCGCACTCCTGGCCCGGCAACATTCGTGAACTCGCAAACGTGATAGAGCGTGCGGTAATCCATACGCAAGGCCCAGTACTTCATCTTGCTGACAGTCTGGAGCAAGCTAAGGAAGAGTCGCCGGCACTGTTGAGTCTCGACGAGATGGAGCGCGAATACATTATTCGGACGCTCGAAAACACCGGTTGGCGAGTCGAAGGACTTTATGGAGCAGCAAAGATTCTTGGACTCAATGCCAGTACTCTTCGCGCCCGGATGAGTAAGCTTGGAATACAAAGACCACACGCTGCCGCGGCAAAAGGCGCAAACGACGCTTTCAGATAACACCTCCTTTCAAGTCGTAGAGATTCCGCAATATATGGTGGCAAACCAGCGTCTCTTCTTTCGGACCTCGTGTCGCTTGGCTGTCACTTAAAGTGTTAGAAACAGTGGGTTTGTCTAATCACCAACGGTCTCTCCAGGTTTAGTGCACGCGATTTGCACTACTTCCCACACAACTGACTTAATAGACCTTTCGCTCCGGCGAGTCTCGCAAGCAAAGATAACTTTGGTTTAGCGGGATCGGAACGCGCGGGACATCGCAGGTATTTGTGTCTCTGTGAGGCCGGGTGGAAACATGATCCTAAACACAACAAGAATTACCGTGATACCGGGGAAGCGGAAAGAGTTGTTTCAGACGGTTAACCAATTACGTGGCGCCTTCGAGGCTTCGAAAGGCTGCCTTGCGTTCCACCTCTACGTTGATTCCGGCGATGAAGACGCATCACTACTACTCAGTGAGTGGGATACGGAAGCCGATCTGAACAATCATCTTCGCTCTGAGAATTTTGCGATTCTACATGGCGCCATGGCTGTGCTGGCCACTCGAATCGATGAGTTCAGGGCGCTTATTTTTCAGGCAGCACAGAAATAGCAGGACGACTTTTCAGCATGATTTCGCTCAATGAGACAAATTCGTGCAGGTGAGGACAGCTTTCATGGCCCAAGTTTCTAATCAAAGGCGGGTGTTTCAAGCGCCACGACGCGGGAGGACTCCTGTGTTTGTAAGCCAGCAAAGACTGGCTATTCCTAACGAGCTGTTAACAACAGTAGTGCTTAGAACAAGTGAGGTAACTCTCAATCGATTACTCCAGGCCACCAAGATATTGGTTTGGGAGGCG
>JAMQPH010000771.1 GCA_023717605.1 Pyrinomonadaceae bacterium
TAGCACCCGGTCGCTACCGCCCGCGGTTCTGTAGGAGTGTGAGAAACTTCATTAGGGATTTTGAAACTGCACCAGTACCGGTAAGAGCGGCTTCTGGACAGATTGCCCACTAATCGGGATAATACCCAGTTTCCACAGGAAGGGTTGCTCGGCACAGGTGAGGCGACGCGGGCTGCCGGCGGCGCAACACTGCAGCGAAGGCTGCGCCCCGAACTGTTCGAAACTCTTAACTCGCCGTCATAAAGATCAGAAAGGAACCGTTCCGAAACGGAACAATTGCTGTCTCAATCATCAGCCTACTTGGGGGTTTGCGCAGCTTTCTAGAAACATCATGAATATCAAGTTAACTACTCCTCGTCAGTTATCAGCTATCTCGCGGGCCGGCCGTTCACTTTTGACCCTGGCCGTGACTCTCGCTTTTGCGAGTCTTGGGGCGTCGCCCACCTTTGCGCAATCGCATGGTGGCGGCGAAGCCAATCTCATTCTTCCTAGCCTCTCCGAGGTCACTTTCTTCGGCGGCGTCAACGGTCACAACCTGCTGCTGGCCGGGATCGTGGTCTGTATGTTGGGCCTGCTGTTTGGTCTGGCTATGTACATGAACTTGAAAAAGCTTCCGGTGCACGGTGCCATGCGCGAGATCTCGGAGCTTATTTACGAGACCTGCAAAACCTACCTCGTCACCCAGGGCAAGTTCATCCTTATTCTGGAAATCTTCATTGGCATCGTCATCGTGCTCTATTTCGGCGTGTTGTCGGGAATGGAGCCGTTCCGCGTCGCGATCATTCTGGCGTTCAGCCTGGTGGGCATCGCCGGCAGTTACGGTGTTGCCTGGTTTGGAATTCGCGTCAACACGTTCGCAAATTCCCGCACCGCTTTCGCGAGTTTGGAAGGCAAGCCATTTCCGCTTTATGCGATTCCACTGCGCGCGGGTATGAGTATCGGCATGATGCTGATCAGCGTCGAACTGCTGATCATGCTTTGCATCCTGTTGTTCATACCTGGCGATTATGCGGGTCCGTGCTTTATCGGGTTTGCGATCGGTGAGTCGTTGGGCGCAGCGGCCCTCAGAATCGCCGGCGGTATCTTCACCAAGATTGCAGACATCGGTTCGGACTTGATGAAGATCGTCTTCAAGATTAAGGAAGACGACGCGCGCAACCCGGGCGTGATTGCGGACTGCACCGGCGACAACGCGGGTGATTCCGTTGGGCCCAGTGCCGACGGCTTCGAAACTTATGGCGTGACCGGCGTGGCTCTGATCACCTTCATTTTGCTGGGCGTGCCCGACACCAGAGTCCAGGTGCAGTTGCTGGTCTGGATATTCGTCATGCGCATCATGATGATTGTTGCCAGCGCTCTCTCTTACTTCGTCAACGACGCTATTGCCAAGGCTCGTTATGGTACCGCGGACAAGATGAATTTCGAGGCGCCGCTTACGTCCCTGGTCTGGATTACGTCGGCAGTTTCCGTTGTGATTACCTTCATCGTTTCCGGACTCACGATTCCCACGCTGGGCGGTGATCCAACACAGTGGTGGAAACTCGCTACGATCATTTCCTGCGGCACCCTGGCGGGAGCAATTATTCCCGAACTGGTCAAGGTGTTCACTTCCACAGAATCGCGTCACGTCAGCGAAGTGGTTACCTCTTCGCGGGAAGGCGGCGCGTCGCTCAATATTCTTTCCGGTCTCGTGGCGGGGAATTTCTCTGCCTACTGGCTAGGCATCAGCATCGTCAGTCTCATGTCGATTGGTTACTACTTCAGCACAATGGGTCTGGATGCTCTCATGATCTCCAATTCCCTGGTGCAGGTGGCTCCGGTTTTTGCCTTCGGACTCGTAGCCTTCGGCTTTCTCGGAATGGGACCGGTCACTATCGCCGTTGACTCCTATGGGCCGGTGACTGACAACGCGCAATCGGTTTATGAGTTGTCCTTGATTGAGCAGGTGCCAAACGTTGAAGAAGAAATCAAGAGAGACTTCAACTTGAACGTGAATTTTGCTCGCGCGAAGCATTTGCTTGAAGAGAATGACGGCGCCGGCAACACCTTCAAGGCTACTGCCAAGCCGGTGCTAATCGGAACGGCCGTGGTAGGCGCCACGACGATGATCTTTTCCATCATCATGGTACTGACCAACCAGTTGAGAGACTCTGCGGCACTCAACAGTTTGTCATTGCTGCACGCCCCCTTTGTCCTGGGACTGATCACCGGTGGGGCAGTGATTTACTGGTTCACAGGCGCTTCGATTCAGGCAGTTACCACGGGCGCATATCGCGCGGTAGAGTTCATCAAGGCCAACATACGACTCGAAGGCGTCGAGAAAGCGTCAGTGGAAGATAGTAAAAAGGTCGTCCAAATCTGCACCCAGTATGCCCAGAAGGGCATGTTTAATATCTTCTTGACGGTTTTCTTTTCCACCCTCGCATTTGCGTTCGTGGAGCCGTTTTTCTTCATCGGTTATCTGATCTCAATTGCTGTGTTTGGCCTCTATCAGGCAATTTTCATGGCCAACGCTGGCGGCGCCTGGGACAATGCCAAGAAAGTGGTTGAAGTTGATCTAAAGCAAAAGGGGACCGCTCTCCACGATGCGACTGTTATCGGTGACACCGTGGGCGATCCATACAAAGACACTTCGTCCGTGGCTCTTAACCCGGTAATCAAGTTTACGACGCTGTTTGGGTTACTCGCGGTTGAGTTGGCTGTCTCAATCGCAAATCCGCAGGGACAATTCGGTGAGAACGGGCCGATGATTAGTCACATTCTGGCGTTAGTTTTCTTCTTGATCTCAACCGTATTCGTCTGGCGCTCGTTCTATGCGATGCGCATCGGGACTCTAAAGGCCGAAGTCCCCGAGGCTCGTGCGGATGCAATGGCCGCGGACTAAGGATAAGTTTCGAGTTCCGAGTTTCGGGTTCCGAGTTTATGATTGCGAGCGTTACAGCACTCTTACAAGCAACTCAGAACTCGAAACTCGGAACTCGGAACTCGGAACTCGAAACTATGTACACATACGCCAAACCTGACACGTTGATCGCGGCAGCCCTCGCGCCGTTTGATTGGACTCGAGCGGTTTCCGTCGTCGTCGCTTTCAGCTTGCTGACGGCGCTGGCCGCGCAGATTGTGATTCCGATCGGGCCGGTGCCGATTACCGGTCAAACCTTCGCGGTGCTATTGACGGGCGCGTTGCTGGGCTCTCGATTGGGCGCAATGGCAATGATTGTCTATCTCATAGAAGGTGCGAGCGGGCTGCCGTTTTTCTACGGCGGCACGAGTGGTATCCCACATCTACTCGGGCCTACTGGTGGATACCTGATTGCGTTTCCCGCCGCTGCGTTCATTACCGGTGCATTCGCCGAGCACGGCTGGGACAAGCGTTATTTGACAGCCGCCGCGTCAATGGCAATCGGCTCGGCTGTGATTATGCTTTCAGGCTGGGCCTGGTTTGCCCTAATCACCAACACACCACTCTTAACTGCTTTCCAACTCACCGTGCTGACATTTATTCCTGGCGACATCATCAAGATCCTGCTCGCTGCTGCGGTGCTGCCGTCTGGCTGGGCGCTCTTGAGTCGCCGCGCGTCGCAAGAGAAGTAAACATTTCCCAACTGTCTTTCTAATTCTTCAACTCAGGAGTTGCTGAAAAACAAACACGATCCACGAAACCACACACGAAATCGCACTAAATGGAGATCTTAATTCGTGTTACTTCGTGTCATTTCGTGGACCGTATTACTGCTGATATTGCCACTCACGACTCTTCAGCAATCGGTCAGGGCTCCATGTTGTTGCCAGGCTTCGCGGGCTCTAAACCCAACTGCCGCAGTTTTCATTCTAATCAAAAGCTTTACAATAGCCGGCTATGTACACCATCAACGTGCGCTCCCGCGAGCGCGAAGAGCTGGTTGAGTTCACGGACCAGGTACGAGAGCGACTTAAGGAATCGGGCGAGCGCGAAGGCCTGGTCGTGCTTTATGTGCAACACACAACTGCCGGTCTCACCGTAAATGAAAACGCTGACCCGGATGTGCCGCGAGACATGTTGCATGCGTTCCGAACCCTCATTCCTCAACATGACATGGGTTTTCGTCACGGAGAAGAAAACTCCGACGCGCACATCAAGGCGAGCCTGGTGGGATCGTCAGTCACAGTGCCATTCAAAGATGGCAAGCTGCTGCTGGGTCGTTGGCAGGGAATCTTCCTGTGCGAGTTTGACGGTGGCCGCGAACGACAGGTGATCATGATGTTGCGATGAAATCGGAAAAGCATTTAGCCGCGGATTCACGCGGATGAACGCGGATCTGAAAAAGGAACTGATCAAATGTCTTGAGTTGTTTTGCTTGTTATCATTTTCGCTCTGATCCGCGTTCATCCGCGTGAATCCGCGGCTAAGTAATTTCTCTTTGAATGCCTAGAACCTACGATCAGTTTGCGCCGCAGTATGACGCGGTAATGCGCCCGCTGGAGAGGTGGGTTCTCACACGGCTGCGCACGCAGACCTTTAACTTGCTGCCCCGCAACGCGCGCATTCTCGAGCTCGGCGCCGGCACCGGTCGCAACTTTGTTTTCTATCCGGACGAGACCAGTGGGGTGGCCAGCGAGCCAAGCCGTGAGATGCTCAAGATTGCCCAGGGCAAGAAACGTCCGGCGGCCGTGTCACTGGTTCAAAGCCGGGCAGAAGATCTGCCATTTCAGAGTGCGGTATTTGACGCAGCGTTTGCGACGCTGGTGTTTTGTTCAGTCAGTTCACCGGCTAAGACTTTTGCGGAGTTGCGCCGTGTGGTTAGATCAGGCGGAACGATCCTGTTG
>JAMQPH010000817.1 GCA_023717605.1 Pyrinomonadaceae bacterium
CGGTACGCTTGCCTTCATGTCCTCACAAATGGGCTCGGTCGCCGAAAACGTTTCGGGGGGTATTGAACTTTATCGGGCGAGCAAAGCAGCTCTCAACTCTCTGACCCGCAGCTTTGTCGCGACGGATATTCGAGACCGACCCATCGCAGTGCTGACGATGCATCCCGGTTGGGTCAGGACTGACATGGGCGGGCCCAACGCGCCGCTCAGCGTTGCAGAGAGCGTCGCTGGGATAGCCGACGTCATCGAAGCGGGGCAGGCACCCGGTCATCGGTTCATCGACTATCAAGGGGCCGAGCTGGCTTGGTAACTTGCGTTTGCGCTCTCAGCAATGCCGAAGAAGCCGTAGACCAATCACTTACACGGGCACCGCAGCGCCGTAGCGCCGAGCACCGATCCGCTTCAGCAAGTCACGTGAAAAAGCCCAATCTTCTTGGCATGCGAGCTGTTAAACACATGGATTGCCTCGGGCGTCGGCTGCAACAGAATTTTGCAGCCCTTTTTCGCGAAATAGGCTTCGGCTTCCGGCGACAGCTGGACATTGCCCTCCTGGCCCGAGCCGAGAATGATCTGCTCGCAGCCCTTCTCGAAGACGAACTTCGCTTCCTCTTTCGAGACCACGTGCGAGGTGCCGTAGTACTTCTTCGACAGTTTCTTCTTCCGCTTCACCACGTCGCCGGACAGGCGAATGATCACGTCATGTGCATAGGTCTTCCCGTCAATCGTGATAGCGCCGAATGTGGTGCTTTCGATCTCCATAGCGCGATCCTTAAGCAGGGAGCGCCGGACCGGGCTGCGAGAGGCTCCCACGCGGAATGAATGCCGCTCGACCTCACGCAGCTTGCTCCGGCCTACCGTGCATCGACCATCATCCTTCCCGCTCGCCGGTCAGGCCGAGCAGAAGCTGAAAAATGTTGATGAAGTTAAGATAGAGCGACAGCGCGCCCCACACGGCGAGCTTCGAGTTCGATTCGGTCCCGTGTGCTTCAGCATACTGCTCCTTGATGTTCTGCGTGTCGTAGGCGGTAAGCCCCGTGAATACGAGCACGCCGATCACCGAAATCGCGAACTGAAGCGCGCTTGAGCCGATGAATAGGTTCACCAGGGATGCGATGATCACGCCGATGAGCCCCATGAACAGGAAGGACCCCATGGTGGAGAGGTCGCGGTTCGTCGTGTAGCCGTAGAGACTGGTCGCGCCGAACATCGCCGCCGTGATGAAGAAGGTTCGGGCGATGCTCGCCCCGGTGAAGACAAGAAATACGGACGCGAGCGACAGACCGATTAGGGCGCAGAACGTCCAGAAGAGGCCCTGAGCGGTAGCAGCCGAGATCGCATGAATGCGGAATGAGAAGAAAAAGATGAACGCCAACGGCGCCAGCATCACCACCCATTTCAGGGGCGTGCCGAAGATTGGCTGGTAGATCGCCGGTGTTGACCCGACCAGGAAGGCCACGATCCCAGTCAGGACGAGGCCAACGCCCATCTAGTTGTAGACGCGCAGCATGTGCTGCCGCAGGCCCTCGTCCAGGTAGGCCTCCGCAGTCGGGGCGCGCGTTTGCCACGCATTAGGTGTGATCATCGGTTTCCTCCTCATCACAATTTGGCAGCGAAGGCTGCGCTGGCGACCACGGTAGATATTTGCTTGGTATTCCCGCCGTACTGATACCGTCTGAAATATAGGCGTGTGGACCGTAGACCGCCAGTTGGCCGGGCCTGCGCAAGAGCTAACTGCAAATCGGCCGCCCAAAGGGCCGCCCGAAGAGTCTCACGTCTCCCCCCTGGTGGGATAAGTTCTAAAGT
>JAMQPH010000786.1 GCA_023717605.1 Pyrinomonadaceae bacterium
CACATCGCGCAGATAGTCCGGACCATGGCCAAGGTTTACACGCGCGCAGTTGGACCGTGGAGCGCCTATCTTTCAATTTTGCGGGACCGCGAAAAATAGTCAGTGTTGCAAACTCCAGCGAGTCGGTTTTCGCTTGCCGGAGATTTAGTTTACAAAGACAAGATGAGATACATGACTCAATGGAGTGAACCCCAAAAATGAGACAAATAGTTAAGACCCAAATTAAACTGCAAGAGGAGGGTCTATGGACAAGTCTCGACGGGTGTTTACACGAGAGTTCAAATTGGCGGCGGTCAAAGAACTGGAATCCGGCAAGCCGATAGGCTATGTGGCGCGGCAGTTGGAAGTCAATGCCAATACCTTGGATCGTTGGCGCCGCGAGTTCAAAGCACAACCGACGAAAGCGTTTTCCGGTCAAGGCCGACGGGTGTTGGCTGAGAGTCACGAGGCTGAGCTGGAGCGAAAGATCGGCCAGCTGACAATGGAGAACGATTTCTTAAAAAAACTGTTGCGGAGTTTCGAGGAGCAACAGGCCCTGGGCAATGGCGGCGGACTGTCTACCAGAGGATCCAAGCCGAAGAAAAAACAATAACCAGGCTCTGCGACGCTGCGGAGGTGAGCCGAGCCGGATACTATCGGTTCATCAAACCGGTCGCTGAGAACGTAACAGAAATGGAGTTGCGAGACGCTATCCAGAAGCTAGCGGTGGAGATGCCGGCCTATGGTTATCGCCGGATCACGGCGGCGCTGCAACGTGGGGATTGGGTGGTGAATCACAAACGAGTGCTGCGGCTGATGCGCGCCGACAATCTGCTCTGTCTGCGGCGGCGAGCGTTTGTGCGCAGCACTGACTCGAACCACCAGCTGCGGGTGTATCCGAATCTGGCGCGTGACTTGAAGGTGAGCGGCTTGAATCAGCTTTGGGTGGCCGATATTACCTACATTCGGCTGGCCTTGGAGTTTGTTTATTTGGCGGTGATTCTGGATGCCTTTTCGCGGCGGGTGATTGGCTGGGCCTTGGGCCGCACGCTCGAGGCCAAGTTGGCGCTGGAGGCTTTGCAGATGGCGATCGCGCGGGGGCGAGTCAGGCCCGGGCTGGTGCATCATTCTGATCAAGGAGTGCAGTATGCCTCGGGTGCTTACACCGAACTGCTCACTGAGCAGCGCATTTCGATCAGCATGAGCCGACGCGGCAATCCTTATGACAACGCCCAGGCCGAGTCATTCATGAAGACGCTGAAGTACGAAGAAGTTTATCGCACTGAGTATCTCGACTTTGCTGAGGCGCACCGGGGCATTGGCAAGTTCATCGAAAGCGTCTATAACCAGAAGCGCTTGCATTCGGGGCTGGGGTATTTGCCGCCGGTCGAGTTTGAGCAGCAACTGCTGCTTCAATCAGAGTTGCTGGTGGGCCAAGCATGAGCAGGTGTGGGGAAAATCGAACTGCCGGTCCAAATCGCGGAAAACTTTTCGCACGTATTTGACCTCTAATCGATTTTTGCGACTGCGCTCGATGCATTAGCTGGGCCAGATAGATGTCGCATCGCATGAATTCAGAACGGCTGAGTTTTTTGAGGCATCGGGAAATCTATCAATCCGATGAGCAAAGCGAGAGGGCGCGACTTCGCAGCCACGCCCTCGCTCATCGTCTTGATGAGTCTCCGGTTGGTTATTCCTTGGCGAGTTGCTCTCCAGCAGAGCTCGCCTCCGCTTCGCCAACCGGCCTGATTGTCAGCAATGGTCCAGTCGAAAGCAATCGCTTCTTTTCGAAGGGCCAAGGGTATCTCTTAACTTTTTGTCTCACGTCAGGGGTGCACCCCAGACTGCTACTTCTCATTCCTCGCCCTCGTCTTCCGCCGCTGCCTCGACCAGCGACGCGCTGGTGACGATGTCGCCCTCGTCGGTCTTGATCAAGCGCACGCCCTGGGCGCTGCGTCCGGTCTTGCGTATATGTCCGGCCTCGAGCCGGATCAGCT
>JAMQPH010000801.1 GCA_023717605.1 Pyrinomonadaceae bacterium
GTAATCACACTGGAGCTCGACTGGTCTTCACAAACTGGCACTGAGATTCCCCTCACCGACGATGCTCAAACGCACACCGTGCGCGTCGTGTTGGGTGAAAAACCAGCCGAGGTGGCGGAAGTCCCGGAAGCTGTGAATGAGATGAAAGGGCGGGCAGGCAGTAACCAATAGCATAACGCGGAAGGTCGCAGTTCATAGTTGTTCTTAAGACACTGTTCTCAATTCATATTCAAAGTTCCGGGAGGGTCTATGAGTGACGAACGCAGAAGTCAGGGACGTGTGCCGGCTCTTATAGAGGTGTTGTGGGAGGGCGCTTCCGGCAGATACGAAGCAAGAACGGGAGACATCCATACGGGTGGGTGCTTCATTGATACGATTGCCGAGGTCGCGGTCGGTGAGATCATTTATTTCAAGTTGCGTCTACAGAACGAGGATTGGATTGAGGTGAAGGGTGAGGTTGCCTACAAATACCCTAACGCGGGTTTTGGCGTGCGTTTTTTGAGTATTTCGTCGGAGGCTGATCGAAAGCGTCTTGAATGGCTGGTCAAAGCCGAAGCATATCGATCGCAAAAAAGAGATTGAGAGGGTTCGGCTCGAAGCACCACCGCGCCAGTGCGAACTAGTCCGGGAGGCAATCAATGTATTGTCCAAACTGTGGCAAAACAAACTCAGAAGAACAGAAATTCTGTCGCTCATGCGGTTTGAGTTTAGAGAAAGTTGTGCAATCGCTCTTCGAGCAACTTCCGGCCACAGATGTAGATAGAATCTTAGAGAACGGCAGCGCAAAGTCGAACTTTGGGCTAAGATCCCTGGAGCCCTCGTCGCCTCCGTATTTGCTTTGGTAGTTCTTTGGGGCCTCATTTACAAAACCATCATTGTTGAAGGTAAATTGGCCGTAGGACTGGGGTTTCTTGCTTTCATTTTGGGAGCAGTCGCCTACGGAGTCCTAATGCTCTATCGGGAATCCTTGCTCAAAGCATCCAAGCGACCATTACCCAAACCGGAATCTTCTCCACCGGCGGAAACGGGAAAACTCCTACCCGAACCTTCCTTCGAACCAATACCAAGCGTGACGGAAAGAACTACGGACCTGCTATCGGCTGAGCGGAAAGAGCGTGGAAAGGAGTTTAAGCTACAAACCAATAATCCCGTTGTCCATCATTGACTTGATCATTCGCAGGCTGTCGGCTTCGCGGAACGGGCAGATGGAAAGTATCGATTCGATGTCCCACTCGCCGTTGATGCGAGAGAGAACAAATCCTTCCTGAGGTCCAATCTCTTTTTTTGCCAACTCCTCTGGCTTAAGAACTATCCTGGGTATCCCGGTGGGTGGAATTTTTGCATAAACCGCTGAGATAAATTTCCTCTCGGCTTCGATCAAGAGATTTTCCGCAGCAGTGTTATTCGGTTCTCTGCGCAGCACGTTGTGGATAATCGACAGCGCTTTTTCTGCCTGGTCGTTATCTAATTCGCCACGGGCTAGCAATAGAAGTTCCGACGCGCCTTCGGGAAGGTTGGGCATGTGGCTGATCGGATCAGGAATCTCCGGGAGCTCACCAGCCACATTTGCCAGGCCTTTGTTGACGAGGTCGTAAAGCTGCGCGTACACCGCAAAAGGGGATGTGTGCATGTTGTAGCAGATTTCTGATACTGACATGCGCTTCTCGAGAAAATAGAGAAGCTGGCGAGTTTCCTTCCCGATTCCCAGCGATGAAGTCCAACCGGCGCCCAACTCCATGACCGTCCGATCTGAGGGAATCAACGTTCGGTAACGGGCCAACTCATCAGCCCGATAGATTCCTTCCATAATGACTTTGGTTGGCTCGACATCCACTCGTGTAAAGTCCGCTGGCAGCGGATCCTCGACACAAAACTCAAAGTGCGCTTCTTTCCACAAGAACAAATCGTAGATGATCTCCAAGGTGCGAATCTTGAGAATTTCTACGACTTCTTCATCACCGAGAACGCCCTGCTTCACCAGAATCTGCCCCAACCTTGGGCCGCCATCCTTACGCTGGACTTCCATCGCTGCCTGAAGCTGGGATTCGTTTATTTTTCCGTAGTGGATTAGGACCTGGCCTAGGTATTCGGTGGGATCGTTAGTGCTCGAACCCACGATGAAGCCATCCTCAAAATAGATCCCTTTGGCTACCTTCCCATGGGTAAACTTCAGCACTCCCGTCTTTCTTCCTACCGCCAGAAACTGCAGCAGGTCCGAGACACTCATCGTTGCCAGGTTGCCAATAATTCCCATTTTACTCAGTGATTCTGTTGATTTGGCGCTGGGCATCAATTAAATACCGGCAAGGAAGTTTGCACTGTGGGAGGGCAAGCTGAAAACCGTTGGACTTGTCTGTCACGTCTAAGAGTACATGCGATTCGAATCGGGATTCAAGTACTAAATATTTGACGTGGTCTAACACGAGCCACATAGCTGTTGACAGCGTCGTCTCCGCTTCCCTATATTCACTTTAGCGGGTGGGTCTACTGCTTACAGTTGCTTACAGACCCTGACCGCGCTTGCCTCAGCAATCTCACTCCATTCAACACCAGCAATCTCTCGTCAGGAAGTGCGTCATGAAACGAATAATTCTTATCTGCTCGTGTTTGTTGTTAATTCAGAGCGCAAGCCTGCTCCCGAAAACCCTGAACCCATCCCTGGCTAAGTCGCCGTCAGTGTCGGAACCGAGCTCGTCGGAGCTTGATCACGGCGGCAAGATTGAAACGAAGTACGACGGCTTTAATCATGAGACTGTGGTGACGCTCAGGAAAATGCGAATCACCTGCGGCGGAGCCAAGGGCCTCCAGAGTACTCTTGAACAAACCTGCGTCAGCCTGGTCGCTTCGCTTCACTGTCCGGGAAAGCAACTTGATTATGTACGCTATGCAAAGTTGCAGTTAATCTTCGAGACAAAGGACTGGGATAAACGACATCCTCTCGATGAGCGCGAATTGTTCGTTGTGGCTGACGGGCAGCGACTGAGATTGGGCAGGATGGGGCTGGTGACGCAGAATATTGCCGGCGATCGATGGATTGACGTGATGAAGGAAGTGCTGGAGGTTTCGGTGCCGTATAAAACCTTCGACACGATCGCCCGGGCCCAAATGGTAGAGGTCAAGGTGGGTAAAACAGTCTTTGCGCTGGAACAGAAAAACCTCGAAGCTCTGGGGGATCTAAACATTCGGGTGAAATTCTGATCACGGTTCTCAACGGGCAGCTCAGGCCATATCGAATAACAATATTTCGGCTTGATTTCGACCAGTTAATGTGAATTCGGATTCGCCATTAATCGCCGCGCCATCACCCTGATCGAGATTCTCGCCGTTGACCACGACGGCGCCTCGCGCAACTTGAATCCAGGCATGCCGATTCTCCGCCAATTGATGATTCACTGACTGGTTGTTGTCCAGCACCGAGGCATACACGCTCACATCCTGGTGCACCGCGACTGAGCCGTTACGGCCGTCGGCGGAAGCTATCAAACACAAGCCGGCCTGTTTCTGCTCATCGGAGAAGGCCTTCTGCTCATAGCCGGGCTCCAGTCCGCGTTCGTCAGGAAGGATCCAGATCTGCAACAAATGCACGGAGTTTTCTGACGAAGAATTCGCTTCGCTGTGGGATACACCGGTACCAGCTGTCATGCGCTGCACGTCACCTGGGCGGATCACCGAACCGTTCCCCATGCTGTCCCGATGTTCTAACGCACCCTCGAGAATGTAAGTGATGATCTCCATATCGCGATGGGAATGGGTCGGAAACCCGCGACCAGCGTGCACAAAGTCTTCGTTGATCACTCGCAAACTGCGGAAGCCCATGTACGATGGATCGTAGTAGTCGCCAAAAGAGAACGTGTGATACGTGTCCAGCCAGCCAAAATTAAAGTGGCCGCGGTCTTTTGCTTTGCGTATTTTGATCATGATGCTCCTTGCGGTCTCATGAGGGATCCACAATCAGATTGTAGGGTCGTCCCTCCGTGGGCGCCCGTTGACGTTCGCCACGCGGGGGCGCCCACGGAGGGACGCCCCTACAATTCTAATCTCGTTGACTCAAGGAAGACTTCGACCAGCTCATTCAGACCTCGCGCGTCCACTTCGTCAAAGCGCGCAACCGTCGGGCTATCGAGGTCGAGAACGCCGATCAGCTTATCGTCTTTGATTATCGGCACGACAATCTCTGAATTCGAGGCACTGTCGCAGGCAATGTGCCCAGGAAAGTCGTGGACATTGGCAACAATGATCGTATGTCGCTGTTT
>JAMQPH010000809.1 GCA_023717605.1 Pyrinomonadaceae bacterium
TCAATTCGCCGGCTCTACTGACGCAATCGGTAAATCGATCAACTACAACGGTGAGCCCTGGACGGTCATCGGCGTGATGCCCTCGTGGTTTGACTTCTACGGACGCACAAATATCAACAACGATATCTTTACACCGCTTGGCCGGTTCAACAACCAGGAGTTTATGCAGGATCGAAACTCGCACTCAGTGCAGGTGACCGCCCGGCTGAAACCAGGTGTCAGCGTCGAGCAAGCGCAGTCCGAGCTCAGTGCCATCTCCGCTCGTCTGGCAACTGAGTATCCCGCGTCGAACACCGGCGTAGGGGTAACAATTCGATCCTTTCTCGATGATTACATCGGCGACTCACGCCAGTCGTTACGTGTCATCTTCACTGCTGTAGTTTTCATGTTGTTGATAGCCTGCGCGAATGTGGCCAACCTCATGTTGGCGCGAGCCACAACCAGACGCCGGGAGATTGCCTTGCGTCTCGCACTCGGCGCCTCCCGGTGCCGAATATTGCGTCAGTTAATTACTGAGAGCCTGATCCTCGCCTTTCTTGGTTGCGCATTGGGAGTTTTGCTGGCGACGTGGGGAGTCAAACTGCTCTCCAAACTCGATGAGGGCGTAGCTCTGTCGCGAATGGACGAAGTTAGCGTTGATGGGCGAGTTCTGGGCTTTACGTTTCTTATTACTCTGATCGTAGGCATCTTGTCCGGCCTCTTCCCAGCCCTACAAACTTCACGGTTAGATTTGAACCACGCGCTCAAGGAAGGTGACCGTATCTCATCCGCAGGTTCGGGAGGGAAACTGCGAAAATCGTTGGTCGCCGCAGAGATTGCGCTGGCCCTCATGTTGTTGGTCGGAGCCGGGCTCACCGTCAAGAGTTTTGATCAGCTGACTTCCGTTGAACCGGGATTTGAGCCGCGAAATGTCCTGACCTTCCGCATTCGCCTGCCCGACGCCAAGTACAAGGAAGCATCACAGACTTTTGCATTCTACGGTGAGGCGATGTTGCGAGTCTCAGCCCTTCCGGGAGTTGAACGCGTAGCCGTGGCCACCGGTTTTCCTCTCGCCCGCGCCTTTTACAATAGTTACCTGATCGAAGGGCAGCCGGAACCGTTGCCAGGCCGTGGGCCGGTAGCGGTCAGGCATGACGTGAGCGAGGACTATCACAAGACTTTAGAAATTCCTTTGCTTGAAGGGCGGCTGTTCAACGCTCACGACACCGAAACAACTCCGCTGGTTGTAATTGTAGACCAGGAGTTTGTAGCGCGAAGCTTTCCAAACCAATCTGCTCGTGATGTGCTCGGTAAGCGGCTCCGTTTCGGCGGAGATAACAGCTGGGAGATTGTGGGAGTTGTCGGACATGTCAAGCAAAACGGATTGAACGAGGAAAGCCACGTCCAAATCTACCGGCCATGGACTCAGATAGCGCCGCAGTGGAAGGATGGTTTTACTCGGGCCGCAGACATGCTCGTGAAGACTTCCGTCGACCCGGTTGGTCTCGTCGCTGCTATCAAGCGGGAGATTCGAGCAATTGATAAGGACCAGCCAATTGCCCAGGTGCAAACCCTCGACGATAAGTTGAGTGACTCCATTGCCCCGCAGCGCTTCACTCTGCTTCTACTCGGACTGTTTGCCTTTATCGCGCTGTCGCTCGCCTCAGCCGGCATATATGCCGTGATGTCGTACGCCGTAACGCAACGCACACACGAAATTGGAGTGCGAATGGCGTTGGGTGCCCGGCAGTTTGATGTAATGAAGTTGATGGTCCGTCAGGGAATGACTCTGGTTGTGATTGGCGCGGGAATAGGTCTGGCGGGGGCGTTCGCGACAACTCGGCTGATGAGTAGTTTGCTGTTCAAAGTGACCGCAAGAGACCCGGCTACGTTTGTTGTAGTAACGGCGGTGCTGACAATTGTGGCGTTGCTGGCTTGCTACATCCCGCCGCGGCGGGCGACGAAAGTCGACCCGATGGTAGCACTGCGATATGAGTGAGTGAGGGGGAGATACGAAATAGGACCTATACGACTCTATGGACCTATACGAAATAAGATCATGCAAACACTTCTTAGAGACATTCGCTTCGGAATCAGAAACCTGGTGAAGCGACGCGGCTTTACCTCTATCGCAGTAATCACGCTGGCGCTGGGCATCGGAGCGTGTACGGCAATCTTCAGTGTGGTGGACGGAGTGCTCTTGCGTTCCCTGCCGTACCCCGAAGCGGAACGAATCGTCCAGGTGCGTGAGGTTTCCCCAACCGGGGGCAAAATGCAGTTCGCCGAACCCAACGTTCTAGATCTCCGAACCCGCAGCCGGACGCTTGATGAGGTCGCTCACTACAGTGGGGGACCAACTACCGTCACCGGAGGCAGCGAACCTGCTCGCGCGAATACCTTCAACGTCTCAGCCGATTTCTTTCGTGTGCTGGGCACACAGCCGTTTCTTGGTCGTACCTTCGCCACCGAAGAGAGTAAGCCGGGTGGCGTGCCAGTGGCCGTGATCAGTCATGGCTTTTGGCAACGAATGCTGGGTGGAAAATCAGACTTATCCGCAACCACACTGAGGATTTCCAATGAGGGTTTCACTGTTGTCGGAGTAATGCCTCCGGGCTTTGACTTTCCGCGGGCCGCAGAGGTTTGGATCCCGCAAGAAAGATCGGTGCCCGAAATCTCACGCTCGGCGCACAACTGGCACGTGGTTGCCAGAGTGCGTTCGGATATCAAGATTGAACAGGCGCGCGCCGAAGTCAGTGCCATCGGCAAACAACTCAAACAGGAATACGGCAAAGACATGTACGGCGTGGATTTCAGTTTGATCCCGCAGCAGGACTACATCGTGGGCGATGCGCGCGGTGTCCTAATGATGATTCTAGTGGCCGTCGCATTTTTGCTGGCGGTGGCCTGTGCCAACGTTGCGAACCTGCTGCTGGCCCAGGTAACAGCGCGACGACGAGAGCTCGCGGTGCGCGCGGCGCTGGGTGCAACTCGCCTGCATTTGGCGCGGCAGTTCATCACCGAGAATTTACTGGTGGCTCTCGCTGCCGGTGCTTTGGGTGTGCTGCTTTCGTATTGGGGAGTTGACCTTTTAATTGGGCTGAATCAAGAGAGTCTGCCGCGCGTTGATGAGATCGGAGTCAATGCGCGAGCGATTGCTTTCGCCCTTGGCCTTTCGGTGCTGGTCGCAGTTGTGCTCGGACTTGTGCCGCTGCTTCGCTTCTCAAACAAGGACCTGGAAGGAAGTCTCAGGGAAACCGGCAGAGGTCAGTCTGGTCATGCAGGTCAGCGATTGCGAAGTCTCCTGGTGGTTTCCCAAATGTCGTTGACTTTGATTCTGTTGGTGGCTGCCGGGCTGCTGGGCAAGAGTTTCTACCGTCTGCTGAAAGTCGATCCCGGCTTTCGCATTGAAAGCGCCGTGGCGATGGAGCTATCCCTGCCTTATGTGCCCTTCACCGAGAAACAGTATCAGGAGTTCATGCAATCTTACACACGTTTGCAAGAGCACGGCATCGCGCCTGAAACAACAGTCGAGTTGAGCGCGGAAGAAAAAGGACAAAGATTATTTCAGGAGCAATTGATCGACCGGCTGGGCCAGTTACCAGGTGTCAGCGCGGTCGGAACTATTAACCTGCTGCCTTTGACTGGCGAAGGCGCCGATGGGACGTTTCTAATTAATAACAATCCGGCAAGGACCGGTGACGCAGACTTTCGGCGGGCCAGCGCGGGCTATTTTGCGGCGATGGAAATCCCGATCCTGCTGGGCAGAACCTTTGATCGGAGCGATCAAGCTGACTCGCCACCTGCCGCACTCATTAGCAAATCAGTGGCTGCGAAGTATTGGCCAAACGAAAGCCCGATTGGGCAAACAATTCAGTTCGGAAACATGGATGGAGACTTGCGGTTGTTGCACGTCGTCGGAGTAGTAGGTGACGTGCGTGACCGGGCGCTTGATGCGGCTATTCGTCCCACAGTCTACGCAAATAGCCTTCAACGGCCGCCGTCGTCTGATTTGTCCGTAGTGGTTCGTGCCCGAGTCGCCCCTACCGCGTTAGTGCCAACAATGCGCGAAGTCGTTCGATCGCTCGACTCGGAACTGCCTGTTAACTTTAAGACTCTCGATCAGGTCTACTCATCATCGTTGGATCAACGGCGCTTCAGTCTGGTGATCTTCGGCGTCTTTGGAACCGTGGCCTTGTTGCTGGCGGCCATGGGCATTTACGGCGTCACCTCCTACGCGGTCGCGCAACGCACGCAGGAGATCGGAATCCGAATGGCGCTGGGAGCAAGAATGAGCGATGTGCTGAAACTTGTGCTGAGAAGTGGGATGTCATTGGCCTTGATCGGGGCGGCGATTGGGCTGGCAGGAGCGCTCGCCGTAACACGCGTAATGTCGAGTCTGTTGTTTGGAGTGGCTCCGACCGACCTGGCGACATTCACGGCGGTCGCAATGGTTCTGCTCGCCGTTGCTTTCCTGGCGTGCTACATCCCGGCGCGCCGGGCAACGAAAGTCGACCCACTGGTGGCGCTGAGGTACGAGTAAGTGACGCAGACTTTAGTCTGTGATCGTTGGGTTGATTAGAGTCGAGGCCGAGCTAGGTGAGTCAATAGATTAGAGTCCGCGCTACAACAAGAGGAAAATATGATCGCAGACATCTACAACGACATGCGCTACGCGCTGCGCATGCTGCGCAAGAAACCAGGCTTCACCCTTATCGCGGTACTGACCCTGGCGCTGGGCATCGCTGCCAACACCACCATTTTCAGCACTGTTGATGCACTCATCCTGCATCCGTTCTCGTTTCCAAACCAAGCCCGCCTCCTTGTTTTGTGGGAACAGAATCTCGCGGTTGGAACCATGCATGGATCAGTGGCTCCGGGAAACTTCACCGACTGGCAGGAGCAGACCCAAGCTTGTGAGCAGTTGGTTGCCATCGATCAACTGTCGTTCGATCTTAGTGACGGTGCGCAGCCGGAACGGTTTCCGGGTTACGGTGTGACCCGGGGCTTTTTCGATGTGCTCGGTGTGAAGGCGGCCAGTGGACGCACCTTCCTGCCGGAAGAGAGCGAGCCGGGGCGCGAGCAGGTAGTAGTGCTCAAGCATAGTTTTTGGCAACAACACCTGGGCGGTGATCCAAATGTCGTCGGCAAGACGATCACGCTAAACCGAAAAGTCTTCACAGTTGTCGGCGTCATGCCGGCGGACTTCAACTATCCCTACAACGCCGGTGAGATGTGGACACCTCTCGTGTTCGACCGCGAAGAGCAGCGCAATCGAGTGAATCACTACCTCAGGGTCATCGGTTTGTTGAAGCCGGGTGCCACTATCGCTCAGGCCCAGGCCGAATTGCATGGTATTGCCGGGCGCGCGCAACAACAGTTTCCGGAAACGAACAGCGGGCGCGACGTTTCCGTAGTGACTCTCACGGATGATGCAGTGAGAGGAGCACGCACAGGCGTGCCAATCATTATGGGTGCAGTTGTCTTCGTGTTGCTGATTGCCTGCGCAAACGTCGCCAATCTGCTTCTGGTGCGAGCTGTATCGCGACAGCGAGAGACTGCGGTGCGTTTAGCTCTGGGCGCGAGCCGTGGGCGTCTGATTCGCCAGGCGCTTGCAGAGAGCGCAATGCTCGGGTTACTGGGTGGCGCACTCGGCCTCCTGGTTTCGGTCTGGGCCATTCAGGCTTTGGCCAATGGCATTCCCGAGGGTTTCTCAAGGTTCATCCCAGGATGGAACCGTCTTGGCATCAACCTAACTGTTCTTGGTTTTACTTTCGTTGTGTCGGTGCTCTCGGGCACGCTCGCAGGCCTGGCGCCAGTATGGCACTCATCGAGAACCAATCTGAATGAAGCGCTCAAGTCAGGCGGCAGGAGTGACTCGGACACAGGCGGCCACAACCGGCTACGAGGCATATTGGTGGTATCCGAAGTAACACTATCGCTGGTGTTGCTTATCGGGGCTGGACTAATGGTCCGGAGTTTCGTCGAACTGCTGCGCGCCGACCTCGGCATCAAACCCGAGAACGTACTGGCGCTGGAGATTTCGCTACCGCCAGATAGCTACGAGGACAAAACGAAGCGGCTGGACTTTTATCAGAGAGTTCAGGGTCGCATAGAGAACCTGCCCGGAGTGATGAAGACTGGAGCGATCGACATCGTTCCCTTCAGCTCATCAAACAACAGCAATACTTTCCAGATTGTTGGACAGCAGCCATTCCGCAAAGGAAAGGAGCCGTTTGTCCAAGTACGCGTGACTACGCCTGGTTACTTTGAGGCCATTGGAACTGCATTACGAAGGGGCCGCTTGTTTACAGCACAAGATGACGCGAAGGCCGGCCGCGTTATTTTGGTTAACGAGGCGTTTGCAAAAAGGTACTTAGCGGGCCAACAGCCGATTGGAGAGCGAATACATCTCGGCAGCGACGATAGGGAAACGCACGAAATCATCGGGGTGGTGGCTGACGTTAAAAATGACGATGTGGAAGAGATAGCCGACCCCACTTCCTACCTGCCTTACTCCCAAAACTCGTATCGAACAATGAATCTGGTTATTCGGGGCACACAGGATCCGACCCGGCTTGTGTCTGCAGTACGCAGCGAAGTGCGTTCGCTAGATCCAGTTCTGCCTGTCTCAAACGTTAAAACACTGGATCAGATGATTGACGAAAGAATCTCGCCAAAGCGTTTGATGACTTACATCCTTGCAGTTTTTGCACTAAGCGCTTTGTTGCTGGCTTCGGTGGGAATCTACGGTGTGATGTCCTACGCGGTCACGCAACGTACGCGGGAGATCGGCATCCGTATGGCACTCGGCGCCCGCGCCTCAGACGTTGTGAAGTTAGTGCTAAAAAACGGAATGTCGCTCGTCCTCATTGGAGTGGCGATCGGACTAGTCGGTGCGTTCGGGATGACGCGTGTGCTCGCGAGTTTGTTGTTCCAGGTGGCACCAACGGACAGCGTCACGTTTTGTGTTGTTGCCTCGACTCTGATCGTCGTCGCTTCGCTGGCGTGCTACATCCCGGCGCGGCGGGCAACCAGGGTCGATCCGCTGGCGGCGCTTAGATACGAATGAAGGACACAGACTTCAGTCTGTGATTCCGGGCAGCAAGAAGTTCAAAGTTGGGTGATCAAAAAAGCGGCGACACAGACTGAAGTCTATGCTACGTGGTGAGAAGTGACATGAACGACTTTCGATACGGCATCAGAAATCTTCGCAAGCACCCGGGCTTCATCATCATTATCGTGGCAGTGCTTGCCGTGGGCATAGGCGCCAATAGCGCCATCTTCAGCGCGGTGAATGCTGTACTGCTGCGGCCGCTGCCTTATCGCGAGTCCGATCGTTTGGTGATGATCTGGGGCAACTTTTTGAAGCTGAACATCGAGCGATTGCCGGCCAAGTCGGCGGAGTACGAAGACTATCGTGCGCAGAACCAGGTTTTCGAGCAGGTTGCCGCATTCGAGAATAGGAATCTGAATCTAACCGGAGGAGAGCACGCTGAACGCGTACCCGGGGCAGGGGTCACACCGAACCTGTTCTCCATGCTGGGCGTGCAGGTTGAGCAGGGCCGGGGATTCTCATCAGATGAAAGTCAAAACACCGACAGAGTAGTCGTCCTCAGTCATGGGTTTTCGCGACGTCGCTTCGGCAACTCCAACTCGGTGGGCCAAACTCTCAAGCTCGATGATCAGGACTACGCCGTCATCGGTGTGATGCCAGAAGACTTTCAATTTCCGCACGCGCGTCTTCCTTTTGCAGAACCTGCCGATTTGTGGATTCCGTTGGTCTATTCCAAAGACCAGGTGGCCCAGCGCCGGGGACCTTACTATTTAAATGTCATATCTCGCCTTAGGTCCGGCGTCACTGTTTCACAGGCGCGCGCCGAGATGAATGCACTCGGCCAGCGGTTCGAAAATGAATATCGCGGTTATCGCGGGCCGAACGGGGCAGATGGTGGTTGGCGAATTACGCTCTCACCGTTGCAGGAAGAGGCCGTTGGTAGCAGTCGCCGTCCACTTCTCCTAATGTTCGGAGCGGTGGCTTTGCTGCTGCTTATTGCCTGTGCGAATGTCGCGAACCTACTGCTGGTGCGGGCGGCAATTCGACAAAAGGAGTTGGCTCTTCGGTTGGCTTTGGGCGCCAGCCGCTGGCGAATTGCCCGGCAGTTGCTCGTTGAGAGTTTGATAATCGCCGTCGTTGGTGGCGCGTCGGGTTTGCTAATCGCATTCTGGGGAGTGGATTCGCTTGCGTGGTCGGCGAACCTGCCGCGAATGCAATCGATAACTGTGGACTGGCGAGTGCTGGTCTTTACTGCTCTATTGACTGTCCTCACTGCCCTCATCTTTGGCCTGCTTCCAGCCTGGCAAGCGTCAAATTTCAATTTGCAGCGGACTTTGAAGGAAAACAAAGGGGCTGGAATCGGTGGGTGGCGAAAGCACTACTGGCGTAACGGGCTTCTTATTGGCGAAGTTGCACTGTCGTTGGTGGTGTTAATTGGCGCGGGTCTTTTGGTCAATAGCTTTCTGCGTTTGCAACTGGTCCAGCCGGCACTCGCGACTGATAAGTTGCTGACTGCGGAGATAAACCTATCCGACACGCGTTACCGCGAACCCGCGCAGATCTCCGGATTCTTTCAAGAACTCGTCCATCGCGTAGAAGCCCTGCCTGGTGTCGAAGCTGCGAGTTTGAGCACCGCCAGGCCTTTGAGCGGCGTCACGCGTAACGATCCCTTCTCAATCGAAGGACGCCAGCTGGATCTGAACAATCCCAACTTCGCCGGCTGGCAGATGGTCGGCGCTAACTACTTCCAAACGCTCGGCATTCCGCTGGTCCAGGGGCGTGATCTTACGTTCCAGGATATGACCGAAGCAGCGCCCCCTGTTGCAGTCATCAACGAGACCATGGCCCACCGCTACTGGCCCAATGAAAACCCCATCGGTCGGCAGATTGCGGTGGGTTTGCCGCGACCGGATAACCCTCCGGCGACAATTGTTGGGGTAGCCAAAGATCTACCGCATCGTGCGATCGATTCAGTACCTGAGGCCGATTGGTATTTGTCGCGACCACCTGGACTGCAGCCTAACCAAATTCTTTTTGTCCGCGCCGCCGTGAATCCCACTCAGCTTGCGGCTCCGATCCGAGACGTCATTGCGGAGATTGATCGAGATCAGCCGGTCACGAACATCAAGACAATGAGCAACGTTGTGGCAGACACAGTGGCGCCACGCAAATTCAACATGTTGCTGTTTGGGCTGTTTGCTGTAATCGCGATGTTGCTCGCGGCCCTCGGTGTCTATGGTGTCATTGCCTATTCAGTGGCCGAGCGCACACAGGAGATAGGGATTCGCATGGCTCTTGGCGCGCAGAGGAACGACGTACTCCGACTAATCATAAGAAATGGAGTGATGCTCACGCTGATCGGCGTCGCGATCGGGATCACGTTGGCGCAGGGGCTGACACGCCTGATGACGACATTGCTATTCGGAGTTGCACCCAACGACGCCGCAACGTTCGCGGCTGTTTCTGTGTTCTTGATTTTCATTGCCTTAGTCGCCTGCTACATCCCAGCGCGACGGGCAACAAGAGTAGATCCGCTGGTGGCGCTGCGGTACGAGTAGAAAGGACTTATAGGACCTGTACGACTTATTGCACCTATTCGGCAATCAGTAATGGAGGGACTGATGCAAATTCTTAGACAAGATTTGCGCTATGGCGTGCGGATGCTGACGAAGAAACCGCTGTTTACAGTAATCGCGGTAATCACCCTTGCCCTGGGCATTGGAGCAAACACCGCCATATTCAGTGTCGTTAATGCCGTCCTGCTTCGCGCCTTGCCGTATCACAACTCCAATCAATTAGTTGTTCTCGCAGCAGTAGGGCCGAGTGGTGATCGTGATGGTGTTTCGATTCTTGAGGCGCAGGACTTTCAGACACAAATGCGATCGCTCGAAGACCTGACTGCCTTCCAGACCCAGAGCGTCAACCTCACTGGAGGCGAAAGGCCCGATCGTGTCCGCGGCGCATTCGTGTCGGCAAACTTCTTCAAAGTGTTCAACCTCGCTCCCGTTGTCGGGCGCACATTCGCTGAAGGCGAAGACCGGCAGGGCGCGGCGAAACTCGCAGTGGTCAACGAAAAAATGTGGCAGGAGCGACTTAGCGGAGATAGGAATCTGGAAGCCAAGAGCCTGATTCTTAACGGCGAGTCTTACAGCATCATCGGGGTCGTGCCCACTAGCTTCAAACATCCCTTCGATGCGGATGTCGAAGTTTGGATGCCGGTTGCGAACTTCCCAGGTAATAACGGACAGAGGGATGCGCGCTTTCTATTTGCATTCGGCCACCTCAAGCCGGGGATCGAGTTATCACAGGCACAGGCAGAGGCGTCCACTATTGCGAACCAACTGGCGCAGGCTTATCCCAAAGAAAACGCAGGGCGCGGCGCCAAGGTAGAGTTTTTCCGCGAACTGATGGTTGGCGGCGTACGTCCGATGCTCAGATTGCTGTTCGCGGCCGTCGGAGTGATTCTGCTGATCGCCTGCGCAAACCTGGCCAATCTGTTGTTGGCTCGTGGCCTGGCGCGGCAGAGAGAGATTGCCGTACGTGCGGCGTTGGGTGCGAGCAGGTGGCGGCTCATTCGACAACTGCTGACTGAGACCACTCTGATTAGTCTGGCCGGCGGCGCCGGTGGGCTGTTGCTGGCGCACTGGGGTTTGTATGCACTGCTCAAACTGCCGCAGAACTTCGTGCGTACGGAAGACGCCACGCTGGATACTCGCGTTCTACTCTTCGCGTTTGCCCTCTCATTGCTGACCGGCTGGCTGTTCGGCCTGGTCCCGGCGTTGCAACTCGCAAGACCTGAACTGCAGTCCTTCTTAAGAGAAGGAGCCCGAGGCAGTGGTGAAGGAGCACGTTGGAATCGTGTGCGCGGCGCGTTCGTTGTGGCCCAGGTGGCCCTCTCTCTATTACTGCTCGTCAGCGCCGGCTTACTCATCCGGAGCTTCGACAAGCTGCTGCGCGTTGACCTGGGCTTCAGACCGGAAAAACTGCTGACTCTGGAATATCGACTGCCGCGCTCTAAGTATCGCGAGCCTCAAGCTCAATGGAATTTTCATCGCCAGGTGATGGACCGCATTCAGGAAGTTCCTGGTGTGCAATCGGTTTCACTGGTGCGGGGTCTGCCCTTCAGCGGCAACGGCGGCACGACTGCAATCGTCCTACCAGATCGAGAACCACCCGCCCAGGGGCAGGAACCGGAAGTGATGTTCAATACGGCGATGCCGAATTATTTCGAGACCATCGGCATCCCATTCATCAAAGGCCGACTCTTTGACGCTCAGGATCAGCTCAACACCCCGCCGGTTCTCATCATTAACCAAACCATGGCGCAGAGGTTTTGGCCGGGCCAGGATCCGCTTGGCAAACAGGTCAAGTTCCTGGAAGACGGCAGCACGGGGACGGTCGTGGGGGTTGTAGGAGACGCGAAGCACTATTGGCTGGACGATGAATCAAGACCGCAAGTGTATAACTCCTACACCCAACAGCCCGGATACTTCGCTACGGTTGTTGTTCGGACCACAGTGGAACCGCTGGCCCTGTCCGAGTCAGTCCGCCAGGCACTATGGAAAGTTGATGCTGATCAACCGATGTGGAAAATCCGCACGGTTGAATTCCTGGTGAACCGCAGCGTAGCTGACCGGAAGTTTCTGATGGCCCTGATGGGTATCTTTGCTTCTCTCGCTCTGGTGCTAACGATGATCGGGCTGTACGGAGTTATCAGCTACCTGGTTAATCAGCGCACACAAGAGATTGGAATTCGCATGGCTCTGGGAGCCCAGATGGGCCACATCCTGCGGATGGTCTTGAAGCAGGGCATGGTGTTGGTCTTGATAGGCGTTGCGTTGGGCCTGGGTGCGGCCTGGCTTATGACCCGCTTGATGATTCGTTTGCTTTATCAGGTAAGCGCAACCGATCCACTTACTTTTGGATCGATCGCATTGTTGCTCATTGCGATTGCCCTATTGGCCTGTTACCTGCCGGCGCGACGGGCGACGAGAGTCGATCCGTTGGTAGCGCTGCGTTACGAGTGACGGGACTGAATAGGACCTACAGGACTCATTGGACCTATATCGGCATGGAGGACGAATGATGCACAAACTACTTCAAGACTTGCGCTATGCCCTTCGCACGCTGCTGAAGAAACCGGGCTTCGCGATGATTGCAATCATCACGCTGGCGCTCGGCATCGGAGCGAGCACGGCAATCTTTACGGTCGTGGATGCGGCGTTGGTGCGCGGCCTGCCGTACAAATCTCCCGAGCAGCTCTACCACGTGTGGGAGAGCACGCCGCAGAAGGAGTTTGCGCAACGCGAATTCTCGTATCCCGACTATCAGGACTATCAGCAAAACCAGTCCTTAGATATCGGAGCTTACACCGGAGGCGGCGCGATCATGAGCGGGCGCGGCGAACCGGAACGCGTCTTCGCTCCGGCGGCAACGGCCAATTTCTTTTCCGTACTCGGAGTCGAGCCTGTCATCGGTCGTGCTTTTCAACCTGGTGAAGACAAACCAGGCGCGCCCCGAGTAACAATGCTGACGTACGGAATGTGGCAGCGAAAGTTCGGAGGTGATCCTGGGATCATCGGCCAGTCGCTCACACTCAACGGCGACAGTTACACCGTGATAGGGGTGCTGCCAGCAAGTTTTCAGTTTGCACTCAGAAACGCCGACCTTTGGCGGCCGTATCAACCCACCGATGCTCAACTCACGCGGCGCTTTCTGCACGGCACCAATCTCATTGGGCGGCTCAAGCCAGGCGTCAGTGAGTCGCAGGCGCTGTCGGAGTTGGGTGTCATAGCAAAGCGGATCGAGCAGGAACACAACCAGTCCCACGCTGGAACAGGCGTCAAGCTGGTACCGCTGCAGGAGCAACTCGTTGGACAAGTTAAACCGATACTGCTTGTCTTGCTCGCAGCCGTCGGGTTTGTCCTTCTGATTGCTTGTGCCAACGTGGCGAGTTTGCTTCTTACCCGTTCGCTTTCGCGCCAAAAGGAAATTGCGATTCGCGTTGCGCTCGGAGCAAACCGGTGGCGTGTTGTCCGCCAACTGTTAACCGAAGCGCTGTTGCTCTCGCTGGCGGGCGGAGCACTGGGGTTGTTGATTGCATACTGGGGCGTGGATGCTCTGGTCGCAACCCTGCCGGACAGTCAGCTCAATGCGCTTCCATTCCTCAAAACACTGCGCATCGATTCGAGCATTCTTGCATTCTCATTTGGGCTGTCGCTCTTGACTGGAATCGTGTTTGGTTTGGCGCCGGCGATTCAATCGTCGCGGCCAGACCTGAACGAAGTCCTGAAGGAAGGCGGCCGATCCAGTGCGGGTGGAGCGCGGCACCGACTGCGCACTGTTCTGGTGACAACAGAGATCGCCATGGCTGTGGTGCTGCTGGTGGGCGCAGGACTGATGATGAAGTCACTGCTGAAGCTGTTGGAGACGAATATCGGATTCAATCCTGAGAACGTATTGACGATGGCCGTGAACCTGCCTGCTGCCAAATACACAGATGTCGGCAAGCAAGTAAGTTTTTATGATCAGCTAAACGATCGCGTACAGTCCCTGCCCGGCGTCACGGGCGCCGGAACCGTCAACGTTCTCCCGCTTCAGGGTGGTAATACGACGCGTTTTTACGTCGATGGCGATCCTGTTCCGCCCCCTGGGCAGGAGATTGAGGCGAACATCCGCGTAGTCGATGAGAGCTATTTTCAAACGCTCGGCGTTCCCATGATCGCCGGACGAGCGTTTGATGAGCGAGACGGCGAGGCGCAGCGCCAAGCGGCCCAGGCCCAGGCACAGACGCAAGCTCAGGCCCAGGCCCGGGGACAAAGCCTGCCTCCGATCCCAATCCCGGGTGTTGTCATCATCGGCAAAACGCTCGCTGACAAGGTTTTTGCCGGGCGCGATCCAGTCGGAAGCAGGTTGGCATACAACTCCTTCGCAGGACAGACGGACCTGGTTATCGGCGTAGTCGGTGACGTGAAGATCGGCGGGTTGGACGAATCTATTCGGCCGGTTATCTATTACCCATTCCGCCGGTTTCCTGGTGTGGGAACCAACCTGGTAGTTCGCACAAAAGGCGATCCGACTGCGTTGGTGGCCGCAATTCGTAATGAGGCGCGTACGTTGGAAGCCGACTTGGCGCTATTTAACGCGCGTTCGATGGAGGAACTGATCGGCGATTCACCGGCCGCCTTCATGCGTCGGTTCCCGGCATTGTTGATTGGAATCTTTGCCGGCGTAGCGCTCTTGTTGGCTTCGATTGGTATTTACGGTGTCATTTCGAACTCCGTAAGCCAACAGACTCATTACATCGGAGTGCGCATGGCCCTGGGCGCGCAGGCTTCCGACATTCTGAAGATGGTGTTGAAACAGGGACTCGTGATGTCCCTGGTAGGTATGACAATTGGAGTGTTGGCGGCGCTCGGTCTGATGCGGCTGCTGAGGAGTTTGCTCTATGAGGTCAAGACCAACGATCTGGGAACGTTCGCGATCGTTGTCAGCACACTGTTCGTGGTTGCGTTGCTAGCTTCTTACATTCCCGCGCGGCGAGCGACCAAAGTCGATCCGTTAGTGGCACTGCGTTACGAGTGAGGTTTTGGTCTTGGTTCTTTGTACTTAGTTCTTTGTTCTTGTTCTTCTACGTAGAGGCTCCTTTGATGTCGCCTCAAGCGAAAGAGAAACAGCAAAGTACAAAGAACTAAGTACAAAGAACCGTCACAGGTGGGAGAAATATAGATGCACACACTCTTGCAGGACCTGCGCTACGGTGCGCGAATGTTGCTCAAGCAACCCGGATT
>JAMQPH010000816.1 GCA_023717605.1 Pyrinomonadaceae bacterium
AGCGTCTCGATCAGTTGACCGTGGATATCCTGTTTGGTGTCCGATGAGTCGAAGGACTATCCGCAGATTGCGCAGATAAGCAGAGACATGATGGGAACAGACGGTTTCGGCCTCTTCGCGTTGCTGCCTAAATATTTCTGCGTAATCTGCGAAATCTGCGGATGCGAAGCTTATGAAAAACAATCGTCGGGTCGCCGCGTGCGGCATGTTCATTTTCACCACCCTTACGCTTGGTCATCCTCGCCATCTTACCAACGGGCAGAGTGGGACACCGCCTTACAAAAATCCTTCCTTGCCAATCGAGAAACGCGTTGACGACCTCGTCTCGCGCATGACACTCGAAGAGAAAGTCTCGCAGATGATGAACGGCGCCGCGGCCGTAGAGCGCCTCGACATCCCTGAATACGAGTGGTGGAACGAAGCGCTGCATGGTGTCGCCCGCGCGGGCCATGCCACCGTGTTCCCGCAGGCGATTGGCCTGGCCGCGACCTGGAACACCGATCTGATGCATCAGGTGGCAGATGTAATCTCGACTGAAGCTCGCGCCAAACATCATGAGTTCGTGCGCAACAATGAACGTGGACGCTATAAGGGACTCACTTTCTGGAGTCCCAACATCAACATCTTTCGCGACCCGCGCTGGGGACGCGGCCAGGAAACATATGGTGAGGATCCGTATCTGACGGCGAGACTGGGAGTTGCGTTCGTGAAAGGCTTGCAAGGGACTGATCCTCGTTATCTGAAGGTGGTTGCGACTCCCAAGCATTATGCGGTACACAGCGGTCCCGAGCCTGAACGCCACGAATTCGACGCTAAGTCAGATGAAAGAGATTTGCGCGAGACCTACCTGCCCGCGTTCAAGGCCACCATGGTGGAAAGCCGCGCCGCCTCCATCATGTGTGCTTACAACCGTACCAATGGCGAGCCCGCCTGCGCGAACAAGAAACTGACCGACATTCTGCGTACAGAGTGGGGGTTTGCCGGCTTCGTGGTATCGGACTGCGGAGCCATCGACGACATCTACCTCCGTCATAAGTTCGTTAAGACCGAGGGTGAGGCTTCTGCGATCGCAGTGAAGGCCGGCACGGATCTAACATGCGGCCGCGAGTATCGATCGTTGGTGCAGGCCGTCAAAGATGGCTTGATCAGCGAAGCCGAAATCGACATCTCTGTGAAGCGACTAATGACGGGCAGATTTCGGCTGGGCATGTTCGATCCACCAGAGATGGTTCCTTACGCGCGCATTCCTTTCTCAGCGAACGACTCGCTCGCACATCGCGAGTTGTCGCTCAAGGCGGCGCGTGAGTCAATTGTGCTCCTAAAGAACGATGGTCCCTTGTTGCCGCTGAAGAAGGACATCAAAACCCTCGCCGTGATCGGGCCGAATGCGGATGCGCCAGAGGTACTGCTCGGCAATTACTACGGACAACCGTCAAAGTCCGTTACGCCGCTCGCCGGTATTCAGAGCAAGGTTTCTCCGGAAACTAAGGTTCTCTATTCTCCCGGAATGTTCAAGATTGGCGCCTACGCCATGCCTGTTTCCTCCTCAGCTCTCACTCTGCGCGGCTCCGGCTCAGCCACCGGTTTGAGAGGAGAGTATTTCAATAATCGAGAGATGAAAGGCGAGCCTGCGCTGGTCAGGACCGACGCGGAAGTAAACTTCGACTGGGGCTCGCTGAACCCGGCTGCTGAAGTCGTTGCGGATAACTTTTCGATTCGCTGGACCGGCAAGCTCACGCCGCCCGAGTCGGGTAAATACCTACTGGGCACCGCGGGGAATGGCGGACTGCGAGTGTTCATTGATGGCCAACTGCATGTTGAGGAAGTCGCCAACCGCAGAACCAAAACCGTTACTAAGGAGATCGCTCTTGAAGCTGGTCGTGCCTACGACATCCGGATCGAATATTCTGAAAATGCCAACCACTATGCGGCGGCCAAGCTGCTCTGGGCCCCGCCCAGCGGCGCTCGAATACTGCACGATGATGCCGTGAGTAAAGCCCGGCAAGCGGACGTGATCATAATGGTCCTGGGAATCGCACCCTCGGTCGAGGGCGAGGAGATGGAGGTCAAACTCGAAGGATTCCGCGGCGGTGATCGCACCGATCTCTCATTGCCAAAGGCGCAGGAGGAATTACTTAAGGAGGTGCACGCCCTGGGCAAACCGGTTGTGGTTGTTCTGCTTAATGGCAGCGCGCTGGCCGTCAATTGGGCCAACGATCAGGTCCCCGCGATTCTCGAAGCATGGTATCCGGGTCAGGAGGGCGGAACCGCAATCGCTGACGTTCTCTTTGGCGATTACAATCCGGGCGGACGCCTTCCGGTTACTTTCTACAAATCAGTTGATCAGTTGCCGCCGTTTGAAGACTACCGGATGCAGGGGCGCACTTATCGCTACTTCAAAGACGAGCCGCTCTACGCATTTGGCTTCGGCCTGAGCTACACGAAATTCAAGTATGAAAATTTGAAGCTCAGCACTAACAAGCTCAAAGCGGGAGACGAGCTGAAGGTAACTGCTGAGGTTCGGAATGTTGGTGAACGGGCCGGTGATGAGGTCGTCCAGTTGTACCTTTCAGATGTGGCCGCTACTGTACCTGTCCCGATCAGGTCGCTTGCCGGAGTCAAGCGAATCTTCCTCAAGCCCGGGGAAAAACAGAGCGTCTCGTTCGCGCTAACCAGCGAGCAGATGTCGATCATCGACGATAGTGGGAAGCGCCTCATTGAACCCGGCGAGTTTCAAATCGACATAGGCGGCAAACAACCTGGATTTAATGGACGGCAAGATGCCCAAACGACCAGCACAGTCACTGCTCGATTTACCGTTACCGGAAAGGCCCTGGAAATTCGTTAATGGTGGGTGAGTGGAGTCGCCGATTGCGTCAGAAATTTGCAGGTCCGGAAACAAGCTTGCGGCTTTGCCACCCCCAGTGCGGTAAGGCTACGCCTTACCGGAACCCGCCCCTTTCTATTCTGAGGCTACGCCTCCGCGCAAGACCGGAGGCACAGCCTCAATATCAGAATAACAATGCTCGGTAAGGCAAAGCCTTACCGCACTGGGGGGGCGGCAGAGCCGCGCGCGACACTAACGAAAGGGCACTAAGAAGACCTCGT
>JAMQPH010000831.1 GCA_023717605.1 Pyrinomonadaceae bacterium
TAGCATCCCAGGCATCGCCGTATTCCTGCTTCTTTCTGGCGTCGGCGTTGACAGAAGCTCGCAGCGCCTGCTCCGCCTTAAGTTTCTTGGCCATAAGGGTCTTATCTTGAAGGCCGGTTAGCTGACCTTTGTAAACTTTGATCGAGTTTTCAACGCTGTTCAGTTCGTTCTGCGCCAGACGAGTCTGCTCCTCGCCCTGGGCCATATACTTCTTCAACATGTCGCGGCGCGTTTCGAGCATCCGCAGCACCAGTGGGATGCTCACGTCACGCAGCGACCCGAGGTGTGCCACGGTATTGAGTCGAGAAGTTGATCCCGGATGTCCGGTTACAAAGACCAACTCTCCCGCCTTTGTTCCCACCTTGGACCATTTGAAATAGTTCGCGACCTTCACCGGCTGGTCGTTCTCGTAGACTCGCACCAGCGCCATGTCGAGGTTGTAGCGAGGGAAATTGAAGTTGTCGGGATCGCCGCCAAAGAATGCGGCCTGGAACTCCGGCACAAAGACCAGACGCACATCGGTGTATTTTTTGTATCGGTAGAGATTGTACTGTCCGCCCTGGTAAAGCGTGACCACGTCGCTGCGCAGTCCGGTCGCCTGAGCTGATTCCGACTCAATGGCAGTGATCTGGGCGCGCCGAGCGGCATTTGCTTCAACTGCCGTCATTCCAGAGGTAACCGCACCGTTAATCCGGCTGGTGACATCTTCAATACTGTCGAGAACGTTTAACTCGAGGCTGGGCGCCTTAAGTTCGTCAGCTTGAGTACGCGCGACAAACCCTTCCTTGGCGTAGTCTTTTTGGGCGGAGCTGAGTTCGCCCACAATGTCCTCAACGATGTGATAATTGGTCAGCACTAACCCGTTCGGCGAAACAAACGAACCCGACCCCCCGTTATTGAAACGCACCGAGGCAAGTTGCACTCTCCGCAGCCACTCGTCCGTAACTTCAAATCCGTACTTGCGTTTGATATCAGCGCGCGGCACGTTGTTGAAGGGCCACATGCCCTCGTCAGCAAA
Source organism: Pyrinomonadaceae bacterium (assembly GCA_023717605.1). Classification (GTDB taxonomy): domain Bacteria; phylum Acidobacteriota; class Blastocatellia; order Pyrinomonadales; family Pyrinomonadaceae; genus PSRF01. The sequence goes on from JAMQPH010000831.1 coordinate 1,019, forward strand.
GACAGGCATGGCCTGCAACGTAAACAGCGCCAGGATCAGCGCACACAGTAATTTTCTAAACGTCATATTTTTGCCTCGTGAAATATTCCGGGAGAAAGTCTTAGAGCGTTTTGATGTCCAATTGGATGTCTGAGATTAGAAAGGTTGGGCAGGATGGATGTCAAGCTAGCCACCCTGGAAACCTCGAAGACGGCCTGTGGCAATTTGCCTGTCAGCAGGTGGCTTGCAACGAGTGTGGCTTCGCCGCCGCACGAGTGGGTAAGACTTTCTTCCTAACCCGACAAGATTAGCCGGGCTCGAGCCGCCCTGTGGGCAGCTTACTCTCGCTCGCCGCGGTTACGAAGTGACACGTACTCATCCAGAGTCAGATCCTTATATGCCCCTGCTCATTCATCTTTTGAATGAATTTCGCGCTGACGCCGTGGTCTCTAAGTCGAATCAGTTGGTCAACCGGTATTCTGTCGTAGCCAAGCTGCTTGAGTTCCTGAATAAAAGTGGCGCTGACCCCGTGATCTTTCATTCTCCGTAATTGCTCAATGGGCAGGCGCGAATAGCCGAGCGCTTCAAGTTCCTGCACAAACTTAGTGCTCACGCCGTGATCGCGAAGAGTAATCCAGTCGTCCAGGGGAAGCTTTGTGTAACCAGAGTCCATGAACTCGTTGATGAACTTCGCACTAACGCCGTGGTCGCGCGTGCGGATCAGCTCCTCAGCTGCCAGGCCCGAGTAACCCAGAGCTGTAAGCTCGCGGATAAAGTTTAAGGTTACGCCGTGGTCTCGCATCTTGATCAGGAAATCAACGGACTTCAAACTATAGCCAAGTTGCTTTAAACCCTGTAAGTATTCCAGGCGGACACCGTGATTTCCCATCCTCACCAGCTGGTCCAGTGTGGGTCTTTCGTAATCCTGTGCCTTGAGTTCGTTAATTAAAGCGAAGCCCACGTCATTGATCGCCATCGAGAGTTGCTGCTCGGCGGTGGGGGTGCCGAAGCCCTGTCTGTTCAGGTCAGAGGCGAACGATGCATTGGGCGTGAAGGTGAAATGCCCTGACCCATTACCTTCCTTGAACCAACCGTCGAAATTGAACGTGCCCGCATCGCGTTTGAGTTGAAACTCAACGTGAGTTCCCACGGACATCGCCTGTTCGCGCGTGAGACCGGTCAACTGAGCGGGCGAAATCAAGAACCCTGTGTTGCTATAACCAACATGGTCATCGTGTTTGCGCACGTAACGCAGCGTGAGATGGACCTTTTCCTCACCGGTCTTGTATTCGATTAGCCATTGATTTGCGCTCGAGTCCTGCGGATTGGAATAAGTAACATCGGTCGAGGGATAGCAGGCCCACACTAGCGATAGCAGGCCGAGTAGCGCGACGAGCCGGAGTTTCTTGTCTCGGCAGGCGATCTGGACTTTGCAGCTTACAGTGGTGGCATCGAAGTGTTTCATTGCGGTCTCCTCGGAGCTTTTGGTTGGAAGATGCGAACAAAACCCAAGCCTGAGATTGGACTTGAAACCAGACGGGTTCTAACTACACAATCGGGGTTCCGAAGAATAGACACCGCGACACCAGGATTTATGGCAGCATATTCACGCCCTTTACCAGTGGATTGTGCCTCGGGGGTTGACGGTCCTCAAACCACGTTTGACAATCACCCCGATGAAAACGCTACGCGCCAAAGGAAAGTCGGCCATCCCGGGAATCTCTGATTTCGCCCGCCGCCTTTTTCGCTCGTGGCTTTCTCTCAAACTCCCCACCGGGAAAACTCATGTGATTCTGGCTGTTTCGGGCGGAGCGGATTCGACTGCCTTGCTGTTGGCTCTGGACGAATTGGTAAAAGCGAGAAAACTATCACTGACAATCACCGTCGCTCACCTTGATCACAGGTTACGAGGGGTTAGCCGAGAGGATGCGGACTGGGTTGAGAATCTGGCCGTTGGATTGGGGTACGAGTTCGTAAAACGGCGCACTGACGTGAAGAAGCGGGCGGCCAGGAGCGGCGATAATCTTGAACAAGCCGCGCGCCGCTTCCGGTATGAGTTTCTCAAGAAAACGGCGAAGCAAAACCAATCGCCTCTGGTCGTCACTGGCCATACGCTCGACGATCAGGCGGAGACCATCCTACTGCGGCTCTTGCGAGGCAGTGCTGCGGAAGGACTGAGCGGCATCGAGGCTGTCCGCCTAATCGATTCGAAATCCTCGATTCAGTTGGCCCGCCCCCTGCTTTCGTGGGTACGCCGCACGGACGCCGAAGCCTATTGCCGCTTGCGGAAAGTAGAGTTTCGCGTCGACGAGATGAATCAGGACGAGAAATACGCCCGGGTGAGGGTTCGGAGACAACTTCTACCGCTTATGCACTCTTTCAATAACAAGATTGTGGAGGCCCTCTCCAGGACGGCTACTCTTCTGCGCGAAGATGCCGGAGCGCTGACCGATGAAGCCAACAAACTGCTGAGGCTCGCGTGTCTCGAAGCCCCTCAAACACTGCGGAAAAAGGGGGACAATCCCAAACGGCTTGACGTAGACATCCTCGCGAGTGCTCCCGCTGCAGTGCGTAGGCGGGCCTTGCGGCAATGGATTTCTCAAGGGCGAGGAGACCTGCGGCGGCTGGAAATGGTTCATCTGGTGGCCGTCGATAGTTTGACTGAGGGTAACCGTGGCGGGCGTATTGCAGAATTGCCAGACGGCGGCAAGGTGGTTAGAAAGCGAGGTTGGCTGGAGCTGGATGCCAGGGTGAACGGTAAAAAGGGTTGAAAAACCCTGTCTTAGTCTCTAGAATCCAAAGTGACACCGCCGGATTTATGGGACGGCGGTTTCGCTTTTTTGGAGGTGCTTGACCTGAGAAGTGAACTGATGAGGCTTGAGTAATTCTGCTTCTCAATCCAGAGCATACGTGTGGAAGAGGTTACACAACCTGCTATCGGCAAGCGGGCATCCAAGTGACGAGTTGGGCCGCCGGATTCGAGAATTGTTCGGGCGAGACGGCACTTTGGTTGCGGGGAAAGACAAAGGACGCCCATCTGGGTTATGATCGGCGTCGGAGGCATTAATGACACTGAGTTCGACTGCAAGACAAATAATCTTCTGGTTACTAATCGTGGCCGGCGCGCTGCTGCTTTACAAGCTGGTAAACCCTACCGGTAAGAATTCGACGGCGCTCGATTTGAATGCTCTTTACACGAAAATCGAGGCGGGCGAAATAAAACAGCTGACAGTTAAACAAAACGAGACGGTCGCCATCGACACGCGCGGTCAGGAAATTCGCGTTCAGCTCACGAGCGATCAGATGAAGGCCGACTTGTTCAAGAAGGCCAATGAAATGGTCAATGGGACCCGACGGGTTGAGAAGTTTGAGGACGAGTCAGGGAGTAGTAACTATTTTTGGCCGATGCTGATCACCTGGGCGCCGCTGCTGTTTATTATCGGTATCTGGGTATTCATGCTACGGCAGATGCAGTCTGGAGGGAACAAGGCCCTCAGCTTCGGAAAGTCGCGAGCCAAGCTGCTTAACAACCAGCAGAAACGCGTCACGTTCAAGGACGTCGCCGGTGTCGAAGAAGCCAAGGAAGAACTTCAGGAGATTATCGAATTCCTCAAAGAGCCGCAAAAGTTTCAGAAGCTCGGCGGCCGCATTCCCAAAGGCGTACTAATGATGGGCCCGCCGGGAACCGGAAAGACCTTGCTTGCCCGCGCAATTGCCGGCGAAGCGAATGTGCCTTTCTTCTCCATTTCGGGTTCTGATTTCGTGGAGATGTTCGTGGGTGTGGGCGCGTCACGCGTGCGCGACCTGTTTGAGCAGGGCAAGAAGAATGCTCCGTGCATCATCTTCATAGACGAAATTGACGCTGTCGGACGTCATCGAGGCGCAGGTCTCGGCGGCGGTCATGATGAACGCGAACAGACGTTGAACCAGTTGCTCGTGGAGATGGACGGATTCGAGTCGAATGACGGTGTGATCCTGATCGCCTCGACTAACCGACCCGATGTACTGGATCCCGCTCTGCTCCGGCCAGGACGATTTGATCGGCGGGTTGTTGTGTCTCGCCCCGACGTGCGCGGTCGCGAAGGTATTTTGAAAGTACACACTCGCAAGATTCCTCTGGGTGAGGACGTTGACATAAGCGTGATTGCCCGCGGCACGCCAGGCTTCACCGGTGCCGACCTGGCGAACCTCGTGAATGAAGCGGCACTGAATGCCGCGCGGTATAACAAGAAACTGGTAGCCATGTCAGACTTCGAGCTCGCGAAGGACAAGGTCCTCATGGGCGCCGAGCGGAAGAGCATGGTGATCTCGAACGAGGAGAAACGCGTTACCGCTTATCACGAGGCTGGTCATACCCTCGTCGGATTGAAGGTTCCCAATGCCGACCCGGTGCACAAGGTGACA
>JAMQPH010000024.1 GCA_023717605.1 Pyrinomonadaceae bacterium
CCACAATCCTGTGGATTGGTATCCCTGGGGTGAAGAAGCTTTCACGGCAGCGCGCACCGAAAAGAAACCAATTCTGTTGAGCATTGGGTATTCAGCTTGTCACTGGTGCCACGTCATGGAGCACGAGTCATTCGAGAACGAAGATATTGCCCGCCTCATGAACGAGAACTTCATCAGTATTAAGGTTGATCGCGAAGAACGACCAGACCTGGATCAGATCTACATGAACGCTGTTCAGATGATGACGCATCACGGCGGTTGGCCTATGACCGTCTTTCTTACCCCTGAAGGTGTTCCCTTTTATGGCGGAACCTATTTCCCACCGGAAGACCGATACAACATGCCTGGCTTTCCACGCGTTCTCCTCAGCATATCGGAGGCCTACCGGGAAAAACCGGAGGATATCCAACAAACCGGGACTTCGATCATTGCCGAGCTGAATCGATTGAGTCTGGCACGTGAATCGAATGAACCGCTGGATCCGGCGCTCCTGGACCACGCTTTTAGAGGGATCGTTAAGGGCTATGATCGGGTTAACGGCGGCTTTGGCGGGGCTCCAAAATTTCCGCCAGCCATGACTTTAGAGTTTCTGCTGCGTGTTTATCACCGCACCGGAAACCAGGAAGCTTTAGACATTGTCGCTAACACCTGCCGCAAGATGGCCGACGGCGGAATCTACGATCAGCTTGGCGGTGGTTTTCACCGCTACTCAACGGACGCGAAATGGTTGGTCCCGCATTTCGAAAAGATGCTTTACGACAATGCCCTCCTTTCCAGAGTCTATCTGCACTACTACCAGCTAACTCATGACGAGTCGGCACGCGGGATTGCCGAAGGCGTCCTTGATTACATCGTGCAGGAGATGACAGATGCCAATGGGGGCTTCTATTCAACCCAAGACGCCGATTCCGAAGGCGAGGAGGGGAAGTATTTTGTGTGGAGTACAGATGAAATCGCTTCTGTCCTGGATAAGGACGACACGGCACTCTTCCTCGCTTATTACGATGTCACAGAGGGTGGCAACTTCGAAGGTAAGAACATTCTAAATGTCACTCGGGCGCTCGAAGACGTAGCAGCCAAGGTCAACGTTACGCCTGAGCACCTTCGGCAGTCATTGGAGCGCTCGCGGCGAAAACTCTTTGAGCTGCGCGAAAACCGTGTGAAACCCGATCGTGATGAAAAGATTCTGACAGCCTGGAACGGAATGATGCTGGCGAGTTTCGCCGAAGCTGCAGCAATTCTCGACCGCCAGGATTATCTAGAGATCGCCAGACGCAATGCCCGGTTCGTCCTCGACAAATTGCGCAGTGACGGCCTGCTCTTAAGAACCTACAAAGACGCTACCGCGAAACTGAATGCCTATTTGGAAGACTATTCATTTCTTAGCGATGGACTCCTCACTCTGTACGAGACTACCGGAGAATTGGAATGGTTTGAGGCGACGCTCTCCATAATTAACAAGATGGTCGAGGAATTCTGGGATGATCAAGACGGAGGATTCTTTTACACCGGCAGAAGTCACGAGAGCCTGATCGTCCGTTCAAAGGACTATTTTGACAACGCCACTCCTTCAGGGAATTCAGTCGCAGCCGAAGTGATGCTGCGCCTCGCTGCCCTAACAGATAACAACGATTACCGAAGGATGGCGGTGACTATCTTACGCCTTGTCGCCGACTCCTTACGCCGCTATCCATCTGGTTTTGGGCGGGCTCTTTGCGCTCTCGACTTTTATCTGGGAACGCCCAAAGAGATTGCCATCATCGGCGACCATGATTTGCCCCAAACTCGCCTTTTGCGAAATGCGGCTTGGCAGCATTACGTTCCCAACAAAGTGGTAGCCCAGGCTGCACCTGGAGATAGTCGAAACTCCGAGTTGATTCCTCTGTTACGCGATCGCCGCCTGGTCAATAACAGTCCAACGGCCTATGTTTGCGAGCACTTCACTTGCAGCGAGCCAGTGACAGACCCGGAAAGCCTAGTTTCTCAGTTGGCCCAAGAGCGGCCAGTCTCCGCTTGAACGCCAGTTGAAGTAGCTATTTCCCCAGTGAGTTACCAAAGATAAGCGTCTGACGGATCTTCACCATACTCTTTGACGCTCGAGTATTCCGAGGATTGGCTTGACTCCAACCTGCTGAAAGAGTTATCTTTAGCGGCGGTGGCAAACACTGTTGACCACCACCTGTCCAAGGTCATCCGGTCAATTTCACGAAAACCACAAGCCCGACTCTCTGCATTCCGCTATTCAAATTAATTCAGGCGTTGCAGGCGTCAAAATCTCGACAACCTCAAAAGCCCAATTTGGGCAAGAATTCGATTCAAGTCACGATGCAAAAACGTAACTGGAAGAGTAGCGCGCTCTTCGTTGTCATCTCGGCAACGGGCGGGTTGCTTTTGTTTTCAGCGATACTCTCAATCTTCAGGTTACCTCTACTCAGCCCCGCCGGGCTTGCGTCGCTGTTCAATTTAGTTCTGCTGACCTTTGCCGCGAGCCGCTTCACTGTCGCCTTGACCGGCACGGATGGCGTGAGCCAGAGCCGGAAGTCGGTCGCTGACGCATTTGTCTTCCTCGCCGTTATGCTCTATGCGATTCCGCCTACGGATACAGCGGGACCAGCAACGTTTCTAGCTGCCATCGTTGGCTTGATGTCGACCTACCGGCTGAGCAGCAGAAGAGAGTCCATCTTCACTACTGCCATAGCTGTGATTTCCACTTTTGTCTCTGCTTCATTCTACGGAATGCTGGTCCGGGCTTTTGCTGACAATCCCAACATCGGGTTGGAGGGGGGACTGCCTTTAAACATCTTTCTGATACCAGTCTGTGTACTTGCGGTTCTCCAGTACCTTCTCAGCACGCTGGCAACGGCATCATTTCTCCGTATCGACGGTGGCAAAGCTGCTGTCCTTCCCTCACAAGAGAGTGTTGTATGGACACTGACCACTCAGGTCGCCGGCGCGGCTTCCGCAGTACTCTTCTATGCAGCCATTAGAGGATCAGGCGTTCCCTATGTGCTCCTTGGCCTTCTGATTACCAGCATGGTGCACCTGCTCTACAGGTTCAACGCGAAACGCTTCGAGGAAATAACACGAGGTGAAGCGGAGAAGCGAAAGCACATCGAAGAGATGGCCACGATTCATATGAATACAATCGAGTCTCTGGCCATCGCCATCGACGCCAAGGACCAAACAACCCACGGACATGTCCGTCGCACTCAGATCTACGCTCGCCAAATGGGCAATCTCTTTTCGGTAAGTGAATCTGAGGTGCGTGCGCTTGTCGCTGGAGCGCTCTTGCACGACATCGGCAAGCTGGCGGTTCCTGAGTACATACTCAACAAGCCCGGCAAACTAACTGAGGCAGAATTCGCCAAAATGAAGATCCATCCGGTAGTCGGGGGCGACATTCTCCGCCGAGTTAACTTCCCTTATCCCGTAGAAGACATCGTTCGATATCATCACGAAAAGTGGGATGGCTCCGGTTATCCAAAAGGGTTAAAAGGGGAGAACATTCCCTTGGTAGCCCGGATCATCTCTGTGGTCGATTTCTACGACGCCACCCGCTGCGATCGACCCTACCGCAAAGGGATGAAGCGTGAAGATTCTCTGGAGCTACTGGAGAGCATGGCTGGTACCGCCTTCGATCCTCGCGTCGTTCGTAAATTCGTAGAAAACGTTTTAGAGTTTGACGCCCTAATTAACCATGAGGATATTCGGGAACAGGTTAACCACGAATCGCCGGCGGTTGATTACGTTACTAGTACTAAGCCTGATGCCGGCCTCGCCTCTGACGACCTGGGAACGCCTTACGATACCTCAGGATTCAGGTCCATCACACAGGCCCAGCGAGAGGTGTTTGCGCTTCACGAGATAGCCCAGACGATAGGTTCCTCGCTAAGTATCAACGACGTCGTCACTCTGGTGACAAACAAACTGCGCGCCATAGTGCCTTTTGATACGTGCATCATTTTTGTTGTCGATGAGAAGTCGGGGAAGGCTGTAGCTGCTCACGTTGATGGCCAGCACGCCGAATTGTTCAACCGCCGCCGAGTGAACGTCGGCGACGGCATAACGGGCTGGGTTATCGCCAATGCGCGATCTATGTGTAATGCATCGCCTGAACTGGACATGGTGGGAATGGCAGAGGATGTCTCCAAACAGTACCGGGGCGTGCTCGTTTCGCCACTCATTCGCGAAGATGGCGCCTTTGGCGCTATAACCCTCTTGTCCAAGAAGCTTACGTCATACACCACCGAGCATGTTCGGCTGCTGGAGTCAGTTTGCCAGAGTGCGTCGAGCGCTCTTAATAACGCTCTCACCTATGAGAAAACCAAGGAAAGCGCACTTGTCGATCCGCTCACAGAGCTTCCCAACGCTCGCGCGTTTTACATGATGCTCGAGCAGCGCATTGCCGAGGGACAGCGCATGAATCGCGAAGAGCTGGCGCTGATTAGCATGGACATCGACGATTTCAAACGGATCAATGATGAGTATGGCCACGCAATTGGAGATCGGGTGCTGGCCAGCGTCGCTGGGGTAATTCGACGCGAACTACGGCAAATGGATATCTTGACCCGCTATGCGGGCGACGAGTTTGTGGCGATCATGCCGATGGCGTCAACGCAGATGGCCGCGTCGGTGGGTGAACGAATTAGGAATGCAGTCGAAGCCCAGAAGTTTTCGGTGCGCACTGGTAAGACCGTGGAGATCCGAGTAAGCCTGGGTGTAGCATGTTTTCCGGAAGACGGCGAGACGAGTGAGGAACTTCTCACCGCTGCAGCCCGCAAAATGCAGCGCAATAAACACGGCCGCAAGACTTTGCTAACTCTCGCCGAAGCACCAGTCAGCTCGATCGAAGTCTTGGGATAATTCCGATCCGTATTGTTACCGCGGCGCACCTGCACCATGCAGTGTGCGCTTTTTTGTGATTGCCGGGTCCAGTTTTGCACGTGCTCACAAATGTCGCGTATAATCAGCCGCCTAAATCCGTAACGAGCACAGGATCGCGTTGGGCTTGGTTCACACGGCCCTTAAGCGGAGAGAAACGAATCGTTTCCCAGAACACAAGCACATGAGCAAACAGACCGCACCTTCAGAAGTGAGTAAAGGACCCGGAGAGAAGAGCAGAACCGGCGTAATCGATCAGGACCCACCCGAAGCGGTCGCTCAACAACACAAGACCGTCAAGCAAGAGCAGAAGCACCGCGTCGACGATGTTGACGAGAAGACTCTAATCGAGCTTTATCGCCAGATGCTGTTGGTTCGACGCTTCGAAGAAAAAGCCGCCGAGGCGTACAGCATGGGTAAGATTGGCGGCTTTTGCCATCTCTACATCGGTCAGGAAGCTGTGGCCATAGGCGCAATTTCCGCAATCCGAACTGATGATTACGTCTTGACCAGTTATCGTGAGCACGGCCATGCGATTGCCAAAGGGATATCTTCTGATGCGGTGATGGCCGAGTTGTTTGGCAAAGCCGGCGGATGCTCCCGTGGCAAGGGCGGCTCGATGCACATGTTCGACCGCAGCGTAAACTTCCTCGGCGGACATGCGATAGTCGGGGGCCAGATCCCGCTCGCTACCGGCGTGGCCTTCGCTTCGAAATACAAAGGCACGGACCAGGTGACGCTTTGCTTCTTCGGAGAGGCCGCAGTCAACCAGGGCGCTTTCCACGAGTCGCTAAACATGGCTCAGCTCTGGAAGCTCCCCTGCATTTACATCTGCGAGAACAATCAATACGGCATGGGTACGTCGCTAGATCGCGCAATGTCGTTTCAGAATATCGCTGAGAAGGCCTGCGCCTACGAAATCGCTTCAGAGTTCGTCGACGGCATGGATGTGCTGGCTGTACGGGAAGCTACGGCGCGAGCTGTTGAACGAGCGCGCAAGGATTATCTGCCCACATTACTCGAGGTGCGCACTTATCGCTTCATGGGCCACTCGATGTCGGACCCCGGGAGCTATCGCACGCGCGCCGAAATTGAGAAACACCAGGAGCGAGATCCGGTGAAACTTTTCTCTTCGACTCTCAAGGAAAAAGGGATCATCGATGACGCGGCGGTGGCAGAGATGGAGAAAACCATCGCCGAGGAAGTTTAACAAGCCCTTCGATTCGCAGAGGAGAGTCCGCAGCCCGCTCCCGAAGAGTTGTATGCAGATGTTTATGCCAATCCGATCGTTCCGGGTAAACCGGGCAAGTAGCAAGTAACGAATAGTTTGCGGCGTGTAATCAGAGGAAACACTTAATGGCCGTTATCACAATGCGGGAAGCGCTTAACCAAGCGCTCCGGGAAGAAATGCTTCGTGATCAGGATGTTTTTCTGATGGGCGAAGAAGTCGCCGAATACCAGGGCGCTTACAAAGTGACCAAAGGGCTTCTCGAAGCGTTGGGGTCTAAGAGGGTTATTGACACTCCGATTACTGAGTTAGGGTTTGCCGGGTTGGGCGTGGGTGCGGCGATGGCCGGCTTGCGACCAATCATCGAGTTCATGACGTTTAATTTTTCAATTCTCGCCACCGATCAAATCATCAACTCCGCGGCAAAAATGCTCTACATGTCCGGTGGGCAGTTTAAGATCCCCATTGTCTTTCGAGGCCCCGGGGGTTCCGCGTTTCAAGTCTCCTCGCAACACTCACAGGCGCTGGAATCATGGTTTGCCTACTTCCCCGGTCTCAAAGTAGTGATGCCTTCAACGCCCGCTGATGCCAAGGGGTTACTTAAGACCGCGATTCGCGATGACGACCCGGTGATCTTTATTGAGCAGGAGAGGATGTATGGGAGTAAAGGCGAGGTCCCGGAGGATCCTGAATTCACAATCCCGCTGGGAGTCGCGGACGTTAAACGCGAAGGAACGGACGCGACGATTGTGGCTAGATCGTTAATGGTGCCGGTCGCTTTGAAGGCGGCGGAACAGCTGGAGAAACAAGGTATCTCTTGCGAAGTTGTCGATCCCCGAACGATCAGACCATTGGACATCGATGCGATTGTGGAATCAGTAAAGAAGACTAATCGTGTAGTGGTAGCGGAAGAGTCGCATCCCTTCTGCGGTGTTGCGGCTGAAATCAGCATGGAAATTGTGGAGCGCGCGTTTGACTATCTGGACGCTCCCGTGAAGCGCGTTTCAGGTGTGGATGTTCCCATGCCCTACGCTAAGAACCTTGAGCAGCTCGCGATCCCAGATGTTGATCAACTGGTGGCCGCGGTCCGCGAGGTGTCTTACCTGTAAGAAGCTGTCAGTTGTTCGTGGTCAGTTGTCCGTTGTTCCTCGTTGTCGGGGGAAAATGGCCGACTTGAGTCTTTGACACGGATGACGGACAACTGGCAAAGGACAAATCTTAATGGCAACTCAGGTGATTATGCCGAAACTGTCTCCCACCATGGAAGAGGGACAGCTTTCTCGTTGGCTCAAAAAAGAAGGCGACAAGGTCTCGATGGGCGAGCCGCTGGCGGAGATTGATACCGATAAAGCCACGATGGAAATGCAGGCCCTTGGCAATGGGGTGCTTCGCAAGATTCTGATCAAAGAGGGCGAATCGGCGCCGTTAGGTCAATTGATAGCGATAATCGCGGAGCCAGACGAAGATATTTCGGCATTGGAACAAGGATCAACGGCTCAAGCCTCTCCAACCAGCGACAAGCCCAGGGAAGCGAAACCGGAAGCGGCTGCCGCGGCTGCTGCTTCCAGTCAATCCCCTGTTCCCTCTGGCGTTGAAGTCAACAAGAGTTCAGATGGCACCACCCGCCAGGATGCGACCGCAGAGCCGCGTGGAAGTGCTGCCGGCAATGGTAGTCAATCTGCAAAGCCCGAGGCCACATCCTCAGGGCGACTCATAGTGTCTCCCCTGGCGGCCCGCATGGCGGCGGAAGCCGGCGTCGACCTTCGCTCGCTAAGTGGCACCGGACCGGGTGGTCGTATCGTCAAGCGCGACATCGAGGCAGCCATGAGTCAGAGCAAGAGCTCCGGCACTGCCACGCTCACGCAGATGCCGCAACGTCATTTGCGGGCGGTCGAGAGTTTCCCCTCGCCGCAGGCCGCAGGACCATCGCCATATCACGATGAGCCGGCGAGCGAAATACGGCGGACGATTGCCCGCAGACTGGTCACTTCACTCGGCCCAATACCACACTTTTTTCTCACCACCGAGATTGAGATGGATAGCGCTGCCGAGATGCGCCAGAGAATCAAGGAACTTGACCCGGATCTAAAGATCAGCATCAACGACATCATCATTAAGGTTGCGGCCGCCGCACTTATAGCGCATCCGCAAGTCAACGCATCGTTTCAGGATAAAACTGTCCGGTATTACGAGCGGGCCGACATCGGCGTGGCGGTGGCTATTGAAGACGGCTTAATCACCCCAGTCGTTCGTTCCGCAGATCGAAAGTCACTGAGTGAGATTGCCACGGAAGTGAGAGAACTTGCTGAGCGTGCAAGGCACCGCAGGCTACGACCTGAAGAGTATACGGGTGCGACTTTCTCGATCAGCAATCTCGGCATGTTTGGGATTGACGAATTTACCGCGGTAATCAATCCACCTGAGGGGGCCATCCTGGCGGTCGGCGCAATGTCGCCGAGGCCGGTGGTTCGCGATGGCGCGATTGTGGTAAGGCAAATGATGCGTGTCACAATGTCGTGCGACCACCGCGTTATCGATGGTGCTACCGGAGCAAAATACCTGCAGACATTCAAGAAGATCCTCGAGAATCCACTGTACCTGGTTGTTTAGAAAACCTTTGCAGAGTTCTCGACAGAAACAGAAGGATCGGGATCAACCCGGTCCTTTTCTTTTAATACAATGGACTCTAAACCCCAGATTAGAGATCGAGGGTTCACACCTCACCTCGCACTATTTGGCGTGCAGCTGATGTTTGGCACCTGGCCGATTGTTGGCAAGGTAGCGCTGCGGTCAATGTCCAGCACCAGTTTGGTAGCGCTGCGGTTGGTGGGAGCTTCGGTTGCCTTCCTGCTGTTGCAGGTCAAGCTGGGACAGTTTCGCAAAATACCGAGACGCGATCTTGCCTGGCTGGTGCTGTGCAGTTTGTTAGGAGTCGCTCTTAATCAACTCCTATTCATTAAGGGTTTGGCTCTGACAACTGTGATCAATGCAACCTTGCTGGGAACAACCATTCCGGTGTTCACGCTGGTAGTCAGTATCGCGTTTGGTTACGACAGAATATCCTTGCGGCGCTCACTGGGAATTGTCCTGGCGGCCAGCGGAGTTATTTTTCTCGTGAATCCCCTGCGAGCTGACTTTTCCGTGCAAACAAACACGGGGAACCTGCTAATTGTGGCAAATTGCCTGTTATATGGGGCTTACATCGCCGTCTCAAAGGATCTCTTCAAACGTTATGGCGCGCTTAACGTAATTACCTGGATGTTTTGTATTGGTTCTCTGGTAATACTGCCCGTCGGCGCTTACGCGGTAAGCGGCGACAAGCTGCAAACGTTACCTGCGAGCGTCTGGCTGGCAGTGATTTACATAATCCTGGTTCCCACGCTGACTGCGTATTACCTGAACGCCTGGGCCCTGACACGAGTATCGCCCAGCACCGTGGCGACCTATATCTATCTTCAACCGTTGATAGCTTTTGGCCTTGCGCCGTGGATCCTGGGCGAGAGATTCAACTCACGAATTCTTATTGCCAGTTTACTTATCTTCGCGGGTGTCGGAGTGGTGACGAAACGGGGTCGCAGCCGGGCCGTCAAAGAAGTTGCTGAACATCCAGAGGCCCTCGCCCACTAACAGAAGTCTTCTAAGCTGCCTCCGTCACGCTTTGCCTGGCAAAACACTCCAGGATTTCATCGGAGTCGACAGTCTCGTGTTCCAGCAGCCGCGAAACGAGTCGGGCAATTGCGCCCTCTTCTGCTCTTACCACATCGCACGCCCTGTTCAGCTGCTCATTGATAATTTCAGCGGTGGCATCCTCGATGCGATCCAGCAACGTTTGACTGTGAGGCACGTCGGAGGCGCCCAGGTGAATGGGTCCCAGCGGGCTCATCCCAAACTCGCTCACCATACGTCTCGCAATCTCGACAGCTCTTTCAATGTCGTTTGAGGCGCCGGCGGTCATGGTGGAGAGAAGGATCTGCTCCGCGGCTCGTCCTCCCAGAAGCGTGGCAATTTGATCTTCCAGGTACTCACGTTTCTTCATCAAGCGATCTCGCTCAGGCAACGACTGGGTCACGCCCAGAGCCTGTCCCCGCGGCAGGATTGAAACCTTGTGGATCGGGTCACCATGCTTGGCGGACAAGCCTACCGCGACATGACCGGCTTCATGAACGGCCGTCGCGTAACGCTCCTCATCGTCCATCCTAAAGCCCTGACGCTCAGCTCCCATCAGAATTCTATCTCGCGCTGCCTCAATATGTTTCCGGGCGATTGCCTCCGAATCATCACGCGTGGCAGCAATGGCCGCTTCATTCATCAGATTGGCGAGTTCAGCACCGGAGAACCCGGGAGTTCCTCTGGCAATCCATTGGAGGTCGAGTTCCGGTTCGAGATGTAAGCCATGGGCGTGAACTCGCAGAATAGCTTCGCGTCCGCGCGCGTCCGCCAGGTTGACAATGATTTGACGATCGAAGCGACCAGGACGGGTTAGTGCCTGATCCAGGATATCCGGCCGGTTGGTTGATGCGATGATCACAATCCTGCTGTTTTGATCAAAACCATCCATTTCGATCAAGAGTTGATTTAAGGTTTGGTCCTGGTCTGTCGAAGCTGAATCGCTGCTTCGTCCCCGGCGACGGCCCAAAGCATCAATCTCGTCGATGAATACAACACAAGGTGAGATTTTCCTCGCTTTAGCAAAGAGCCGGCGAACACGGGCCGCACCCACACCAGCAAACTTTTCCTGGAAACTCGCCCCTGAGACTGACAGAAACGGTACGGCGGCCTCGTTGGCCGCGGCGCGAGCTAACAGGGTCTTCCCGGTTCCCGGGCGTCCAGCAAGCATGATCCCTCGCGGAACCCTTCCGCCTAACCTTCCAAATCGAGAGGGATTTCGTAAGAATTCTATCGTCTCGGCAAGCTCGGCTTTGGCTTCGTCCACACCGGCAACATCTGCAAAGGTAACGTTCTGTTTGTTACTGCTGTCGGCATAGTTGAAGCTGCCATCACGCCCGCTCATACTGCAATAGGCCCGCCATCCGATGAAACCAACCAGAGCGAATGTAAGTAGCGGAATTGACCAGCTAAGTACGCTGGCCAACGGTCCCGGCCGCAAGGTTTGAAATTCGATAGGAACGTTGTTTTTTCGGAAAAGCTCCACCACGCCCTGACGCGCTATCTCGCTGGTAACAGTGGCCTGCAGCAGTGACTCGTCCTTCGCCTGAACGGTCAGGACATCGCCCTCAATTGTCACTAAGGCTGCAGTTGTGCCCTCGGCGAGCGAGTAGAGTTGCGAGTAATTGATCTTTTGCGCAGGAGCCGATTGGCGTTGATAGAGCACGACCGCAATGATCGGAGCCAACACCAGCAGCAGGCCAGCTGTAAGAGTTAACGCCGCTTTTGGCGAACGCAGGATGGTTTTCGGTAGGGGGGAAGGCATAGAAATCTCCGGGAAAGCCGCTTAAGCTCAAGAGAGCCTTACGCTCTAATATCCAATAAGCTAGAAGTGGGGTTGAATGCGGGGACACCGGGGAGGAGCGAACCGCAAGAGAAACCAAGGTATAAACCAAGACGTTCGCCTTCATAGCCCCAGGGACGAACGCATTTTCACTTTATCAGTTCCGAAGAAAAAAAGTCCAGCTAAAGAAACAAACGGTAGTGGGTCCCTTAGGTTGTAACCGGAAGCGAATTCATTATGCGGCCGACAGGATATAAGTTCATATGAGGGTCCCAGTAAGCTGACCGCTCGTAAAAGAACTGGAGGCGCTTGGCGGGGCTGGACGCAAATTCAGGATCTGACCCAATCCGCAGTTCAAATTCTGCCCGCAACGCAGGATCCTTGGACATCATCTCTCTCGCGAGATCCTCCAAAACGTAGCTCTCGCCGTATTCCTTTTGCTCGAAGATCGCATTGAAGAACCCCCAGGCCACCAATGAATCCGGCGCTTCCGGTTCCAAAAGATTAATGGCTACTTTTGCCAGGTTGTTGTCCAGCGGAACAATCACGGATCCTGGTGGAAACGTTCTGCGCTCACTAATCAATCCCGTTTTGAACTCAGGCATGAACCGACCCTCGAATGGGCCAGCGGGCCACTTCACCTCACTAAACTTATAACTCTCGATATCAATTGTCGTAGCACGTGGCGTAGGTTGTAGTTGCAGTCCGTGTGCGCTTAAAACCGCGATTACCTCCTTCCATTGAGGCGGCACAATGTAATACAGCGGTCGAGTCACTTCTTTCGTGACACGAAAGGTGTTGTACATGGGCACGGTCACATCTAGTGGTTTTGTCCCAAAGACTACTCTGGCGTCTCCGGAAACGTCGCTCGGTTCAGTACGATATTCAAGTGCTTTCAGGTCGTACGGTACCGTCTTGTCGGTTAACTCGAAATCAATAGGAACCTTGCGCCGGGCAGCATCTAATTGACTCTGCGCGATCGTCTGCTCGTCAGCAGCCTGGACTGCATCAAGAAGCCTTTTTGGATCTCGACTAACCTCCGCCAGGGTGAATCTCAGCAAATCGTACGTGCCGATGACCCGCGATCGGTAATCTTTGATCATATGCGTTTCAATCAGAATCGCCGCACGGTTCCGCAGCGGCACATACCCTGTGGAGAAGCGGGGACTACCATTGAAATCGCAAATGCCCCTACCAAAATCTCGGTTGTCCGCAAACTCGAGATACCACGAGACCACATTGCCCGCGTTTTCAGTAGCGGGAAACACCTTGCCATCCATCACCTTTCGCTGCCAGGCAAGCACACTGGGCGCAATCCCTTCGTGATGCTCAAAGTGGTAGGTGATGTTGTAGCGATAGTCGGCTCCGTCGGTAACGTGGCAATCGATGAATAAGTCGGGGTTCCACTGGTTCCAGAGGGTTAACCACGCTCGAGTCTCAGGCGTATCCGCCTTCATGTAGTCGCGATTAAGGTTTTGGTTGGTAGTCGTTGCCCGCCAGCCCATGTCGGCGGGGCCGTTTTGGTTGATGCGGTTGTAGGGACTCGATCGCTCGTGCCCGTCTGCGTTGTAGAGGGGAATGAAAAGTACTACCAGATTTTCCAGCAATGCCGGAAGCGTTTTCGTGATGGCAATGTCCCTCAACAAAGCGAAACCAGCATCTTTGCCATCAGGCTCGCCGGAATGAATGCAAGCTTGAATGAGCACTACCGCCTTGCCCGCCTTTCGTGCTGCCTCAGGTGTGAAGCTATCGCCTTCGGAGGCAATCAGAAGCGGCAGCTCACGCCCTTCTCCGCTAAGTCCGAACGAATCGTATCGGATCAGCGGCGAAGCAGCATCGAGCCTTCTTGCATAAGCTATCGTCTCGGCATAATTGGGTGTTTCGCGATAGTTGGTCTGCTCCGCATGTGTTTGCCATTCGGGCGGAGGTTCAGATCGGGGGTTAGGTGACATAAATTGATAAACAGAACAAGACGGTGAGTAAGTTCAAAATCCTTAGTTAAGAGTCAAGCCAAGCGGTGATCTGGCGGCGCGCAAAGCCACTCAATACAGAACCGTTTGCGGTAGCCAATGGATCACTGCATTCAACCTACTCCGTAATTTAGGATTGGCTTCACAGTGCGCACTAGGTTGTCCGCCCCACTCACTTGGTTGAGACGAAGTTGAATGCCGGCATCCATTGGCTACCGCAAACGGGTCTGTGCATTGAGTGCCTGAACCTCTTTTTTTTTACGTTCAAGCTGAGTTTGGTCTCAGGCTTTATCGCTCCCGTTCCTGTAACGCACTTTTTGCCTGTCTCAGATCGCGGTCACAAGACCGACACTTCGTACGCCTTCTGGCATTAAGAGTCGCGCAGGCTAGACAGCGGATATACATTGTTCGTGCGAACCAGCCGGTGATGAGGGCGCTAAGACCCAGAATGCCAATCAAGACACCGAGGTTTAGCAGGAGTTCTTTCAACTTTTATGGCTTTCTCTTACTCTCTTATGATAGTCCTGCCCGCGCCGGTATCCGCGGCGAAAAGCCTCGTCAGCGGCTACCACGCGATAAGTCTGATGCAATTCAGAAGCGGTTTCTTCATAGGATCGCCCTCGCCTTTTCGGATTGAGGGCAGCCTCGAAACCAAGGCGATAGCTTACCTCATCAGAGCGAAAGTCCCCACCTGCGGCCAGGTAATGCTCTTCCTCTGCATCGCGAAGGCCGACCCACCAACTTTCACGAGCCGCGTCAATGCTTTCGGCGTCAGCCTGCGCCAGCACATTGTGTATCCGTTCCCTGGCGTCGTCATCCTCGGCGAAAGCGATCACGATAGAACGGCCTTTTCTTAACGCGTCTTCATAGAGATACAGTTCGTCACGCGATAGCCCCTCGGCCAATTCCCTTTCCAGCGCGGCGCCGGCAGCTGCCCCTGTAGCTGCCCCTCCAACTCCCAGTAATGCAGCGCCCACAACGCCAGCCGCAATCACCGGTCCGACGCCTGGAACCAGCAGACTCGCTACAGCCGCGCCAAGCGTGCCGCCCCCAGCCAGTCCTATCGCACCGCCCACAGCGCCGCCCAACGCCTTCCCCATTCCGGGTTGTTCGGTGTCCGTAACAGGAACCGACGACTCAACTTCTTCGTCCGTGGTTCCCGGCGTTAAGAAGACGACCCTGTCGTTGGCAATTCCGGCGGAACGAAGTCCGTAGACACCGCGTTCAGCGTCGGCGCGTGAGTCGAAGATACCCGCTATCGCTTCCATGGTTCCTCTCCTTTTTCAGATCTCCATTTAACGCCGCTATCTCTGCTGCTTCAAGCGAAACCTGTAAACGACACAAATCGTTGAGGAAATCAACAAGGCTATGTTAGAGTCGGCTTGAAGATCGGAACCTGGACTGCCCGGGAGACAACGCTTGTACGACATCATAGATAAACACTGGCCCATGTCAGTCGGCGACGGGAAGGCGACGCGCAAGAAGAAACCGCGGATTCTGGCTATTACCACAGACTGCTGCACCGGTTGCGCGGGATCGCCTGCCTGTATCGAGTATTGTCCAATCGAGGCGTGTATGTTTTGGGTGCCCGACGAGGATCACCCACCCTTCGGGCGCATCGAGGTTGATCCCTATCTCTGCATCGGTTGTCAGAAGTGCATCAGCAAAGGTCCCGACGGCGCCTTTCTCGACGGCTGTCCGTGGGACGCGATCGAGATGGTTCCCACCGAGGATTGGGAAGGACTTCACGGTATCGCTCTTCCTGACGCTCCGCCCGCTCCGCCCGTTGGCTAAAAGTTAACGGGATGGACGATTGAGAAATAACCAACGCAACTCAGCGGCACCCTATTTTCAACTGCAGTCTGATGCAGGTGGGGCGATAGCGCGTCGCAAAACGAGCTTTTTGGCAGATGGCGCATACTTGTTTCAGGATGAGTTGGAAGTTCACGGAGTGCTCGCGGCCAAAGTTATCACCTGCACCGCATGGCTGCTCGAACTTTATGAATTGAAGGCTGGCGACGTCTTTTTTATCAGTGGAACAAGGGAAGTTCGGGCAGCCGCTAAATGTTTTGGCGTTCTATATCCTCCATTCACCATTTCGCAGCCTTCCATCGAAAATGCACACGGTCTGCTTGTCGGTGTTGCCGCGACCGAGTCCTTGCCTGCTGGGTTCATCAAGGTTCCGACAATGTTTGAAACATCGTTCAGCGAACTGCCGACAGGTGTGTCGCACGCCTTAGAAATTGTTAGACGGGGCAAGAACCATCAATCGGTGGAATGGAACCCAAAACCATCTTTGCTTTCGGTCAAAGCGAAGAGGGTGATTGATGAAAATTATCTCAGCTACCCATCCATCGCGCGAATTGCCGAGCGTCTGGGTGTCACGCATGAACATCTCTCCCGGCAATTCAAACGTGATTTCGAAATGAGCCCCAGCGGTTACTTGCACCAACTGCGCCTGGCTGACGCACCCCTTCGGTTGGCCAAGGGGGAAGAGATAGTTAACGTTTCTCAAGACGTCGGCTACAACGATTTAAGTCGCTTTTACAAACAGTTTCGCAAGTCCACTAAGACCTCACCGGGCGTTTGCCAGACCCTAATGAAGCCTCACCGCGCTTGACTCCAGCTAATATCAAGAAACGCCAAGACACGCACGCGCTCCTCAACTAGGATTGTTATCGACCCTAGAAAGGAGAGTGGAGTGCGAAAAGTAACATTCGGTGGCGCGAGTAGTTTTGACAGCTACTTTGCGCGCAAAGATCACGCTGTTGATTGGCTCATGTGGAGTGACGAAGCGGCATCAATGATGTCGGACTACTGGAAAACTATCGACACGATCTTGATGGGACGTAAGACTTACGAGGTGGCGCTCAAGAACAGCAAAGGTAAGAGCAACCCTTACCCGAACATCAAATCCTATGTTTTCTCGCGTACCTTACAGGCAGGCAAAAAGGCGGGCGTCGAGATCG
>JAMQPH010000834.1 GCA_023717605.1 Pyrinomonadaceae bacterium
TTCCCGGGAGGATTTCGCCCGCGTGCTAAAGCTGGTAAGTGTTCTTTCGTTTCGTTACACGGTGGTCAGTGGTCTCAATACCAATGAGCTTGAACCTGTTTATCACCAAGCAGCAAAAGCTGTGCTTACCGGGTTGGCGCGATCTCCTGCCGATGTCTTCGAGCGGCTTAAGGGTGTTTATGTGGACGACGTGAAGTTCGAGCAGGACTTTGCACTCCTTAGTGTGGATACGAGCGGACAGCGCAAAAAATTGGCAAAGTACATTCTTTGTCGACTGGAAAGCGATCGGTCCGGCAGAGTATGCGATCCAGATACAGACCCGGGTACCGTGGAACACATCCTTTCAGAAAATCCGTCCGAGGCATGGTCGGCAATGTTTCCCAGAGAACAATGGGAGGCTGGTGTTTACCGCGTCGGCAACCTGACGCTGTTAGAGGCCGCATTGAATCGTAGCGTCGGTAACGGCGAGTATACTGACAAACTCTCGGCCTACGCGCAGAGCACTTATTATATCACGCGCGATGTGGTTGAAATCGCACCGGAACATTGGACGCCCGAGCTTCTTGAGGCCAGACAAAGACGCCTGGCCGAGCGGGCCGTGCACCTCTGGCGAAGCGATTTCGCGTGAATCGACCGCCGAAATCCCATGATCGACCGATCCGGCCAGGCGTGAAGTGCACGCTACGCCGCGAAGTTGCAATCAACATGCTATTTAGGGCGGTACAATTTCAATCACGGCGCGCACGAGACACTACTAAAAACCACTAACGCTGATTCTATTCCAACTGGATTGCGTGTAGGTTGCAATTCGTTGCAAACCACACGCAATCAAACACGTAACTGATATGACCTCTTACAAGAAAAAACTCATCGAAGTTGCCCTACCATTGGAGGCGATCAACAAGGCTTCGGCGCGGGAGAAGGCGATTCGGCATGGGCATCCTTCGACCTTGCATTTGTGGTGGGCGAGGCGGCCGTTGGCGGCGGCACGGGCGGTGATCTTTGCGCAGATGGTGGACGATCCGTCGGCGCACCCGGATATTTTCAAGACGGAGAAGGCGCAGGAGAAAGAGCGCCAGCGGCTTTTCAAGATCATCGAGGATCTGGTCCAGTGGGAGAACACGACCAACGAAGAGGTTCTCCAACGTGCGAGAGACGAAATATGGCAGAGCTGGCGCGCGACCTGCGCGGAGAACGCGGATCATCCGCACGCCAAAGAACTATTCGATCGGCATAAACTTCCCGCGTTTCACGATCCGTTCGCCGGTGGCGGAGCACTTCCACTCGAAGCGCAGCGGCTCGGGCTGGAAAGCTACGCCAGCGATCTGAATCCAGTTGCCGTACTGATCTGCAAAGCGATGATCGAGATTCCGCCGAAGTTTGCTGGTAAATCGCCGGTCAATCCCGAGTCGCGAAAAAAGATCGGCTCGCAGGCAGGTTGGAAGGGCGCGCAAGGTCTCGCTGAAGACGTGCGCTACTACGGCAAGTGGATGCGGGACGAGGCGGAGAAGCGCATCGGTCATCTTTATCCGAAGGTCGAAGTCACAGCCGAGAAAGTGAAGGATCGGCCGGACCTTAAACCTTACGTCGGTAAGAAGCTCACCGTAATCGCGTGTCTCTGGGCCCGCACGGTTAAGAGTCCGAACCCAGCCTTTGCGCAAGTGGATGTCCCGCTTGCCTCCACGTTTATGCTGCCACAAAAGCAGGCAGGGAGGCGTATGTCGAGCCGGTTGTCGAGCGCGGTGTCTATCGCTTCACTGTGAAGGTGGGTAAGCCGAAAAACACGGAAGCTGCGAAGAACGGTACTAAGACACAACC
>JAMQPH010000058.1 GCA_023717605.1 Pyrinomonadaceae bacterium
TTGACCCCACCCGAATTCAGCAGTCTCTGAGCGCCGTGCGTCGTGTAGTCCTTGAAAAGTTCAAGGCCTGTGATCAGCTCACAATATTGTTCATTCATAGCAAAAGGTCCTTTCTTGATTTGCTAAGATTTGAGATTCACCGCTGGCAGACGGAACTCGACACATCGCCGATGGCCCGCGTGGCGCAAACAAGAGACAGTTTCCAGTTCTCCAGTGGAGTGCCTTCGACCGTCAGGTGACTCGTTAAATAAGCGAGTCTCTTAGTTTCAGGACCCTTTCCGATGGTGAAGCGTTCCTTCAGGTAGTAAGGAGGAATCGACTGATAATAGAGAACTGCCATCACCCCAACGGCTCCACGCGTTCTTTCGTTGAGCGGGACGCGATAGATGATCGTGTCAGACCCGCTCGATCCCGACTTACTGATGTATTCAGGGTCGTGCTCGGCATCACCGTGCGGACCGGTAACATCCGCGAATGGCCCGTCACGCCGCCAGCCCTTTGGTAAGAGGCGATTGTTCTTCAGCGGATGATCGCCACCAACGAAGCTGGTGGTGATCTTGCCCTTCGCATTAGCCACCAGCTCCTCGTAAATCTGAACCTGGCTCTCGTCTGTTATCACGCCGTGATGCGGTTGAAAGACCTGCTTCCCCGTCGCTGCGTCATAGAAAAATTCCGTCGGTAGCACCTCGTCGCCGGTTCCTTTGACGATCGCGCCGAAGTTATTGGTGCCGCCAGAAGCCCAGACGACCTGCCCTTTGGGGTCAAAGACCTCAAAAGCAATGAAAGCGCGCCGGAACGTCACACCCGAAGGAAGGCTGTGTCCCGCAAGATTCTCAACGCGCACGGTGGCTTCCAAATAGTCATCCGTTCGATTTAGAGCGATTACGTCTATCTTTGCCGTTTCGTTCCGCGCCAGATTGTCGGCGGAGCTCAGGGCGGTCAGCAGCCCGAGCACACCCTCCGCGTACATATAGTCGGCGGTGCGTATCCCGAGGATGTTGGGGAACTGCTGGAACATCATCATGGCAAACTCATTAATGCCGACCAGAGTATGCCGTGAGTACCGATCGCGCACCCGCAACGTGATCTCTTTATCAGGGGCGCGATAGTCTGTGTATGGATAATTGTTATCCTCGATATTTGCGATTCGGAAGATCAACTGTTTGTCAAGAAACTTCGTCGGCATGTGGCAATCCTGACAGGTGCGCGCCGCCTGCTTGTCGAATGGTTCGCGTTCATTCTGGTAGATGCTGTTGAGCCATTCAGGATAGGTCGTCTGCTCGTAAAACTCCTTCGGTTTGCCATTAGTATCGCGGACGGGATTGCCCTTGCTGTCGAAAACAGGAAGCACGACGGTGTGACAGCTCCCGCATAAAGCTGACGATTTGATGTGCTCGCCGTAACGCGGAGTGACGTTGAGCGCGTTTTTCATCGGCAAGGTTGCAACTTCTTCGTATGGACCATTAACAACGTCAGGGGGGTCAAGTTTGAATTTGCCAGTGAAGCTTTCAGGTTTTCCGAGTCCTTCCTTCGCGGCCCGATGACAAGCGGCGCACGAGACACCGTCGCGAGCGAGCGCTCCATACTTGGCGTCAGGCTGATCAGGCAGAGCGTAGACCATTCCATGCTTGAATTGCTCGTTCCGATCAAGTTCCAATTGACGCTGGCCCATCACGCCATGACACCGGTAGCAGGTATTATCAAAGAACGCCGCCTGCGATGGATAGAGCGTTTTTTCAGATTCGAGTTGCGCGTGAAAGATAGGATCGCGCCCGGAAAGTCCCATCATTGAGGCGTGCCATTCCGTGTAGGGCGAGAGATTTGTTGGCTTCGCCTTCTGTCCCTCAAACAGAAAAGCCATGTTCTCTGTTGAAGCTGTGTGACAACCCATGCACTGGCTCGACGTAAGAAAGCCCTGAGTCCCCAATGGACCCGGAGTGACGTGATCTAACGACTCGCCGGGGAACCGTTTTACTTCCTGCTGCGGGACTATTGGCCCTTTCAAGAGATCCAGAAGCTCCAGGTCTGGAGATTTTCGCGCTACCGGGAACGGACCGCCGATGATCTGCCGGATGCCGGCAACTTGCTCATGAAAGTCCTTGGTAGGTGGAGGCTGCGGCAGCATTGTGGGCGCCTGGATCAGAAATGAGATTGGATCCCCTTCAACGTTCTTGAGGGTAGCGAAGGTCGATTCCTTTTCGGCGGAAGCGTGACATCTTAGACAATAGAGCCCGAACCCCGACTCCGGGTAGTCGATGTCGGGATTCTCAGGTGCAGAACTGGGCGCGTGATAAGCCCAGTACCAGCCGTCGTAAGAGCCCTTCTTGTCCTTGACCATCGCCGTCCAGCCGATCAGCTTAGAGCCTTCTTTAGCCGGTGAGCGAAACATCTCTTTGACCATTATCGCGCCGTCGGAAATATTTCCCTGCCTGTTCCTGTGCTTGAGCCAGTCCCACACTTCAGGCGAATAAAAGATCTTTACGGCGTTGTGAGTCCCGAACGACTTGCCACCGATAAACGGCCCACTATTGCGAATCTGTGAGTCAGCCACCCAGTTTTTGTAGCAACGGTTTTCCAGAAAGGCGTAGAGCAATTCCTCAAACTTCTTGACCCCAATTTCGCTGGGATTGGGAAGCGGAAATGAGCCGCAACGATTGTGTTCCGTAGGAATTTGAGGCGGCTCGGTTTCACGGCCGCCATTTGCAAAAACCGAAATGAGACCGGTGAAGACCAGGAGGATCGCTAGTCGCGGAATAATTGCAGGCTTCATGATTTGTTTGAATGTCAGCTGTGGCGGTGTGGGAATCGTAAAGCCGCACTAAGACCTAGTCTACGGCGGAAAACTACCATATATTTGACATCTCGTTTTCCTTCGATGTGCTATGGACCTCTGGAATCTTGATAAACCCTACAACCGGCCTGGCGACCTTACAGGTGTTCCTGCGAAAAAGTCCCTATGAACTATTTCCTGTTTGCTACACATGTCGCATCAATTCTAACCCTCGCGGCGTATCTCGTTAGAGACATACTGTGGCTGCGTGTCCTCACGATTGTTGCTTGTGTGGCGGGAATTATTTTCAACTATTATGTGCCGGCCACACCGCTCTGGCCGGTTATCTACTGGAATCTGGTTTTTATCGCCGTCAATGTCGTGCAAATTGTGATTATCATTAGGGAACGCAGCGGCGTCCACTTCACTGAAGAGGAAAGAGAACTTTACGAAACCTTGTTCAAAAACTTCGCTCCTTTCGAGTTCATGAAGCTGTTGCGTCTGGGCAGATGGCTAGAAGCCAAAGAGGGGCAGGCTCTGACCATCGAGTCGGAACCGCTTCACAACGTGATGCTAGTTTATAAAGGCCTCCTCAGTGTGGAAATTGGAGGCCAGCAAATCGGCCAGATGAAAGATGGCAGCCTGATCGGCGAAGTCAGCTATATCACCGAGGGGAAAGCGACGGCAACTGTCCGGGCCCTTCAAAAGACACGTTATCTATCCTGGTCAAAAAGAGACATGCGACGTCTACTTAGCCGCAACCCAAACATGAGGTCTGCGATGGAGACGGTCTTTAGCAGAGAGCTCAGCAAGAAACTAGCGCGCCCTGTGCAGCCCGAAATTCCTTAAACGTCTCTACATCGGAGGCATCGAACCGCCTCCCGGCATTCCGCCACCAGGCATCCCGCCGGGCATTCCCCCACCAGGCATCCCTGGCAATCCCATTCCCTCGATCGGGCCTCCGGGCAGAGGCTTGGCCCCACCGTCTCCTCCGCGTGTGCGCAGCAAAGCAGGATCGACATTCTTCAGTTGATACAGAGTCTTGTATAAGCCCTCACGCTTAACCAATTCGTCATGCGTGCCTTGATCAACTACTCGACCTTTATCAATTACGAGGATACGATCCGCTACCGCCGCAACGAAGTTCAAATCATGGCTAATCACCAGGCACGTTCGCTCCTTCGCGTACTCTCTAATCACCAGGATCAAACGGTTGCGTTGATCCGCGTCCAGATTCTCGGTCGGCTCGTCGAGCAAGAGAACCTCCGGCTTGCGCACCAAGCAACGCGCCAGGGCGATTAAACGCTTCTGGCCGCCTGATGGTACCTGCACGTCAACCACCGTTTCGTAACCTTTCGGCATTCTTTGTGGATCGACGATCACGTCGTGGATGTGTGCCAACTTACAGGCGTCTTCAATCTCAGAGTCTGAAGCTTCAGCTCTGCCGAGTCGTATGTTTTCTCGAATTGTATCCTTAAGGAAAAAAGGAAACTGCGAGAGCTTCGAGACCTGTTCGCGTAAGGAATTTAGCGTAACGTCGGAAGTGTCTTTACCTTCAAGCAGTATGCGCCCCTGTTGCGGATCGAGAAAGCGCAAGATCAAGTTCATTATTGTGGATTTACCACAACCGATGGGGCCAACAAAAGCAATCGTCTCACCTTCTTTGATCTCAAAAGAAACACCGTTCAAAACCTTCTGCATTGGTGAATAACCAAAAACAACGTTCTCAAAGGTGATATCTCCATGAACTTCGCCGAGAGCTACGGCCCCGGGTTTCTCCCGGACTGTTGGCTTCGTATCAAACAACTCGTAGGTCGAGACGATGCCCGGCACCAGTGACTGATACATCGTGTAGGAACTAATGAGCCTCTGGACGGGCGTGAAGAGGTTTGGGGCCATCTGCATGAAGACGATAGCGCTCGCAAATGTTAGACCCCAGTTTTGTCCCAGCAGGATAGCGGAAAGAAGAATGAGCGCCGTGGTCAAAGAGATAAAGACTTGCGCGCCGCTGTTGCTCAAACTCATCCAGGCAGTCGTGCTCGCAGTGGCTTTGGCCGCGATCTTTGAAGCCTCACGGAAACGAGCGTTCCTTTTCGGCTGCGCATTGAAAACCTGAATATCGGAAATGCCGTTGATGGTTTCTTCCAATTCCGCTCCCAGTTCGCGCGAGCTCATGTTGATGCCCATCGCGCCTTGTTGCAGCTTGCCGCTGGTAAAGCGAAACATGAGCACTGTCAAGGGAGCCAGGACAAACAGCACCAGCGTCATTTGCCAACTCAGCACCAGCAAATAACTGATTACGATGATCAGCACGATTGCGTCGATCAGGGGCGTGAGCAAGACCTGCGTGAGCAGCCGCTGCACGGCCGTCGTTTCAGAAAGCACGCGTTGCATCAAGGCGCCCGTTTGGCCGCCCATAAAAAAGTCGAGCGACAGCGACTGGATATGTTCATAAAGGCGCTGTCGCAGTCCCGTGAGCAATCGTTGCTCTAAATTCGCATCCACCCAGGCGCGAAAGATATCAGTCACTTCCCGAAACACAATCGCGCAAGTCCAGATAATAAAAATTGTCGTGAAAGACAGCGGAGTAGCTAGCCACTCTTTTATCGACGAGAACCACCCTCCCTCGCCTGCCTGTGCACCGCGCTCGTAGAAAGAACCGGTCAAGGTCCAGACATTGCTCCAATCGCCTCCGGCCGCCCCACTAGCGGCATCGCCGAATAGTTTGAGCAGTGGGCCAAATGCGGCAGCTGCCACAAAGGGAAGCAGAAAAATAACCAGTGACAGAAAGAGCGACAACGCCACCAGCGCCTTATGCTCCCCCAGAAGCCTGAAGGCCCGTTTTAGATAAGGGCCAGCGTTCAAGCGCGGCATCTCCTTCATGCGAATCTTGCCACTGCCTGGACCAGGCATCGGACCCGCTCCAGTGGGCAGGTCTGGAAGTGAACCCGGTAATTCATGCGGCGGGACTGCGTCTCCGGTCAGACCCTCGGGTAGCAATCCCACAATCGGCTGGCCGGCTGGCGTTTCAGCTGGCAACCTCACGGGCATGCCGGGGGGCGGAGTCTTGGAACTGGACATGATAATTCCTCTTAACCGGGAGTAAATGCAAAGATTGAAGAAAAACGTGAGTGGAAAGCTGCTAAATAAAAGACGGTTAGGCGGGTAAGTCTTGACCTTACCCGCCATCTAAGAGACTCGCTTACTGGTCGTGCGGGAGAGCTGCGTGGCTGCCTCTGAGTCCACACTACTCAGGCTCGACCAATGTCGAGTGCCGTTAGCAATAGCAATAGTAGTAATGCCACCAGCAACGGTAGGCATTACAATAAAGCTGGCGACAAACGCAAACGTCGTTGTAGGCCTGCACTTCGCCAAGACTTTCCGCATTCTCTACCCTGGTGGCGCTCATTGCGGCTGTGCTTTTTGGAAGGTCGCCGCCGGTCGGCGTCTTGCTTTCGGGAAACATCTGCGCTGCTTTATCCCCTGAAACCGCGTACTGTTGAAGCACGTTATCGGGGACGTCATAAATACCTACCTGATTACCCTCGCCGGGCATTGAGGTCAAAATCGCCATCGTTATTCTCCTTATTGAAGTGGATTAGGTTTAGAGGAACATGGGTTCCTCACGCTTATCGAAGTCGTCGAAACGATGAGGCCCTGGGGAGCATCACGTTCCGGCCATTGGGACTGATTAGTGCTGCCCAAAAACGTCCTGGCAGCGGCGGTGGTTTTACTCGCTTCAATCGACGAATGCCGGATTACCTTTGCGGGAACATTCCAGTTGTCAAGAGTTCCGCTGTGGCTAATCGAAGAGATAATTGACCCGGGACGAAAATGGGCGTGACCCGCATCCTCGGTCCGTTTACCTTCGCTGCCACTAAGATCTGCGGGAAAGGATGAAAAAGCGAGAAAATGCTCTCCGATTCCCCTTGATCGCAACTCAGAGGTGGCCTTCGCCAGATTAAAGCATTGAAGCGAGCGCATCCTACCAGCGAAGACGTGATGAGACAAGCTTTTTTGCGACTAATTCGTAGTAGTTTTTCTACGCGGATTCCTCGAGACAACGTTGCAGAACATCGTTAAATAAGGGGTCATCTGCTCCAGGGCCCGCGTAGCGTACGATTGAGCGACGATCAATAAGTGCAACGGTGGGTAATCCGTTTGCCCCGTAGATTCCTTGCAGACGCTCATCTTCGGCCACGCCTACTACAAAAGTCACGGCATTCTCGGTAATCATCCGACGCATCAACTGTAGCTCGTCAGACATTGACTCGGCGGTCCCCCGATAAGCCAGGTAATGGCGTGTGAGCGCAATGATTTCCAAGCCGCGCACGGCCTCCTTTTCGTAGAGTTGCTCCAATTTCGGAAACATCTCCTGGCAAGGCTTGCACCACGTCGCCCAGAATTCCAGAAGCACTACTCGGCTACGTAGATCCGACAGTGTTGCAGGCCCGCTATTGATCCACTCTTTGACGGAAATCTCGGGAGCTTCCTGGCCGATGAGCGTCATTTGTCTGGCACGATCTCGCACCTGCAGGGTGCCGCTAGTAGCCTCGCGTTTTTGCGAGGGCGTACCTGTTGCCTGCATGATTTGTCTAATCTTCTCGGCGAAAGCTAACTCCTGAGCCAGCATCTCGCACGCCTTTTGATTTTCACCGGTTGACTGGTAAACGTCCGCGAGGGCCATTGCCAATTGAATACGAGTTTGAAACTCTATCTCGTAAGGCGTCTCGCGCGCATCGGTCAGAGCTTTAGTTAACTCGGCGGTCGCTTCATCCGATTTACCAGCGTGCCGCAACTCTGAGGCTTGGAAAAGTCGCGCTGAAACGCGCTCTTGTGGTGTGACTGCTGCTGATTCAGCAGCAAGGCTCGGCTCAACATTCATTTTTGCGCTCCCAGTATCTTCGTTCATGGCCATCTTGCCACGAGACCCAAGGCTAATCTATCGACCGCCTTGTGTTACGTGCCACACGGCAGACTCCGGAAAGACGGGATAAGCGGGATAAGTTTGCCACTATTGCGCAAATATTATTGCGCGAATCGCTCACACTGTATAATGTCGCTCCGCACCCGCAGTTATACGGGTTAAACGCCCGGCGTTTTTCTATAGCCCGAAAAGTGTAAGCTGAGGCGCAAACACAATGGCGCCCGCATAGATTTGTTTACCAGGAACCGAAGCTGCATCCGTCCAGGAATGAACACATATGAGCGATATGGGTTTTGACGCAGACTACGAATGGTCCAAACAAGATGGACCCGAACACGATGGCAACTCTTCGGCAACGCAGTTGCGTGAAGCCGTCAATGCGATAGATGTCTCAAATTCACTGACCCTGCCTCTCAAGCGCGCTATCGACGAGATCTTGCAACTTGCGGCCAAGGCTGTTGGCTCGAAGGAAGCATCAGTGCTGGTGCGCGACGGCAATGAGGGTGGCTTGAAATTTCTCACCGCTATTAGTGATGTCAAGGAAGAGTTACTCAAACTGCATATTCCGCCCGGCAAAGGAATCGCCGGCCTGGTTTTTTCAAGCGGCCAGCCTATGGCGGTGTCTGACGTCTCGAGCGAAGGATCATTCTGGTCTGAGGCGGACAAAAAGACCGGGTTCAAGACGATCACATTGCTAGCTACGCCTTTACGCACGGGTACTGAAGCCGTGGGCGTGCTCGAATTTGTTAATCGTCCAGGAGAGCCGCCCTATCCGCCTTTTACGCCGGAAGAGATGGATCAGGCCGCCTATTTTGCTGACGCCATCGCCCGGATAATTGATGCTCACGAAATTGCTGAACTAGTTGAATCTCTTTTCGCTCGCTCGCTCAAAACACTTGTGGCCGAGACCGAAGGAAGGCAAGACTCCGCGAGCGATCTGCGCGAGTGGGCTAATAGTGTGGGTTCGGCCCCAGAACATCGCGACATGTTGCTTCTCTGGATCTCGGTGCGTCAGATTTTCAGCC
>JAMQPH010000126.1 GCA_023717605.1 Pyrinomonadaceae bacterium
CGGCGGATTGCTCCCCAGAACTGTTACGTCGAGCAGGTTTCCCGTAACTAAACCGTTGCGGTTGATGGGGCTGGATAGATTCTCCGGACCAGGAGAGCCAAGACGTTGTCCCGCACCTGCTGAGGTTCCGTTGGTATCAACGAAAACGAAGTTCGTGGCGTTGTTGTCGGTGTCTACCGGTAGACCTCCTGAAGGGCAAGCTCCGAGTGTCGTGATCGAGCCACTCTTGCCGCAGTTGTCGCGA
Source organism: Pyrinomonadaceae bacterium (assembly GCA_023717605.1). GTDB lineage: Bacteria > Acidobacteriota > Blastocatellia > Pyrinomonadales > Pyrinomonadaceae > PSRF01. Next base: position 245 of record JAMQPH010000126.1, read on the forward strand.
TAGAAGGAGTAGTCGATAGAGAATGGGGTTAGAGCCGGGTAACCAGTTCCTTCTTTGTATAGAGTGTTGGCTTCGGAAGTGGAACCGACAGCATCAAGCCGGTTAGCCAGAACATAGCTGCCGCCGCCAGTGTTGTTGTTGAAAATGGCAATACCGGCGTTATCAGGAATGTCAGTAGTGTAAGTGGCATCACCCGTTGCGGTCGTGCCGTTCCCCGCCGGATAAGCTCCGAGCGAGTAGGAAGCCGAGTTCACGCACAGGTAATGACCACGGTTGGGGATTACAGTGCCGTTGGGTATTGAGCAGCGCGTGGTACCGTCAGAAGCCGCCACGCCATAACCCGTACCCGAAGCCGCGGTTACTGTATGGGACGCTCCCGAAGCGTTGTATAACTCGATGAACTCATCTTGTGCGCCGCTAGGACCGCGTACTCGAAATTCACTGATAATGATTTGTCCCGCCGTTGCGGTCTGAGCCTCGGCTGCAGGTGCCATGACAATCGTGTGGATTGTCAAAAGAAGAAAAGCTACAAAGAACCCAAAAGCGCCGGATGGAACGCGCCGAAAAAGGATAAACATTCTCGATTTCTCCTTATACGAAGCTCTATGCGGCCTGGGCCGATCATGAGCCTCTCAATGTGGTTGAAGTGTAATTTAAGTCGTTGGGACATAGCTCTTTGAGGACTCTCACGGGGATTTGAAAACTAGCATGAATGCTAATTTGGCGTCAATCATTCTTTTCTAGCTCCTCGGGCGGGGCCAAGGTAGCCGCAGAGAGCAACTTCGCACCCCGTGAAGATGTGGACGTAGTGCTGGAACGCGCTACTCGTGTATCATTGGCCCGCTCTTCGAATCTTCCAATATCTCTGGCAACTATTCTGAAGCTATCTTATTTCAGCATTCAGTCTGGACCCATCCATGTTGAAACAAGCTGTTTCGCACTATCACGACTTACTCAAGGAAACCAATCTTGCGGAAGAATCGCGGGTGATGCTCGACGAGGGTCTGGAGCGGGCCAGGTTGATCTTCGGCGGCCGGCGCCTTTCACCCTACCTACGTCCTCACTTCGTAACTGAGGAAGACTTCGCGCGTATCTGCAAAATTTGCGAGACGGTCTGGTCTGCGATTCAAAAGGTGAAGGACGCCGCGCTCGTTGACCCCACGATCGTCAGTGATCTTGGTCTAACGGACATCGAACGTGAGTTGATTAGCATCGATCCCGGTTATCAGCAGGTCTCACCAACCTCCCGTTTGGACTCCTTTCTCACAGACGCGGCTTACAGCTTCGTGGAACTGAATGGGGAGAGTCCCGCCGGCATTGCCTACGCCGATGCCGCATACGACATATTCTCGGCCCTTCCCGTGATGAAGCGTTTTTCTGAGCGCTACAACGTTCGCCCACTTTATGGTCGCCGCTTTATGCTCGCCGTGCTGCTGGAGTCCTACACAGAGTTCCTCGGTCGTCAGCCCGATAGACCTCCGCAGATTGCCATCGTTGATCTGAAGGATATGCCAACGCAGAAGGAGTTTGAGTTATTCAAAGAGTTCTTTGATGGCCAGGGTTATCCATCAGTCATTTGTTCACCGGATCAACTGCAATTCGACAACAACCGCCTTCACCTGGGCGACTTTCAGGTCGACATCGTCTACAAGCGTTTGCTGGTAAATGAGTATCTGCCGATCATGCAGGAATGTCCGGCGCTGCTCGACGCCTACCGCGCCGGTGCTGTCTGTATGGTTAACAGTTTTCGTTCAAAGCTGATTCACAAGAAGGCACTGTTTGCAGTGTTGACCAGTGCGAATCGGTCGGGTTTGTTTACAGAAGACGAACAGGCTGCAATCAGTGCCCACGTGCCCTGGACGCGTCTCGTGCGCGCCGAGAAGAGCGACTACAAGCAGCAAGAAATCAACCTCCTGGAGTTTGTTACTGCAAACCGGCACAAGTTGGTACTAAAGCCGAATGACGACTACGGTGGCCATGGCATCACGATTGGCTGGAACACGGATGAGATCCGTTGGCACGAAGCCATCCGTAGTGCGCTGGTAAATGGCGACTATGTGGTTCAGGAGCGGGTTCCGACCGCCCGCGAGATATTCCCGGCGCTGAAAGATGACGGCAGCGTTGAGTTTGCCGAGCAGCTAGTCGATCTCGATCCCCTGTTGTTCAATGGCAAAGTCAGATCCGCCTTCACGCGGTTGTCTTTTACCGAATTGGCGAATGTCACTTCTGGCGGCGGCATGGTTCCGACGTACATAATCAGCGAAGGGAAATAGCGCAAAGCGTGTACAATGCGCCGGTCTGACTCCTGGATTCTATGGAGGAGGTCTCCCCCGTGGCTGATGAGATCGAGGATAGCCCGACCTCGCCGCAGGAACGACGGCAAAACGATCGTTCGCGGCTGGTCGTCGATGTGTTTTTTGACGGCAAAGACGCAACCGGAGTTGCTAGCACGCAGGACATCGGCATGGGCGGACTCTATATGAACACGCAAACCGACCTGCCCGAGGGCTCATTGTTATTGATGCGCATTCCCCTTGGCGAAGGTCAGCAAGTCGTGGTAAACGGTGAGGTGGTCTACAGGAATCCCGGACGGGGTGTAGGTGTTCGTTTTCATGGCCTTTCAACGGCCGACCGAGCTTTGCTCGAATTGGAACTCAGCAGGTTGTGAATGTCCTCCTCAATCAGCCATCAACTCCGATGGCGCGAGCTTTCTGCCACAGCTCGCGACGCTTTGACCGGCAAACTCGTGGGCCTCTGGGGTGCATTGAGCGATGAACAGGCTTTCGACTCACTGACCGAAGATAAACAGCAGGCGCTCCTCCTGGTCCTCAGCCGGATGCAGGCTAAGGACCTCTGGCATCTTGTCAGAAGCATTGATAATGTGTACGGCGAAGGTGGCGTTGGTATGGGTTTCGCCGCGTGGCCGCTTATTCAGTCGACGCTTTCACGCCGGAAGGATTTCACACGGCGATTTGCCAACCACAAAGACACGAGCGGGGGCTTTTACGAAAAGGGGCGCGCCGAAGCCGTGCTGCATTTCCTCTTTCAGGAGGGGAGCCCACGTAAATGGTATGTGCATTTCGACCTCTATAGCCCAGTGCACTCGTTTGGTAGCGCCGGCAAACATCTTAGGTACGAGTTCTTAGGTAAGATCTGTCCTGACTGGAAGATGATCAAACAGTGCTTGAAAGCTTAGGCCGGGAAAGTTAGTGTTGCTGCAGCATATTTATGTCCGGTGAATAGAGCCAGGGTTGTGGCCGAGTTCCCGCTCGGCCCAAAGAAGGAGCGGCTGCGTATGTTCGACCAATTCACGCTGGGAATTGAGGAAGAGTTTCAGATCGTCGACCCGCGTACTCGCGAGCTGCGGTCGCACGTGGTAGAGATTCTTGAAGAGGGCGTGACGCTGCTCGGGGAACAAATAAAGCCGGAGATGATCCAGTCGATGGTCGAAGTGGGCACTGGTATTTGCCGCAACATCCAGGAAGCTCGTGCCGATATTACGAATCTCCGCAGTGTCATCTCGAGTCTGGCAAGAAAGAACGGCCTGGTAATCATCGCCGCTTCTACACATCCCATCTCGCGTTGGCAGGATCAGAAGATTTTTGATGATGAGCGTTATGAACTCCTGGTGCAGGAACTGCAAACGGTAGCTCGCTCGTTGCTGATCTTCGGGTTGCATGTTCACGTAGGCGTCCCCGATAGAGACCGGCAGATGCACATCATGAACGCGGCACGCTACTTCCTGCCACACGTACTTGCGCTTACCACGTCATCCCCTTTCTGGATGGCTCACAATACCGGATTGAAATCCTATCGATCCGAAATCTTTAAGCAGTTTCCTCGCACGGACATCCCCGACCATTTTGATTCTTACTCTAGTTTTCAACGCTATATCGATCTATTGGTTAAGACTGGGTGTATCGACAATGGCAAAAAGATTTGGTGGGATGTTCGGCCGCATCCATTCTTTCCTACTTTGGAGTTTCGCGTTTGCGACATTCCAACAAGAGTCGACGACACTATTGCAATTGCCGCGCTTTTTCAGGCAATCGTCGCCAAGCTCAACACTCTTATTGAAAAGAATCTGGGGTTCCGCCTCTATCGGCGGCTACTGATTCAGGAGAACAAATGGCGGGCGGTGCGCTACGGTTTGGACGGGACGATGATCGACTTCGGCAAGCAGAAAGAAGTTCCCACGCGCGACTTAATTCATGAGTTGCTGGATTTTGTAGACGACGTGGTTGATCCCCTTGGCTCGCGTAAGGAGATTGAGCACATCCATACCATTATGCAGCGCGGTACTTCGGCTGACGAACAGCTTGAGGTTTACAATAGCAGCAATAACGATTTGAATGCAGTTGTCGATCGGTTAATCGATCGGACCATGGAGAATGTTCCGACAACGGCGCAGATCGATCTCGGGGGAGTTAAGACTTCAACATCGACGATCTCGAAGTAGCGTCGTCTTGATTGTAGGGGCGTCCCTCCGTGGG
>JAMQPH010000153.1 GCA_023717605.1 Pyrinomonadaceae bacterium
ATTATCAGTTGGATGCATACTCGCACCTTTACGACGATGGGGCGCCCACGGAGGGACGCCCCTACAAATTAGGACGCCACTTGTGAGCATGAATGATGGTGGGCATTCCAAAATCAGCGTTATAATGAGCAAGTTCGCCTCGACTTTCTTTTGTAGTTTCCTCGCATTAGCCGGTGATCCACGTGGCACCCTCACCAGATGAAGTTACACAACTCCTCTTCGATTGGAGCAATGGGAACGAGTCTGCCCTCGAGAGCCTGACGCCTCTGGTCTATGCGGAACTGCATCGTCTGGCCCACCGCCACATGAGAAGGGAACGGACGGGACATACGCTGCAGACCTCTGCATTGGTGAATGAGGCTTATATGAAACTTGTCGACCAGCGAAAGGTTCATTGGCAGAGTCGTGCTCATTTCCTCTCAATCGCCTCCCGGTTGATGCGTCGCATCCTTGTGGATCACGCTCGTGCTCACAATCGCGATAAGCGCGGTGGCGGGGCGCTTCAGGTAACACTCGATGAAGCCGTGTTTGTATCTGAGGGGCGGGCTGCTGAACTAATAGCGCTCGATGATGCTCTAACCAGTCTGGCCACTATTGATCAAAGAAAAACTCAGGTAGTCGAACTGCGATTCTTTGCTGGAATGAGCGTGGAAGAGACTGCCGAGGTCTTGCACGTCTCTGCGGTCACAGTGATGCGTGACTGGAGCACCGCAAAAGCGTGGCTTCACCGCACGATCGAGGCGGTAGTAACGACAGCGGAGTGACCTGGACCCAAAATCACGAATTGCTCCGGTTCAAATATTAGAGATTTCCTTCCAACAACCGTTTCCGTTAATTCTTATGAAGCCTGAGCGGTGGCACCAGATCGAAAACCTCTTGCAGTTTGCTCTTTCGCACGCACCTGGAGAGCGGTTGGCCTTTCTTGCAGAAGCTTGTGCAGGTGACGAACCTCTGCGCCTGGAAGTTGAATCACTCATCGCTTCTTACGAGCAAGCTGACAGTTTCCTTGAAACTCACTTGTCGCAGATTGCAGCAGAGTTGCGTGATGAAACTAAAACTTTGATGACTGACAGCAAGACGCTCGGGTTCGCCGACACAACTGCAGCGCTGCCAGACACTATTGATGGTCGCACGATTTCGCACTATCGCCTCGAGGAAAGACTCGGTGCAGGCGGCATGGGTGTCGTATTTAAGGCCCGCGACCTGGCGCTCGGTCGTGATGCAGCGTTGAAAATTCTACCGGACTCTTTTACCCCGGCGCTTCGCGATCGATTGCTGCGTGAGGCAAACGCGTGCGCGCAACTGCAACATCCCGCCATCGCGACCTACTACGAGTCCGGCGATATCGATGGCGTGGGTTTTATCGCCATGGAACTCGTGCCTGGTCTTACTCTGCGCGAGCGCCTGCGCAGCGGGCCCCTTCCTGTCGATAGTTCCCTGGCTATAGTAGCGTGCCTGCTGGAAGGACTCAGTCACGCGCATTCGGTTGGTATGCTCCATCGTGACATCAAGCCGGAAAATATCATTCTGACTGGAGAACGCGCGGCAAAATTGCTCGACTTCGGACTTGCGAAATCTATCGCCGCAGCAAGTGTCGCAAGCGAGGCTACGACGATGGTCAACTTGACGGGGGACAGCGAGGTCGCCGGCACTATTGGCTATATGTCCCCTGAGCAGGTTACGCGCGCGGGCAACGCCTGTTCAACAAACTAGAGAAAGGATCCTTTGATCAAGCGCGGGAGCTGTTCGAAGAAGCGGTCCGACTCGATCCTAACTACGCGAAGGCGCTATCCGGATTGGCCGGCCTCGATGCCTTGCGCTTCACCTACACTAGCGACGTCTCAGTGCTCGAAGGAGCAAAGTCGCATGGAAGGCAGGCAATTGAAGCAGATCCTTTGAATGCCGAGGCGCACGTATGGCTCGGGTACGCGTTGTTTCGCTCGGGTCAGCTTGCAGAGGCCGATGCCAAATGGCAACGAGCACGGGAGCTCAATCCGTCATGGTTCTACGGTTTCTATTTCGGTGCGGTAACAGCCTACCTGGCGGGAAGGCGAGAAGAAGCATTGCGCCTCGCTCGTCGCACAGTTGAACTGGAACCGACGTTCGGAGTTAGCTGGTGGTGTCTCGGCTCGCTTCACTTGAAAATAGGAAATTACCTTGAAGCCGCGTCATGTTTCGAGCGCAACGTACGCGTCAACGCCTTGGGCCAACAGGCGGTTCCAGGCATCAGTGGCTACTGGGGCGAGTGCCTGCGACTTACGGGTCGTCTGGACGACGCGGCTGGGCGGTGCTTCACGGGTATCGAAGAGGTCGGGGTACCGACTTTATGTATCGCGACTCACATCGCGTCATCTGTCTCGTTGTCCTCAAACGGGTCGCCTTGGATCAGCACGATCTCAACGCGGCGCGCGCTGCATTCGAACAGGCGATCGCCCACGTGAAGGGGCGGCCACGGACGCTGGGCGGCGGGCTCGCTTGTCGTGCAATCGCTTGCGGGCCTGGCGCGTGCGAGCAAAGACCGAGCGGCTTATGCGGCAGCGCGCAAGTTAAACAGTCAAAAGGATGAATTCGATTTCTCGTGGTCATGGTTGTGTGAAGCCGACATCACTTGTCTCGAGCTAGCCCGCGCCGCGCGCGAACTTGGGATGAAAGAAGAAGCGCTCTCCTTCCTCGAAGACGCGAGGAAAGCGGGATCTATCGAGGCGCTACGCGAAAACTGGGTTTGAACATTTCGCTGACTTGATTGGGAGGCGTGGTTATGAATCTTATCGTCGGTGCAACTGGTTTATTGGGTGGTGAGATCTGTCGCCTGCTTGCCGAGGAAGGAAGACCTACAAAGGCGCTGGTGAGGCGCACATCTGATCAGAGTAAAGTTGCACGGCTTAGAAGTCTTAATATAGAAATCGCCATTGGTGATCTGAAAGACCGTTCCTCTCTGCAAAGTGCCTGTCGCGGAATCGATGCGATTATCTCAACTGCCTCAGCGACACTTTCAAGACAGGCGGGAGACTCCATCCAGTCGGTGGATCTCGAGGGTCAACTAAGTCTCATTGATGCTGCCAAAGCTGCTGGTGTCGGTCACTTCATGCTTATTTCTTTCCCGCAGGCTCCCATCGAGTTTCCTCTTCAAACCGCGAAACGAACAGTCGAAGAGCATTTGAAAGGGAGCGGTCTGAGCTACACCATCTTGCAGCCGAGTGTTTTCATGGAGGTATGGCTCACTCCAGCCCTGGGCTTCGACGCCGCTAACGCCAAAGTCCAGATTTACGGATCGGGACAGAAGAAGATCAGTTGGATCTCTTATAAAGATGTGGCGAAGTTTGCCGTGGCCTCGCTGGATAACGCTGAAGCTCATGATGCTGTGATCGAGTTGGGCGGCCCTGAAGAATTGAGTCCTTTAGAGGTGGTGGGGATTTTTGAGCAGTTGCAGGGGAGAAAGTTTCAAGTTGGGCATGTGTCCGAGGAAGCCCTGAGAGAGCAGAAAGAGGCCGCGAGCGATCCCTTAGAGCAGTCCTTTGCGGGTCTAATGCTCTACTGCGCTGAGGGGAACGTTATTGATATGAGAGAGCAGCTTCGAAACTTCCCAATGCAACTTACTTCGGTTAGGGATTTCGCTCAAACTCTCAGGTAAGCGAGAAGTTTTACTTTCTCGAGTTTAGAAAGGTGCCTTCGCCGAGTTCCTCAAACGCTTCCTGAAGCTGCTCCTGCGTGTTCATTACGATTGGCCCATACCAGGCCACGGGTTCCTTAAGCGGCTTGCCGGCTTAGATTTAGCTAGTCGCTTAACGGGTCGAATAGACATTTGGCCTCCAAGCTCACAATCTGAGTGCAACCTATTCTCTCATTAACTCTCTAAGGTTCAGCAATCCTCTTCGAGCCAGTCCGCGTTTGGGCACAAATTCGTCCGGAGCTACTAATCCGATTGTCAGCAACCATGGTTGTTTTCCAGTTACGCGGCCTGCTTCGTCGCTACCGCTGCCGCGGTTCCTTGAGCTAAGCTGCAATCGTGACGCGGAGTGTTTTCATTGCTGGTGGAACAGGCTACCTGGGACGCAGGTTGATTCCCGAGCTGTTAAGTAAAGGGCATCGCGTGCGGGCACTGGCGCGCGAAGAGTCAAAGGAAAAACTTCCGCCGGGTTGTGAAGTGGTTATCGGCGACGCGCTGGTTAGTTCTTCCTTCGCCCAACACGTGCACCCATCAGACACCTTCGTGCAGTTGGTAGGGGTTCCGCGTCCTTCCCCTGCTAAGGCGCGGCAGTTCCAGATCGTTGACTTACCGTCAATCCGCGCTTCCGTAGCCGCCGCCGTCCATGCCCAAGTCGAGCATTTCGTTTACGTCAGCGTGGCTCAACCCGCACCGGTAATGAAGGCTTACATCAAGGTCCGTGCTGAGGGCGAAAGAATGATCCATGACAACGGATTGAACGCTACCATCCTGAGACCGTGGTACGTACTCGGTCCCGGACACCGCTGGCCGTACGCGCTCTCTCCCGTCTATAAGATTTTAGAACTGATTCCTTCAACCAGGCAGTCGGCTCTTCGACTAGGTCTGGTAACGATCGACGAGATGACCCGAGCATTGGTCCAGGCTGTGGAAAGGCCTTGTACGGGTGTGAGAGTTCTCGACGTGGCGAACATTAAGAGCACCTGACAACAGCAGAGGTTCAAGCAACGGTTTGGGTAGTCTCGACCTCAATGGGCGTCCAGGGACTTTCTTGAGACTTACCAGGTGAATTCATTAAAACTAATTCTCACTGTCGTTAGCGGTATTTGTTGGACGGTCGTCTATATCGAGGGCATCCGGATCGGCTGCAAAGACCGATCTTACGCTATTCCATTTTACGCACTCGCGTTGAATATCTCCTGGGAACTGCTGCATACGGTTTTCGGACTACAGGCCGGAGTTAGCGTACAGTCGATTATCAATGCTGTTTGGTTCGCATTTGATGTCGGCATCCTCTACACCTATTTCAAATATGGGCGGAAATACTTTCCGCGCAACCTTCCGGCAAGCAGCTTTGTCAGCTGGAGCATCGTCGGTCTCGTGACCGCCCTTTGCGTCGAATATGCTTTCATTAGGGAATTTGGAGTAGCTGTAGGAGCGGGCTATTCAGCTTTTCTACAAAACCTTCTGATGTCGGTCCTGTTCATTGACATGTTTGTCAAACGAGGCAACAACGAGGGGCAGAGTCTCTATATCGCAGTCAGCAAATGGTTAGGCACGTTGGCGCCGACCATACTGTTTGGGGTTCTGGGTGAGGGCGGCTTTCCGAGCGGCAGCGTATTGATTCTGGTGCTGGGGATATTCTGCTCGGTATTCGACCTGATCTATGTCTGGTTGCTTTTCAAGCTGGAGATGGTCCGAGGCAGGTTGTCTGTGCAGAGTTCGTGATGGACGGTAAGCATTCTTGCTTAGCTCCCGGGGTTCGAAATGATGCTGGCAACGGCGACGTGATCCGCATGTATCAGGCCGAGAAAGCGCCGGCTCTGTTCTGCTAGGTGCGTTTTCTTTCCAGCCAGTGGGCAAAGCCGGCGAAAATGGCATAAGCCGCGAATGCCGTGAGCGCAGCCGCGTTAGCCGAGGTTGGGGGAGGACCAAAGAAAACGAAAGCTTGTACTCCCAGCATGACAAAGCCGAAGATTAACATGCCGTAGCGGCCAGTGCTGCTTACCGGCTTTGTCGACGTCAAGTAGAGATACATGCCATCGAAAAGGAATACTACTTCAAGGGCAAAGGCGAGGGCTGGATAGTTCCATAACCCGAGACCCATCTTGAAGACGCTGTCATACAACGGCAAGTCAGGACGATGAACAAGAAGATCAAGGAGCCAGTGAGAGAAGACAGCGGCGCCAACTATACCTCCCGCCACCCAGGCATTTGCTCTACGAGAAAAGATGCAGTAAACGACAACCGCCGCGATGGCCCAGAGCAGCGACCCCACCAGACTATGCGTGTAAGGCATGTAGTAGAGGTCCAGTGGGTTGGTAGCGGTAATGCCGGGAACTATGCGGACCTTCTCGATACCCAAAAGTACGAAGATCGACCAGAGAACGTCGACCAACTGCACCGCAACGAAGAGGATCCACAACGGAATTGAGTTCTTCAGCGCCTTCGCCGCAAAGCTCGCTCCATAGTGACCTACAAACATGCTTTCTTTCTGATCTGTTCTCGTTGAAATCAGTCAACGCACAGAACCGCTTGCGGTAGCCAGCGGATGCCAAGTTCAAGCCTAATGGTTAAGGTCAATCAATTAAGCATTTGTACCGCACAAAACCATCTACGAGACGTTGATTGAGCTTAGCATCCGCTGGCTACCGCAAGCGGTTCCGTGAGTTGAGTTAACCCTCATTTTCTTGAACCTTGTTGCAGGCAGCCTCCCGAGGCTGCTGCGCCAAATGACTCTTAGGGGCAAAGCCCTTATGATTTGTTGAATCTTCGGAATTGGCTATACCGTCACCAACGGCAAGCTGCGGTAGCGTCTGCCCGTCAATCTTGATAGCGCGTTGGCCACCGCGGGTGATATCACCGGTACAGGAGGTTCACCGCAGCCGGTAGGTGGTTCGGTACTGGGAACGATGTGGACGTCAACCGTAGTTGGTGCGTCCATGATGTAGGGCGGAGTATAGGTGTCGAAGTTACGCTGTTCCACCAGGCCGTCCTTTAACGTAATAGCCCCGTTTGCCATCAACTGTGACGCACCGAAAGCCACCCCAGCCTGAAACTGACTCTCAATAGTGAGCGGATTAACCGCCAGCCCGCAATCGACCGCGACTGTCACCCTGTGAATCCTGGGCCGCTTGTTCTCGACGGAGACATCAACAGCGCAGGCGACTCCCGTCCCGAACGATTCATGGCAGGAGATTCCCACGGCATGATCGTTCCGGATATTTCGCCGCCAGTCAGCGCTCTTCGCTTCCAACAGGTCAGGCGCTGCGCGTAGCTTCTTGGCTTCGGACTTGAGTAGTTTTCGACGGTAGGCGATCGGGTCGACCTTAGCACGGGCGGCCAGTTCGTCGATCAGCGTTTCCATGACGAAAGCAGTGTGCGTATGTCCAACGGAGCGCCACCACAACACCGGCACGTTCACTTTGGGATGATGTACTGAGACATGGAAATTAGGAACCTGGTAGTGAGTATCAGCGACGCCTTCGACCGCAGTATTATCGACACCATTTTTCACGGCAAAGGCCTCGAAGGGCGTGCCGGCCAGAAGCGACTGTCCCACAATCACGTGGCGCCACGCTGATGGCATGCCGTCAGCGCCGATTCCCACCTCAACACGATGGGCATGCATGGGACGGTAATAGCCGCCTCGTACATCGTCCTCTCGCGTCCAGATAAGTTTCACCGGAGTACCCCGAAAGCGTTTGGCGATGGCGGCTGCCTCGCGCTGCACGTGCGAATCAACGACTGCTCGCCGCCCAAAGCCGCCGCCGGCCATTTCAGTATGAAACACGATCTCCTCGGGCTTGAGCCCGAGGACCTGGGCGATCGCCATCTGATCGACAGTCTGAAACTGTGAACCGGCCCAGGCTTCCGCGCGGTCACCATCGAACCTGACGGTCGTGTTCAAAGGTTCCATTGCCGCGTGGGCCAGGTAGGGAAATTCGTACTCGGCGACGAGGCGGTTCGAAGCGGCGATGCCTTCGATTGCCTTCGCGTCTCCGTGGGCCGCAGCAGGCAAGCCCACGGTGCGAGCGAGTTGCTTATACTTGTCACGCAACTGCGAACTGTCAGGCCGCTCGACGCCGGAGAAATCCCAGTCGATCTTCAGCCGGTCGCGCGCTTGTTTAGCCGGCCAGAACTTATCGGCAACAACGGCAACCCCGGTACCCTTTTGGAGCGGGATTTCAAACACATCCCTCACTCCTTCAATGCCGCGAGCCGCCGCGTCGTCAACGCTCTTGACCCGCGCCCCGAACACCGGCGGGTGGGCCACGACCGCTACCTTCATTCCGGGGAGGTCAAGGTCGAGTCCGAACTTCAGCGAACCATCACACTTTGGCCTGCTATCCAGACGTCGAACGTTTTTTCCTATCAGCCGAAATTCCGCAGGCTTCTTTAGCTCCACAGTGGCTGGCACTGGCTTTCGTGCCGCGTCAGCTGCCAAGTCTGCATACTTCGCGGACTGGCCACTCGGCCCTTGAACAACACTGGATTCCGTGCGCAACTGGTTGGGTGCGACCTTCCAGCGCTCCGCTGCAGTTGCAACCAGCATCGCGCGCGTTTTGGCACCCAACTCCCGATACTGCTGAAACGAGTGCGCGATGGAACCGGACCCGCCGACCATCTGGACGCCGAACACGGGGTCTTTATAAATGTCGGCTGCAGGGGCGAGTTCCGCCACCACCTGCGACCAATCGGCGTCCATTTCGTCGGCCAGGATCATCGGCAAGGCCGTTTGAACTCCTTGACCAAACTCCAGGCGGTTCACCTGAATGACGATCTTCCCATCCGGCCTGATGTGGACAAATGCGTCCGGCGGATAAATCTTAGCCTGGGGAGGTGCCTGGCTTCCCTCCTGGGCCGCCACAGGAAAATCGAGCCATAGCGAAACGAGTAGACCACCTGCGGCAGTTGCCGAAACGCGCAGAAAGTTTCGTCGGCCCAAGTCTAGATCGTGAGCACTTGTGGTTGCGGCTGACATCTTGCACCCTCCCTTTACTTCGTCTGTTGTGCGGCGGTCTTGATGGCCTCGCGAATACGGACATAGGTAGCACAGCGGCAGAGGTTTCCACCCATCGATTCTTCAATGTTGGTGTCCGTCGGTTTTGGCGTGTGTTTGAGCAAAGCGACGGCGCTCATGATCTGTCCGCTCTGACAGTACCCACACTGGACGACATCATGCGAGACCCAAGCGTCCTGAACGGCACGGCCTACGGAGTCTTCGCCGATTGCTTCGATCGTCACGATAGGTCGATCGCCGATCAGAGACACGGGTACGACGCATGAGGGAGTGGCTACGCCGGCCACATGCACCGTGCAGGCGCCACAAGCGGCGATTCCGCAACCGTACTTGGTCCCAGTCATTTTCAGATCTTCACGCAGCACCCAGAGCAGCGGGGTTGAAGGGTCAACCGTCACCTCTTTACGCTGCCCGTTTACATTGAGCTGATACTTAGCCATGACTGATCTCCCATCTTCGTTGTCTTCGCGTCTATTTCCGCGTCTATCTTCCCGAGGGGCATGGTGTCCCCGCCGCCACCCATTGGCGAGTAGCGGCGACAAATTCTCCGTGCGTTAGTGGCGGCAATGTACGCATCGTGCCGTCGGGACGCCGGCCAGGATTCCAGGCCCAGGTGACAAGCGCTTCCTCCTGGTGGTGCTTTAACAAGCCCGGCCCATCCAAATTGTGATTCTTCGACCGATCAGTGATGGCCTGACAAACCACCGCGCTCGACAACGGTTGGTCGTTCAGGTCTTGCCATTTCATTGATAGCGGCGCCAGGTGCCAATTGTGTCCTCCGGGCACCCCAGTACTGTCAGCGTTAGTTTCCTGATGGCAGCTCGCGCACTTCAGACCGGGCACACCCTTGCCTTCTGGACCTCGTATCACATTTGCCACATGACGGTGGCGGTCGTCCCCCTGCTGAGGGTAATTCGTGGCGGTGTGACAGTTGATGCAGCGCGGATGCGTGAGCACTGAGTAGACCTGTTGCCAGGCTTCGAGGCCCTGGGAACGTCTGACTGATACTGACGTGCTCGCGTCATTAGCAGCTCGCTCTGCTATTGCAGACGAAACAGCTACCCAAATCGATAAGACAACCAGCGGGAAAAAGAAGATTCGGACCACCGCTGCGCGATTGCGGATCATGTATGGCCTCCTTCCAACCCAGTAACCGGGCTTGGCAAGAATGACAGTCGGAGTTCAACGGATGGGCCGAAGTAGACGCGCGCAAAGACTCAAAGCATAGATGTCAAATCTCTCTTTTTTTTAGACAAAGCGGTCCCGAAGCTGACATCCCAGACGTTGGTTCTTGACCAAACGTATGTGGCCAGATTCTTCCCGAAATAGTCGACTAATCTGATCTACGAAGGTCTACCTCACCTCGCAGCATGTGCACTTTCCTTCAACAATCCAAGCTCGATGAGTACTAGACGCAGACGCGTCCGACTCGTCGTCTGGATCGGGACGAGCGGCAGACGATAACGTTCTTCGATCATTCCCATCATCGCGAGCGCTGCCTTGACCGGGCCGGGACTCGATTCGATGAAGTTTGCCTCCATTAACGGTAGCAGCCGAAAGTGCAAGTCCCGAGCTTCGTCCCAGTTCCCTTTAAGCGCAAGACTGACCATTCGCGACATTTGTTCAGGCGCTTCGTTTGAAGCCACCGAGATCAGACCGTCGGCGCCAAGCGCAATCAGCGGAAATGCAAGAGAATCGTCGCCCGACAGCACCCGGAAGCCTTTGGGTCTCCCAACTAGAATCTCCATGATCTGTGAGAGATTCCCTGATGCTTCTTTGATCGCGACAATATTCTCGACATCGCGCGCGAGGCGTAGCGTGGTCTGCGCGGCGATGTTTGAGGAGGTGCGGACTGGTACGTTGTAGATGACCACCGGCAGATCGCCCACTGCTTCCGCTACCGCCCGAAAGTGAGCGTACATCCCTTCTTGCGTGGGCTTATTGTAGTAAGGCGCGACGACTAGTACAGCGTCGGCACCAAGCGAGTGGGCTATTCGTGAGTTTTCGGAAGCCGCGGCGGACGAGTTGCTTCCGGTTCCGGCAATCACGCGCGCGCGGCCGTGCGCAGTTTCGATCGTGAGCCTGATGACGCGCTCGTCTTCCGCTTCCGTCATCGTTGCGCTCTCGCCCGTCGTACCGCAGGGCACCAGCAGCCGCACGCCACCGGCAATCTGGTATTCGATCAATGAGCGCAGCCGTTTTTCATCCACTTCGCCATCGGCAGTGAACGGTGTCACAAGCGCAGTAGCGCAACCCTGCAACCAGTCAACTTTCATTGTCATGACTAGCTCGTTTCTTTTAAAGCAGCTTTGCAACCTGGACGTAATACCATCCGAGCCCCGCAGTGTGGTCGCCAACAAAGAAAATCAGTGGTGATAGAGGTGAATTGCGCACGTGCTCGGTATCTCGAAGCTTCTCTCGGTAATAGACGGGAAGGTGCATTGGATTGAGAAGCGGCTGTGCACAACCAACGCCCCGAATTCATCTTCCCCTCCAATCAAGCAGGTGTGAAAAACGAGAAACCAATGCCCGCTGCCACGATCTTTCCATTGCCCCGACATGAGAGGAAGTATCGAGGGACAGCGACTGGTACGCTTATAGGCTGGATTTTTGCGAGTTTTCGGGGGGCTCGTGAGAAGTCAGCCTTGTGAAATAGCGAGTGCGCAATATGCTAGGTTTGGCCGTAAAAGTCAACGGGTTCGCATCACGTGTTCGCCCCACGTGTATACCCATGGGTTCTTATCATTCGCCTGGGCCGTCAGCACCCGTGAACCCCTTGATCCTTTCCTCCTGGCCCAACTTCCGTTTCATGGTCTAGCCCCAGAACGGCGTCTCCGATCGGATTGATATCCGGGTTTTCGTGCGGACCGTACGACAGGGGCTTGTGAATACAGCTAACGGGCGTAAACTTCTTGCGGCTATAAGTCCATCGCCAACACCGAGTACAAGGCGACAAGCAACGTGAGCGACGCTCGAGCAACAGGGAGAGAGTGGGTTCTAACGGGAGAAGCTTTAGAACGGTTTCTCTCGTGCCTCGATGCCAATCCCGAACACGCTGGTAGAAAGTACGAAGCCATTCGCCAGAAGCTGGTGAAGATTTTCGATTGGCGTGGTGCTCGTTTTCCCGAGGAGTGCGCTGACGAAACCATCAATCGCGTAGTCAGAAAGTTGGAGTACGGGCAGGAGATTCGTGATATTCCCACTTACTGTCAGGGCGTTGCTCGACTCGTCTTTCTCGAAGCGCTCAAGAAGGCCGAGAACCGGGAAGTAAGTCTGGACGAATTGAAATCCGTTCCGGCAGCGCCCGTCCTGCCAGAGGATGATAGCGAACAGCGGAAGTGTTTTGTACGATGTCTGAGTGAATTGCCAATCGAGAGTCGTCAGTTGATCCTGCAATACTATGAGGACGAAAGGCGTGTGAAAATCAATAACCGACAGGCGATGGCCAATCAGTTGGGCATCCCGTTGAACGCCCTGCGAAGTCGGGTCCAGCGGATCCGGAACAAGATGGAGCAATGCATCGGATATTGTCTGAGTAGGTCGTTGCGTTGGGAAGGCAAAACCTCAGATTGAGCGACATGGATTTGGCGGTTTCGCCAGTATTAGTTAGAACGCCCTAAGGGGGTCTGGTTTGGAAGGAACTAGAAGGGCTAAATGATGAAACCCGACATTCAAGAGAACTTGATGCGTCGTTATCTGCTCGGCGACTTGCCGGAGTCAGAGACAAACGAGCTCGAGATCCAAGTTTTGCGCGATGATGAGAAGTTCGAGGAGATGTGGGGGATCGAGAACCGGCTTGTTGACGGCTACGTCCGGGGCCGACTGTCGGCGGCGGATCGAGAAAGATTCGAGCGCCATTACCAAGCCTCTCCAGTTCATCGCCAGCGGGTCGCAATAGCCAGGAACCTGGTGGAAGAGGCGGACAGACTGGGGGCCAACGTGATTCCTATCGCGGCAAGGGTGCCATGGGGCGTACGACTGTCCGAGAAGTTGGGCTTTTCACTTCTGTCGTGGCAGTCTGCCTTGGTCGCGGCAATGTTGTTGTTTGCGATGTGCAGCCTCTGGCTACTTCTTGACCGATCGCGTTTGCGCCGCGAACAGGAACAATTGAGAGTTGAAAGCCAGTCGCAGCAGAATCGTGAAGACGCCTTGTCTCAAAAACTTGCCAACGCAAAGGAGGAGAGCGAAACTCTGGAGTCCGAAATTGAACGGCTACGAGTCGAGGGTAACAACAACACCCAACCCACGAACCGGCAAGAACGGATTCAGCGCCCGACGATCTATTCGCTTCTACTGTCACCAATGCTGATGCGCGGCGGCGACAATCCGCAGACAGCAACGATTCCACCGCAAACGAACCTGCTTCGGCTACAGATGAAAGTGGACCAGGAAAGCGCACGTCGTTTTCAAGTATCCGTCAGCACTGTCGAAGGCCGGCAAGTCTGGGACCAACAAATCAAGCCTCGCGCTGGCCAGGCTAGAACCTCGATCATCTCAACACAAATCCCCCTCAGCAAACTGCCCATAGGCGACTACATCGTGACCCTTTCGGCCGTCAACTCGACAGGCCGGCCGGAAGAGGTAAATCGCTACTTTTTCAGAGTTATCACCCAGTAACCCCAAACTCGTAGCCCGGCAACTGACAATTGAATTGGCTTTAAAGGAGAACTGTTATGGCAAAGGCGACCTTATCGTCTCAACAAAAGGTCCTCATTTGCGGTCTTCTACTTATTGCGGTGTTCGCGGTCGGTCAGTCGCACTCCGCCGCTAATTCATCGCAACAGACTAATGATCCGATAACACTCGTACGGGACGTTCCTATTGAACGCGAACTGTCCGGTGGCCAGGCGCACACTTACCGAATTGTATTGAGCGCCGGGCAGTACGCTCTGGTGCAAGTCGAACAACGCGGCATAGATGTGGTGCTTACCGCAAAAGGGCCGGCCGGCAAGGAGTTCGCGTCTGTAACCTTGCGCTACGGTGGCGAAGGTGTCGAGCCACTGATGATCGTGGCTGACACGGCCGGCGAACATGTCCTGAAAATCTCAACTGTCAATCCAAAAGCCGCGGCCGGGAGATACGAAGCGAAGATCAGTGAACTGCGAGCCGCAACCGAGCAGGATCGTTCGCGTGCGAAAGCGCAAATGCTCTGTTACGAAGCGCTAAACCTTAGTTTTGAGACGCCTCCTGAAGCAAAACGAAAAGCCTTACAACTGTACAGAGAGGCATTGTCGATATGGCAGCAGATTCCGGAGCCGTTGTGGGAATCAGCGGTGCTGTTCAGGCTGGGCCGTCTTCAAATTAGCCTCACGGAATTCAATCAGGCGAAGGACTATTTCGATCGGGCGATTCTTGCCAAGAAAGCAATCGGAGATCGCAAAGGCGAGGCGAGCGCGCAGAGCGGCGTTTGTGAAGCTCTACATTATCTGGGCGATGCGAGAGGGAAAGCCGCATGTATCGACGTGTTGATTGCAATCTATCGCGAGCTCGGCAGCCGCCTGGACGTGGCCAAAGCACTGTCCAACAAAGCCGTCACGTTCAATAGTCTGGGCGATTATCAAGCAGCGCTGCAAGCGGCGCAGGAGGCGTTGCGTATCTTCCAGGAAGAAGACGACCGCGGTCAGATCTCGTTTGCGCTCAACACCCTCGGACAGATTTATTTGTCGTTGAATGAACACCAACTCGCTCTTGACCATTACGAAGGCGCCCTGGCGATACGTCGCGAAGGTAATGATAAGCGACTCCTGGGGATAACCCTGGGAGACATTGGCCTAACCTATTACGACCTGGGTGATTTTTCGCGGGCGCTCGACTATCTCAACCAGGCGCTGGCCATTAGCGAAGAGCTTGGCGACCGGCGAACAAAGTCCATCCGGTTATATAACCTCGGGCTGCTCCGGGAGAAGAGCGGTGAAACTGCCAAGGCGCTCGATGCGCAGACGCAATCGCTGGCGCTGGCGCGCGCCGTCGGTGACCGCCAGGCAGAAGGGCGAACGCTCATAGCCTTGAGCGACTTGTATCTACTCGTTGGCGAACGTGAGAAGGCGCGCGATTCCCTGACTCAGGCGCTGGAACTCGCCCGCGCCGCCGCCGATCCGGTGGGTGAAGCCGCCATCCTCACAAGAGTGGGAAGGCTGATGGCGGCAAACGGAGACTGGCAACAAGCGATTGATTTCTCACAACGGTCGCTTTCGCTGGCTCGCGCTGTCAATGATCTTCAGGGCCAACGCGCCGCACTTGTCGATCTGGCGCAAATTGAGCGCAAACGCAAGAATCTCAGTCGGGCACGCGACTATCACGCAAAAGCACTGGAGTTAACCGAATCGGTCCGTACCAGGATCTTGGACCAGGGGTTACGCGCGAGCTATCTGGCCCAACGCCAAGACGAATATGAGCTCTACACCGATCTCTTGATGCAATTGCACCAGCAGCAGCCCAACGCGGGACACGCCGACGCCGCCCTGGAAATCAGCGAACGCGGCCGCGCCCGCAGTCTGCTGGAAACACTCAGCGAGGCCCGCGTCGACATCCGACAGGGTGTCGACCCCGGTCTACTCGCCGAAGAGCGTAAACTGGGCAACCGGATCCGACTCAAAGAGCAAGAGCGTACGCAAATGATCGGCAATCTCCCGGCGACGAAACAGACGGAAGCTCTGGACAAGGAGATCGGAGACCTGCTCAACGAGTATCAATCTCTACAAGCCCGCATACGCGCAGTCAGCCCGCAGTACGCAGCGTTGACGCAACCGCAGCCAGTGACGACCCGGGAAATTAAGACACAGCAGCTGGACAGCCACACCATACTCCTCGAATTCGGACTCGGTGAAAAGCGAAGTTGGCTGTGGGCTATAACGCCGGATGCAGTCACCAGCTATTCACTCCCGCCCCGCGCCGACATCGAAAAATCAGCGCGCAAGATTTATGAGTTTCTGACTTCGCGTCAGCCGAAAAATGGCGAACCTGAAGTCGAGCGGGAAGCTCGCATTGCCGGCGCTGACGCAAACTTAGCCAGGGAGACTCGAGTATTCAGTCAGATGTTGTTAAGCGGGGTCGCCGACAGGCTTCGCGGCGACTGGAAGGACAAACGATTGCTCATCGTCGCTGGTGGTGCCCTCGAATATCTACCATTCGCAGCCTTGCATTCGCCGTCATCCGGGCAGCTTCTGATCACCGAACACGAAGTAGTCAACTTGCCATCCGCTTCGGTGCTATCGGCGATGAGACGCGAAACCGTGGGGCGTAAGGCAGCCACAAAGGCAGTTGCCGTGCTGGCCGATCCGGTCTTCGAAAAGAATGATCCGCGAGTGCTGGTTGCGCAAAGACCGTCACCCGGACGGGACCTGGCGGTCAACACCAGATCAGCGGGCGAACCTCAAACTCCCGCCACGCGTTCACCAGATACGCCGTTGATGCGTTCTGTCAGAAGCATTCACGAATTCAATGGGCGCGGTGGTCTTTCGCGGCTGCCATTCTCCCGCGAGGAGGCCGCGGCTGTTGCTTCACTGATCCCCGCAAGATCGCTTCTGAAAGCCACCGACTTCCGCGCGAGTCGCGCGATGGCCACGAGCGGGGAGTTGAGCGACTACCGCATCGTTCACTTCGCTACACACGGCCTGCTCAACAGCGAACATCCGGAGCTGTCGGGATTGGTGCTGTCGCTCGTTGACGAAAACGGAAAAGCACAGGACGGCTTTCTGCGAATGCACGAAATCTACAACCTGCGATTGCCTGCGGAAGTGGTCGTGCTAAGCGCTTGCCAAACGGGTCTGGGCAAGGAGATTAGAGGTGAAGGGCTGGTTGGGTTGACGCGTGGGTTTATGTACGCCGGAGCAAAAAGAGTCGTGGCAAGCTTATGGCAAGTGGACGATTTGGCGACTGCAGAACTGATGAAGCGGTTCTATCACGGCATGCTGAAAAACAAGCTGAGTCCGGCCGCAGCTCTGCGCGCGGCGCAGCTTGAAATGATGAAGCAGAAGCGCTGGTCGTCACCTTATTTTTGGGCCGCATTCGTGATCCAGGGTGAGTGGAAGTAGAGAAATTGCCGATTGCCGATTGCCGATCAGAGTTGGGATAAGTACCTCTCCACCACAGAACCATTTGCCGTAGCCAATGGAACTAAGACTCAACCAGGCCGGCACCATTCCACTACAGAACCATTTGCCGTAGCCAACGGAACTAAGACTCAACCAGGTGACAGCGCTCCACCACAGAACCATTTGCCGTAGCCAATAGAACTAAGACTCAACAGGCGGCACCATTCCAACCAAGCCACAACTCGCAACCGTAGATCCATTTGCCGTAGCCCATGCATACAAAGATCAACTCCGCTCAAGGCAAGGGCTCACCCTGATCATAAAGTACGTACGCAATGGCATCGGTCACTTGCTTTTCGGTCCAGAGACGTCGCTTACTCCCGCGTCGAGCCCATGGACTTCGCTCATTGCGCCAACAACCAGTTTCTCTCAGGCTGCGCGTGGCATTTGCCTTTAGAGCATTCAAGACCAGCCAAGCGGAACGATTGACAGAAACAACTGAGTGAACGTGATTTGTTCGGATGTTGAAAGCCAAGAGGAACCACTTGCGTATCGCGCAGGTCTCTCGAATTCCTTTCTCAACTGCCGCTCTCCTCCTGGAGTCTAGCTTGACAGGACGCAAAGCGAGTAAGCGCTGTTCATACTGCTCTCGCTGCCTATTGGCCGGCAGCCGTCGGGTTCCGTAGACGTTATGAAAACGGTCTACTGATCCGCGCTCGTCACCATGAAGCCAATTGCCGTAACTTCGAAATGTAATTAGGTATGCAAGTGGGATCCGTTCGTTGTCAGAGTCAAAGTGAGGATGAGGCATCTGAGAACTCCTTTGTGTGAGGCTAAGTTTGAACGAGATTGTATTTCCGCAATCGCGCAAGGACAAGCGGGAGAATGTGATGTCAAATTGAGCTGGGGTGTTTGCGATGAGTGCCAGGCTAAAGCAAGCGGTCCGTGAGTGAGTTCTGGCCTGGTCGAACGCTTTTGGCTAGGCAAATGGTTCTGTAGTTGAGCGTATGCTGACCTCTGGTTGAGCGGTGCTGGCCTGGTTGAATTTACGATCCGTTGGCTACCGCAAATGGTTCTGTGAGCAGTGCTGGCCTGGTTGAATTTACGATCCATTGGCTACCCGCAAATGGTTCTGTGAGCGGTGCTGGCCTGGTTGAATTTACGATCCATTGGCTACCGCAAATGGTTCTGTGGTGGAGCGGTAGCTATCCCCAACTCGAACCGGCAATCGGCAATTCCCCTCTGTCCCATCCTTTTCTCGCTCATCAGTCTTCACCGCGTTTATCACATCTGGAATATTTCGCCGACATGTTTCTTGTCTGGCTGCCAGTAGACGGTATGAGGAACATATTCGAGTGAACCCGAACCCGCTGAGGGATGCTGGATTTCTGCAACTCCGCGGCTCCTGGTGGGCACAGAACGGCAGAACGTAAGGAGACTTGTATGAGCAAAGAGGTCAATTTAAACCGTCGTGTCCCCCTGATGTGCGTTTTGGGAATTGCCGTGATGATCTTGACCTTCTGGATCGGCGGCGGCTGGACCACCAGTGCTAACCATGATCAGGTCCAGCGGGACGCAATCAAAGGCAATCCGTTGCAAGCGTCCCTGGTCTCCGAAGAGAACACTGCAGCCGGCGATTGGCTGTTCCCCGGGGAGTATGAGAGTCACCAGGCCATGTGGATGCTTTGGCCGGTATTCGAGAACAAGGCGGGCTTCCCCTCCACTGAAGTTGTGAGTGACATGATCCATGCGATGCACGGACGGGTCCATGTCAATCTCGCGGTGCAGGACGCCGATGACGAAGCCGTCGCCACGAGTTTCATGACAGAAAGAGGAGTACCCCTCGATCATGTCCACTTCTATCATCTCGAACACGGCGACCTCTGGGCTCGCGACATGGGCCCTCAGTTTACGCGAAGCCGGTCCGGGCGACTGCGGATCAACGATTGGAACTTCAACATGTGGGGCCATGAAGAGCCCGACAGTCCCAACAGTCTCTTCGACGAGGACTTTGACCGCGTTGTCGCCTCCACCATCCGTGTGCAGGTGCTTGATTCGTTAGGGGGACCGAGTACCGGCGTGCGTTTGATTCACGAGGGTGGCAGTGCGTCGCACAACGGACACGGCACGCTGATTGTCGTCGAGTCGGTGGTGATCCAGAGAAACCTTGGGCCAAACCGTTTCTGCGGTGGCCAGGCCCCGGTGACGGACTTTAACCAGCCGAATACATATGCACCGAACCCAGATTGGGAGGCGTGCAAGATCCTCGTCGAGAACGAGTATCGGCGGATGCTGGGTGTTGAGAAAGTCATCTGGATCCCAACCGGAGTCATCGAGGACACCGGGACATTCCGCGGTGCGCTCGGAAAACATATCCAGGTGCCAAGGGTCGACGGCATCAACATTCCCCACGCCGGGGTTTACACACTCTTCACAACCAACGGACACCCCGACGAACTCGTCCGGTTCGTCACACCGAACAAGGTCGTGCTGGGAGAAGTGAACGTGTCGAACGCTCCCGCCAACACGCCTGGGAAGAGACTGATCCGGTGGCTTGAGGAACAGAACCACGAGCGGCTAGAGCGCGTCTACGAGATTCTCTCTAACGAGACGACAGAGTCGGGCGAGCCGATCCAGATCGTACGCATCCCGATGCCCGAGTTGATCCTCGATGTGTTCCAGCCGGGCGATGGGATCTTCGACTACTACGCAGCCTACGATCGCTGGGAGGACGGCTCGACGTTTCCGGAGGTCATGCTTGGCGTCTGGCTCGCGAGCTACGTGAACTACGTGCCTACAAACGACCTCGTCCTGGTCGCGCGCTTCTGGAAGCCGGGTCGCCCGCTCAGGATCAAAAGGAAAGACGACGAGGCGGTTAATGTCCTGAAAGAGTTGTTTCCCGGACGCGAGATTGTTCAGGTGTACCCGGAGAACGTGGTCCGAGGCGGGGGCGGGATGAACTGCATCACTCAGCAGCAACCTGCCAGCGCAAGGTTCGATCGGGAATGCGGCTGGGCGAAAGTTCAGGTCGATGCACAGGTCACAACCCTCTATGCCACGTCGAGCGGTACATCCGTACTGGGCAGGATTCCTCGGCTGACCAGATCCGGTGGCGATATCTATCTCGAGCAACTCTCATCATCGGGAAGCCGGGTGAAAGTCCGGGTGGTGGGCGCATGTGAGCTCGACAGACGAGTCGGCTGGGTTGATGGGGACGAGGTCGAGAGTGCAGGAGAGAAGTGTCCGGGCGTCTACTCACCGAACTGAACAAGAAAACTGGTTATGACGAGTCCGTGGGAAAGAAGTGAGCGGACCTTCTCGACGGTCTGATGAAAAAAGAGAACATGCGGAACCATTCGACAAGTGGCGGAGGATGGCCTCTCGCAGGAATCGCACTACTCATGGCTTTTGCCATACTCGCAGTCAACTCGTGTACGCCGGCGGCGGTAACTGTGACCGTGAATCCGGACGGAACCTTCTCGCCGAATCCGGTCAACATTAAGGCGGGGGAAAAGATTCAGTGGGTGGGTCTGACCAAGACAGATTCAATTGTCCAAATCGGAAACATCAATCAATTTCCAAGCTCTGATCCATGCGGGATCAATGACAACGATCTGGACCACGTATTCGCCGCGACTGATCCCAACGAGTTCACCGGTCCGAACCGCAAAGGGGTGTCCGGGATCTTCGCGTTAGGTCCAAATGACCCGGGCTTCGTCCAAAAACTGTCTACGGAAACGTGCACCTGCGAGACCTTGGACGAGCCATGCGAACCTCTGCAGGTCAACTCGCTGGATGGAAACTCATACAAGCTCTGCCCTGGCGAAGGAGCAATCCTCGGGACACTCGACACGACCTGGACCAATCCGGACCTCACGGGCGTAATCCTACGCATAAACTGGAGCGACATTCAGATCGATAACCAGGGTGTGATCGAATTCCGTTGGGACGATCTCGACAGGGAAATGAATAAGGCGGTCGCGAACGGTAAGCTCTTTACCCTGGACGTGCGCGCCGGTAAGAGTGGCACACCAACTTGGATCTTCAACGACTACGCCGGTCCGGCGGCCCCAGGCCCCGTAACTCCGATCACCCTTAAGGACTGGGCCAGCGAGGCATCACCGCCCGGAAATAACTGCGGATTCGACTTTACCCTTGGATCCCCCATGCAGACCAACTACCGGGACCTCTACGTCGCGATGATCAATGCAATGGCAACCCACGTTGCGAGCGACTCACGTTGGTTTCAGGCATTGGCTCACGTGAAGATCTCGGGGACCAATTTACTCTCCTCTGAAGCGCGCCTACCCAAGAGATGTTATGACGGGAACGGCGATGGCGTTCTGGATACCATCGGACGGGATGATTGTCTGTGTAATTCGAAGATCTGGGCCGACGAGGGAGACTATACACCCGCCGGCCTGTACCAATACTACCGGGTCGTGGGAAACACGATTTACAACGCCTTCTTGCAGAGGAAGTCGATGGGGTACCAACTAATCCAAGATGGGTTTCCCAAGATTGAGAGCGCAACAAACTTCGAAGGCGATTCTCTGCAAGATCAACATGGCAATAACCTCCTTGAGCCACCCGGAGTGACCTCCGATGACCCCCGCAGCATTATCCAGACCGAAACGATTCTCCAGGAGGGGAGAGAGGGACGCTTCATTGACCCACTCGGGGCGTTGAATGACCCAAGCGCGGGAAAGCTCTTCGTGTCCCAACACAGCGGGATCGGTCGCTTGCCCGAAGATGACGGTGCAGCCTTCTGTTCGCAACATGTGGCTGTCGATCTGGTTACTCAGCGGGCGCTCTTCCCTATCCCGGTCGGCACCAACGGCGACAGAGATGCCGGCTGTCCAAACCGGTGGGCCGTAGAGCAAGGAACGCTCTTCTCGCAGATCATGGGATTCCAAACCCGTAACCCAAATGAGCTGGACCCACTGGCCAGCACTCAGGCGCCCGGCGTTGAGTCGGCGCTCTGGAACCTGACCATTAACTCTAATGGAGTCTTCCTGGAGGTCTACGAGCAGCCGTTGTGGGAGATTTCTCATTCCCTCGGTACCGGCGCAACAGCCGCCGTGCTTGATCCCAGCCGAACGGGCCTGGCCGGTAACCCGGCGCCTTATTCCAAAAACCTCTTCACCTGGTCAGAGGAACTCCACGACCGCAGAAAAACTTTGGTGGATCAAACCAATCCACATCTTCGCGACCCTTTTCCGGGGTTCCATACGCACACGTTCTCAAAGGTGATCGCCGCACCTGAGACCTACTACTACATCAACCCTTCTAAATGCTCGGCTACTACCGACCCTAACCGGGTGGGCCAGATCACCGTTACTCCGTAACGACGCACGTATAACGTTCCATACTTTAACCATGACGAAGAATCGTCTCACCTCAAACAAATAGGAGATTCAAGCGTGACGAAATTTACGACATCACTAATTACTCGTTCAGCCATGCTACTGATATTGACCCTCGCCGGAGTTTCTGGCTCATCGCACGCTCAGGTTCCCCCCTGCGACGGGAACGCGCCTGAAACATGCCTTTACAGATCCGATCTCCATTACGAAGTGGGTGTAGTCGATGGCATCGAACTGGTCGATTCCTCGCGTAACAATTACCGGATCCCATTGCGCATTCAGTATCCGATTGGTCTGGCTGGACCACGCCCGGTAGTGATCTGGAATCATGGCGGTAATCCCTCGGCAAACGGCAATACACGAAGTGAGAACTGGGGAAGGGTTCTGGCCGCAGCGGGCTATATCGTGATTCATCCGTCACGCGTGCCGGTCGAAAACCCGGCAGACTCCCAGTGCGAGTGCACGGAGAACGGTTTCAACAGTCCCGACGAGTGCGCACAATGGCTCGCTAACCTGCGCTTTGGACCACAAAACACCCATTTCATCATCGACAATCTCACCCGAATTGTTTCCATGGCGCCGCGGTTCGCGGGCCTTTTCGATATCAGCAAGATTGTGATCGCCGGTCACTCTGCGGGAACTACCACTGTCCTTGCTAACGCTGGAGCTAGCCAGCAGTGGATCGAGAACGGACAGATCTACAACGAACGCGATGATCGCCCTATCGCTTTCCTGGCAACTGGACCAATGGGCCCACTCTATGCCGGGTTCCGCTCCGGGTTTGGATCGACCAGCTTTGTGGAAATGGACCGCCCTTTCATGTTCATTACGGGCGTTGGTGACGAGACTGGAGAACCGCCCGAATCGCGCACCACAGGCTGGCTCCGTTCGCCGGCGAGCAATAAGGTGTTGTCATGGGACACCGACCCGCGCGCGGTGCACGAAACCATGGACATTGACAAGTGTGACACGCCGACCCGGAGGGATCACTGCCGTTGGATCGCATCTGCCGGCTTGGCTTTCCTGGATGCTGTGGTGCGAGAACGGACAGAAGCGCGAAATTGGATCGGCTCCGATTCGCTAAAGCTGCTTTCCGGCGGCGCCATCGAGATCCATCGTCGTTGATGCGATCCCTCGCAATGAGTCACGTTGAGATTGAAAACATGACACTACCCATGAAATTAGACTTGACGAGCCTGGAAAGCTCGAACGGCTGGAGGGAACGGATCGTCGGACTCGATACCAAACAGCCGCTCTTGGACGGTCGGCTGGTTCCCTATATCAATCTCGACAATGCAGCAAGCACGCCTCCACTCAGAGACGTAGTCGAAGCGGTGCACCAATTTCTGCCCTACTATTAGAGTGTGCACCGAGGTACCGGATTCAAGTCGCGTGTCAGCACGGCTGCCTACGATGAGGCACACGAAACGATAGGCCGCTTCGTC
Organism: Pyrinomonadaceae bacterium; assembly: GCA_023717605.1. Taxonomy (GTDB): domain Bacteria; phylum Acidobacteriota; class Blastocatellia; order Pyrinomonadales; family Pyrinomonadaceae; genus PSRF01. The sequence goes on from JAMQPH010000153.1 coordinate 23,532, forward strand.
GGAGCCGACATGGACACCAATACTGTGATCTTTGGGAAAAACGCGACCGAAGCTATTAACAAGCTCGCGTTTCGCTACCCGTTTTGCAAGGGCGACATGGTTCTCTCGACAATCATGGAACACCACTCAAACGATCTGCCGTGGCGTCGGCGCGCTCAGGTTCTTCGGGCGCAGGTCACCAACGAAGGGCGGCTCGACGAGGATGACGTAGACCGGTTGCTCGCGAAATACGGAGATCGAATTACGCTGGTGACTGTGAGCGGAGCATCGAACGTCACCGGCTTTGTTCAGCCGATCCACAGTCTGGCACGAAAGGCCCACGCTGTGGGAGCCCGAATTCTCGTCGATGCTGCCCAGTTGGCGCCCCACCGTCGAATCGACATCAAGTCAGACAATGATCCTGAACATATCGACTTTGTGGTGCTGTCAGCGCACAAGATGTATGCACCCTTTGGCACCGGCGCGCTGGTTGGTCGTCGAGAAATATTTCTCGAGGGCGCGCCGGAGTATCAGGGCGGCGGAACAGTCGAGATCGTGACATCCGAAGAGGTGCTCTGGGCCGGGTTACCCGATCGCGAGGAGGCCGGCAGTCCAAACGTTATTGGAGCGGTTGCCATGGCAGTTGCCGCCAACGCTTTAATGGATGCCGGACTGGAAAGCGTGGAAAGACATGAAAGCTCTCTCACTGCCTACGCGCTCGATCGTCTGCGGTCACTGCCGGAGATCACCATTTATGGCGAGACAGATCCTCGCCTGATCCAAGACAAAGTTGGAGTCATCTCCTTCAACCTTGGCTCTGTACCACACGCCCTGGTCGCAGCCGTCCTGGGTTATGAAGGTGGAATAGGAGTACGGAACGGTTGTTTTTGCGCGCAGCAATATGTCATGCGCTTGCTGGGGCTTTCCGAGTCTGAGCAAGTGCGCCGGCGACGCGAGCTTCTGGCTGGAGACAAATCGCGAAAACCTGGAATGGTGCGCGTCAGTTTCGGAGCATACAACACTATCGGGGACGTTGACGCACTGATGAAAATGCTGCAACGAATCACACGAAACGAATACAAAGGCGAGTATCACCAGAACGCAAAGAGCGGAGAGTACATACCAGCCGGCTACCAGAACTCAACAGCGGACTACTTTTCGTTCGGCGGCCAGGCAGTGAGTCGTTTTTCAGGAGAATGTGTGCCCAAAACAGAAGACATCTGGCCCGCCTTGTATCCGTTACCGGTGGAGAACCGCATATGACTCGTGAATCTTCGTCATGACAGGAGTCCTCTGAATTTTTCGGCTCAGCATGAAACGGCAGTTCCAGATACCAAACCTTGAAGGAGAAACCATGGCAAGTAAAAACCAAGATGCGAAGACCAGCAAGAAGCGAACACAGATGAAAAGCCTTCCTAAGTCTGCGAAGGCCTTGACGACGGCAAAGACAAAGAAGGCCAGCAAGGTACAAATGCAGGACTTTCACTTCGGCATGCAAAGAACCAAGAAGGCGTAGATGGGCAATCTCCCTGATAGGTTCAATTGTGCCTGATGCCCTCAGTGAATCAGTGCTTTGAGTGAGTGGTTGTTT
>JAMQPH010000190.1 GCA_023717605.1 Pyrinomonadaceae bacterium
AGCTCTCTGACTGTTTACTAGCACAGATTCATCAAGCGGCACCATTTGCGCTCCAGCGCCGCGCTTTGCAGATCGATACTTACGCGCATGATCGATCAAGATGTTGCGCATGATCTGAGCTGCCATTGCAAAAAAGTGCGCGCGGTCCTGCCATTCGACCTTTTGCTGATCTACAAGTCGCAGATACGCTTCGTTGATCAGGGCGGAAGTTTGAAGGGTGTGGTTGGGACGTTCGTGCCCCATATGAAGCCTGGCCAATCGACGAAGCTCACTATACACGAGCGGGATCAGATCGTCCAGTGCCTGTCCATCGCCACGGTTCCAACTCTGCAGAAGCTCAGTTACTTGGTCTGGTAGGTTGGACATTTTGTTTCTGGACTACTTCAGTCAGGCAAGCTCGGATAAGCGAATTATAGCGTATGTCTCGGTTTTGGCTTCTATTCTCAAAATTGTTGGAGGAATTAACAAGTAAGGAAGGAGGGCTTGCCGCCGCTGGCTACATCTCTCTGACCTTTAGAATGCTGGCGTATGATCAGCAATTTTCAAATCAGGGTCAAAGTGATGTAGCCAGCGGGGGCAAGCCCACCTTCCTTACTTTTTAATTTCTCTTGAGCTTACCTCAATGGTTTTTTCGCTATATCAACTGTAGCGAACTATTCATCACGCTCAAATCGAAAATGTCGAAATTCAAAAGGAGATCTGTATGCGCCCTCGAACATGCCTGTTGATTCTGTCTCTCTTATCCATTGCTATGGCAACTACCATTCTCACTCAACGCCCGAGCATCGCTCATAGCAATAGCGCTTCTACCCTGTTGGCGGCCGTTAAACCTACGCCGACGCCCGACCTTCCTGTTACAAGCACAATCAGCGACTTCGCTGACATCACCGATAGCAATGGGGATCCACAGCACGTATGGATGCAAATTAGGAGCGACGGTGCTCCATACACCAACGGCGTCAATATCCAGTCGATCATCCCGGTTTTCGGGAATTGGATTCTCGACAGCAAGAACGCCATCACTTCTACACCCAGGAAAATCTTTTTCGATTTCACAAAGCCGGTTCCAAACACGGGTCCGAATGGTGGTGCACCTGTAGCACCGTTTACCTCAGCACTAGTCCCAGCCCGCCTCACGTCCCAGTGTCATCTGTACAACAACAACATGTTAACGATGACGCCTGGCGTCACAGTCAATTGCCCATTGGCGATATTTTTTGCCGACAATGGGAAGGAATACTTTCTGCACATGAATCCGGTGACTGGCGCAGACGTGTTTCCTGAGACGGACTACGTTAACGTCAGGTGCAATGGAGCCGCGAACTCTCAGTGCAACAACTGGACAATGACAGCAGATGGAACGAAGGGCGGCTGCGTGACCGCTGACTGCTCGGTGAAGCAAAACATAGCGCGGCTGAGCTTGCGTGTTCCCGTCAAGGGTAGATCCGGAGCGTGGACCACGGTGAATCAGGGAGACTTTTACGTAGCCTTCTCGGTCGGCATAACAAATCCCTGACCCTTGATAGCCACTCCATTGAGTGCACATCGTAAGACCGGCGCTCTCCGAACAGCTGTTGGGAGAGTGACGAAAACGACTCATCGGGACCGAAACACGGAGGCCGTCGTCGCGGACAGATGGTTCGAGGCGGCGGTCTTTTCACTTAGCACCAAACTCTCACAGATCGGAAGGAGTTTAACGACAATGTTCCCCCAACTACACAGTATCCGTGCACTTTGGTTGACGCTGGCAATTCTCTTTGGCCTCCCGTGCCTGACAAACCAGATAAAAGCAAGGACACCCATCTGCCGACCCGTACTTTCCGCTTGCATGGTCACGACTCAAGCCCAGCGATCAGGGGCGAGCGCCGCGCGAGACGTTGTTCGCTCTATAAGCCAGAAAGAAATGGACCAGCTACTTTTCCTTAAACCGATCCTCGCACCTAAGTATGAGCCGGCCAGACGAATTGTCCTTAAGCAGATCAACGAAGACTTTAAAGACCTGCAGGGCCTGAATAACAAAATGATGGCTCAAGCTTGGTCGACGCCGGAACTTGATTACCGCTATATCTCGGATATGGTGTCTCAAATAAGGGGTAAGGCCACTCGCCTAAAAACTAATTTGGCTCTGCCTGAAGCTAAAGATGAGAGGAAGCAGACTGAAGATAACTTCTCAAACGCAGAGAAGTTTCGAGCAGCGCTATTGCAGCTTGATCGCCACATCATGAGTTTCGCAACAAACCCGCTTTTTCAAAAGCCAGGCGTCATTGAAGTTGACCTCGCAAATCGGGCCAGCCGCGACCTCGCCCTAGTCGTGGAGCTGAGCGGTAAGTTGAAAAAGAGCGCAGGAAAACTCGGCAAGCCGGCCAAGACCACACATTAGCGTTTTCAGCTTGGACCAGTGGCTCTTGTGTCGATTACCCATCCATGCCTTTGCTTGCGTTGGTCGCGGCCCAGCCGACTTACGAATCCGAAAAAATGACTGTTCGCTGAAGTCGATGTTGACTCGCCCTCCACGATAATCCATTAGCCGCAACTTCCCTCGGCGCAAAATCCAAATTCCCAAATTCAGCTCTGATTTGCTGCTGGGCCGACCTGGCCGAACCTAGTGACGAAACCTTACCAGAAGTACTCAACGCCAAAGAATTATGCCGAGACATTAATCGAGGAGGGTAACCGCTGGGCCAAAGCCGGACGCTGGCCTGAGGCAGTTGAAGCCTATAAGAGAGCTGTCGAGCTTGACCCTTGCGTCGCCTTAGCATATGGCAACCTCGGTGACGCTTATACTCAGCTGGGTCGATACCAGGAAGCCAGCGCGTCATTGCAGTAGGCGATATCCTTGGAGCCGGCGAATGCGGTCTTTAGGTACAACCTGGGCAACGTCTATCTCAAATTTGAATCGACCACTAGAAAGCGTCGAACTGTTTGAACAAGCAATCAGCCTTAAGCCTGACTATTTTCAGGCTTACAACGACCTTGGTAACGCCTTCGCAGAACTCCGCAGATACAGCGAGGCCATCAGCGCTCTCAAACAAGCAGTTCTCCTCCAACCTGCGTCTGCGCTGGCCCATCACAATCTAGGTGTCGCGTATCATGACGCCGCGCGATTCAAGGAAGCTGCCGAATCATTAAGGAAAGCTGTCAGTCTCGATCGGGATTCCGGCGAAGCCTACGCAGCTTTAGGTGGGGTTTACTTAAGTCTCAGTCGATACAAGTCAGCCGCCGACTGTCTCGAGCAAGCAGTGCGTCTCATGCCCAATGATGCAAGCGCACAATATCACCTAGGCGCGGCCTACGTGGGGCTTAAAAGAAGAGAGGCATTCTGGCAGCAATATGCCCGGGTCAAGAGTCTTGAGTCCGATCTGGCAGAGCGTCTATTCAGCGCTTTCTACCAGGATCGATTGCTCATTCTCGGCAGCAAGAACCAACGCGATTAGCCACGACAACTTGCGGAAGCCCCAAACCGAGTCACTGCGATGAGAACACTCGAAGAGTCTGCTAATCCGCAGCTTGTTGCTGCCTACGCCAGGTCAAACGGCAACACGAAGGATGTGGTCTTGAGATTACGGCTCCTGATTTCAGACCTAATCGATGAAGTGGAGACACTTGACCAAGACCCTCTCTCACCTTCCGAAGTACAACTACTGGAGAATGGTGACAACATTAGCTTCTATAACGAAGTCAGACGTTTTGAGATTGCCCTGATCAAGAGTGCGTTGCAACACGCGCTGGGGCATCAGTGTCATGCGGCCCGGCTGTTAAATCTGAACCCCTCGACACTCAATGCCAAAATTAAACAGTGCAACATAAGATCTTTTCGCCACTGATTTGCTCCAGTAAAACGATGGGAGGGTATAGAGGGTTCTTTCAGCCGGAAATCAGGGACATACC
>JAMQPH010000221.1 GCA_023717605.1 Pyrinomonadaceae bacterium
ACTCCTGGAGCTCTCAAATGATCAAACAACTGCCAATCGCTTCGCAGCAGAGCCCCGATTTCGATCGCATAGTAGCACGTCAAAATGCCACTGAGCGCGCAAAGACCAACGAGGAGACCGGGACGCAGCCACGCGCGCCAGCGGACGATCGCCTCCAGACCCCAGCCCAGGAAGAGCAATATGGCGAGAAAACTTGGAAAGAGATAGCGTGCATGGAAGCAAGACCACACATCGATTTTTAGCCCTGCGGTAATCACCAGCGCGAGGTTGAAAACAAACAACAACAAAACGACCTTTTCCTTCACACGCTGCGCAAACACATCATGCGAAAGCGTCAACAGTTCAAGCGATCGGTTTCGCCACAGACAGGTTCCCACGCCCAGGATTGCCAAAAGCGTCGGCAGCAGCCCAGCTAGATAAATAGTCCTTGAAAGTCTCGTATACAACCGAGCGGTGTCGAAATTGGACTCTCCCGAAATGTATGAGGGCCAAAATGTAGCGTAGAAAAGCAACGGTATCGAGTGGCGTGTATGTTCGCTCAGATACGGATTTTGAACCAGCTTGAAGAGGTTAACATCAACAAGCGATCGCAGCCCTTGATAGGTCCCCTGTTGTCGATACAGCCAGTGAGGGTTGACGTTATAAACTACGATGGGCCGGCCGAAGTGGATGGTATTCTGAACAAACTTGTAGGATCCGACAACACCTGCAATGGAACAAAAGAGCAACATCGTTCCAATGTGTTGTCTGATTGTGAATTGCTGCCTAATCCCCATCATTACGACAAGAAGTACTAACGGCGGTACGAACGCGATCAACGTTCCTTTGGTCAAAAGCCCGATCCCCAGCACGACACCCAGTATCGACAGACGGCGTCCCGTCGGTCGGTCAATGTAGGCAAACGCTTGCAAAAACGTCAGTGTCCCCACCAGGTAAGCCAGGGTGTCATTCGACACAAAGTTACCGTGAATGACAAACTGCGGCAAGACAGCCGCAAACAACAATACGTGGAATTTGGTGACATCATTGCGCAGCAGGGGTGTCGTTTTGATGATCCGAAACAGCAGGTAATAATTAGCGATGGATAACAATAGCGATAGACCCTGTACGACCTTCACAGGTCCTACGATCGCAAGGGGTACCGCCAGAAGATAGTAGAGTGGTGGATGGAACCCAAGGTTATAGGCCTGGTCAGACCTTGGTAGGGCCGTGTGCTCGATGATCCACTTAATGACGCCAAAATGAGGGTCGTAATAATAAGGAGTTTGGAAGAGAAAAACCACTATCCGTAATAGAATCCCCGCTATCAGGACAAGTTTCAAGCGGTCTTCCGTAATCCGCAGCAAGTTCGTCAGACTTGGTACCACTTGGCCATTCACTTCGATACTAGCAGGCTGCTGAAAAAACCTCATATGCTTCGTTGCGCTCAATCGCCTCGCTGCAACGTTAGACTGTGTGAAAACTCCGTTCGTGGTTCGACTGGGTTCACCACGAACGGATATCAGACATTACAAATCAAACAATTAGCCGTTCGCCCTGAGCTCCGTCGAAGGGCTTCTAAAGAGTTTCCACGCAGTCTGACGTACCGGCTAAGTTCGCCCCCGCTCGTCGATTCGTCGCGCGCCTTGCCTCTGAGATTTTTTGAGCAGCCTGCATGCAGCGTATTTCAGCAACCTGCTAGTCCGCATGCTTCATCGCCCAAGGAAAAATTACGACACCGTGTTCATCGAGGGGTGAGTCCAGAGGAGCGAAGGCATCGAGTCGAACCGTTTCAATGTCATGTACGGTACCTCGCAGGGCGTTGGTATTTTCCCCAGTCGTCCGCTCCAAAAAATCAGTTTGCCGGCCGCGATCCGGCACAGGACCATTGCCTTCGATCCGGAGGACTCGCGCCTCGATTCCCGTCACGTGTGAATAAACCGGGCTAGTAACTGGTTGGCTACTAAGTTCTCTTTGAGAGGTGCCCTATGGGGTATACATGCAGTACAGCACGGTAACCGCAGCATATCCATAGCTGATCCCGAGTAAGATCCAGCCCAGCAGCTTTTTCTTGGTGAGCTTGTACCAAAGGTATATGCCGGTAAAGGCAAAAACGATGAGCGAGACACTGGCCAAATCGTGGAGGAGAGCC
>JAMQPH010000846.1 GCA_023717605.1 Pyrinomonadaceae bacterium
CTGAAATGGCAAACCCAGGAGTTCCGGAGGTTGCCGCTGAGAAGACGTTGCCGGATTGAGCCACGAAGATTGGAGCAACTGTCCATCCACCAAAGATAGCTCTTCCGGCCTTCGAGCCTGAGAAGGCCGAGGGAACCGATGGCTGCCAAACAGCACTTACCACGAAACGGTTTGGGACGTCGTTATTCGAGCGGGCTTCATTGTCAAACCCAAAGCTAAAGGGGTCGACCCGGGACTGAGCAGTGGTAAAGGTCTGCGAGTTCTGCCCGATATCCATGGATCTTGAGAAAGTGTAGTGGGCGTTAAATTGAAGTCCCTTGCTAAAACGGCGGTTGGCTTGAAACACAACTGCGTCATAGTTAGCGTTGATTTCGCTTCGGATCTGAGTGATAGCTCCGAATCGCGTATCAGGCCGCGAGACGGCGGCAGTCGCGCCACCATAGAAGGGAATCGAGATCGTCTGACCGCCAAGTGGACCGCCGGAGTAGGTGAAAATTTGGTTTATGGGAGCCGGAAGGTTCTGATCAATGAACGTTGGTAGGCTACGTCCGCGGCTGCCCAAATAAGAAACGGAAACGGCGGTGTTTGCCATTATCTCGTGCTCCAGGATGAAATCCACCTGGTGGATCATCGGGTTGGACAGCGAAGGCGAGAACACGATGATATTGGGGGCGGCGGAGCCGCCAACTGTGGGCGCACTTGCCAGGATGTTCGGAAATACCGGCGCGACGGGTGCCGCTGTTGCATTCGTGTTATCGAGGTTGAAGTTGCGCTGCGAATTTGCCACGCCGGTGTTGCTGATGGCATTCATGATCGTCGAATTAATGATGCGACCGTAAAAGATGCCATAGCCACCGCGGAAAGACGTTTTGCCATTTCCGAAGACGTCGTAAGCGAAGCCGAGCCTTGGTCCAAAGTTATTCTTGTCGGACGGGAACTGGTTCGTCTGTTCCGGGCCAATTAGTTGACCGGGGAGATTGGCAAGCGTATTTGGAATCTGTGGATCTGGCAATTTCTCATACTCGTACCGCAGACCAAGATTCAAAGTTATTCTCGGGGACACGCGCCAGTCGTCCTGAACAAAAAAGGCGTAGTCGTCGGTCTTGATTGTGAAAGCTGTCGGGCCAAACCCCTGTTGAAAGCTACTCGTGTAACACTTTCCCGCAGTCAGCGCGCTTCGCCCAGCTGTGGTGGTAAAGCATCTGACCCCAGCGGTACGAAGGGCGCCACTCTGACGGGCATTGATGTAATCCACGATGAGCTCATTAACGTTGCTGTACGCATAGCTACCGCTCTCAGTAAAGAGGTTGTCCAGCAAGTCCTTCACGTGGTTGAAATCAAACCCAAACTTAAATGTATGGGTTCCACGACTTACGGTAGTCGTATTAGCAAATTGGACTCTGTCTTCCTTGGGGTTGGCGACGCGCTCAAGAAATGTTGGCTTGCCGAAGCTAACACCGTTGGTGAGTGAAACGTTCGCCAGGCGAGTGAGACCCGCAGGAAGAAGGGCCTGCTCACCGGGAGTCGGCTCCTGGCTGAATGCAAACAGATTATCCCGGCCCCACTGGAAGCGCGCTTCATTGAGGATTGTGGGCGTAAAGGACGAAGTAAGTCGGAAATTCGCAACATCGGTCTCGACGAAGTCATCACCAAAGCTCGCGATACCGCTGGTAGTTGTCGGCTGCGTCTGAATTCCAGCCGGCGACGCCGAGCGCATTCTGTTGTAGGAGCCGGTAAGGGTGTTGCTACTGTTTATGTTCCAATCAATTTTAGGAAAGAAGATTCGTTGATTTTGCGTGCGAGGAACCGCGCCGAGGAGGCTCGAAATGAATGAGGTCGCCTCGTTGATTCTCGCATCTGTAATGAGCGCCGGATTGAGCGCCTTCAAACAAGCGCGGCTGACTCCAGTGGTTACGGTACAGGCGGCAGTGGCGGCCGTGTCGTTAAGGTAAGTCTGGCTGCTGCGAATCGCTGCACCCGGAAAGTCACGTCGCTGCTCGTCATAGGTAAAGAAGAAGAACAACTTATTCTTGACGATGGGTCCGCCAATGGCGCCTCCGAATTGGTAGCGCTTGTCGGTCGGCTTGAACCGCTCAAGTTGAGTGGTTCCGGTTATCGGTCGAGTAATCAAGGGATTGCTTGCCCCCCACCTGTTGTTGCGATCGTAGAAGAATGCACTTCCGTGAAACTCGTTAGTGCCGCTTTTTGTGACCGTATTTACGACGCCGCCGGCAGCGCGACCGTACTCAGCCGAATAGTTAGAGGTGTTGACCTGAAACTCCCGGATCGCTGCCTGACTCACTACGTAGCTGATGCGAGTACGACCGCGTTCTTCCGAGTAGAACGCATTATTATTATCGCCACCATCAACCGTGCTGTTATTAAGCAGACCGGAAATACCGCGGAAACTGTTGAGACCAAACCCGCCCTCGGGAACTACGCCGGGGGTCAGTAATACGAAGTTCGACGCGCGCCGGCCGTTGATTGGAAGCTCGTTAATTGAAGTCTGGTCAACGTTATTCGAGAAGTCTTGCTGTGAAGTATTGATGACGGGTGCTTCGGCAGTTATTTCCACCGCACTCTGAACAGGCCCAATGGAAAGGGCGGCGTTTAGTTCGGTTACCCGACCAACTTCCACCACAACTTTTTCCTGGTTGTAGACACTGAACCCGGCGGCAGTGATGGTCACACTGTACACATTGGGTTGCAGATTGGTGATTCGGAAACCACCTTGCTCATCGGTGGTGGCAGTCTCCTCAGCATTCGTTCCGAGGTTTTTCACGGCCACGGAGGCACCAGGAACGACTTCTTTGTTTGGGTTGGTCACTACACCGCGAAT
>JAMQPH010000223.1 GCA_023717605.1 Pyrinomonadaceae bacterium
CTTATGGCTAATCGGCAACCCTTCCTCCTGGCCGCGGTTCGCCCTGAAGAACGTGATCAGCGCTTGCCGTTGGCAGTCCGGGTTGCCATTGATCAACGCTTCATTGACAGTAATCACCGGAGCAGAAATCGGACAGGGAGTGGTTCCAATCTGTTCGCTTAGGTTGGGCCTGGTCAGCTGCTCATTAATATTCTCACTGGAGAAAAAGAAAAACGCCTTGTCGCGTTTAATTGGTCCACCAATCGTTCCCCCAAACTGCTCGCGGCGGAAATCTGTGAGAGGGTTGCCGTCTGAATCGTTCGCGGTAAGAGCTTCAAGGCGCTGAAAGTAGAAGATACTGCCATGTAGCTCGTTGGTGCCTGACTTTGTGATTACATTGATAACGCCACCAGCGGTGCGTCCGAATTCGGCATTGGCCCCGGTGGCGACCACCTGGAATTCTCTAACTGCGTCCAGTGGTATATCAATCGCGGCACGCTGGCCTCCTGCCTGTTCGCCAAAGAAGCCGTTGTTGTAGTCGCCGCCATCAAGGCTAACGTTGTTAAAGACTCCGCGTTGGCCGGCAAATGTGATCTCGTCACCATCGGGCCCCTGGACGATGCTGACGCCGGGCGTCAGAGTCAGCAAGTCTTCAAACTTACGGCCCAGGATGGGAGTGTTTTCTACGGTCGATTCGCCGAGGGTTGTGCTCGATTCCGTCTTTACCGTGTCGATCGTTGGCGTCGCGGTGATAGTTACTCGCTCTTCGAGGCCGGAAACCTTCATGGAAATGGGGAGCGACATCGCCTGTCCTACCGTTAGGTTGGCGTTCTCCACTACCAAAGTGGCGAAGCCTTGTTTAGTCACTGTTACGTTGTACTTGCCAGGTGGCAAGGACAGAGCAACAAAGCGTCCGTCTTCATCAGTGGTTAGGTTTCTGGTGAAGTTTGTGTCGACGTTCTTAACTTCCACACTAGCGCTCGGGACAGCTGCCCCATTTGCATCGAGCACGGTTCCCTGGATGGTACCGCTCGTGATTTGGGTTTGTGCCCCTACCGCGGCCGCAAATATCAGCGTCACAAGCAGACAAGTACCAAATCCTTTGACCCGCACGGCAAAGGAGCTAATCAGAGCGTTGAGCATATTTTTCTCCCGTTTCGATTCAGATTAACTTCCAGGTCGTATTTGGAAACCGCAACCAGTGTGTTGCACCACACCTCATTGCGTGTGAAACACCAGAGCGAGAGCAGACACCGCGCCGACTGACACTACCGCAACTTGTGCGGTGGTTAATGCGAGGTGGTTCATCTTAGTGAAAGGCTCTTGGCAGTGTCAACGTATTAATCATGCGCGGCTTGTTAACTTTTTTGGTGCAGGAAATGGCGTTAGAGCGGTTGATATCAAGCCGCCGCCGAGCGTGCGAGGAAGGCATCCAGAACGAGCGTATTAAATTTCTCTGGATGCTCCTGCTCAGGCATCATCCGGCAATAGTCAAACACCTCCAGCCTGGCACGCGGATTTGCTTCAAGTAGTGCACCGGCCCGTTCGAGAGGAGTCGTCTGGTCCTGTTTACCCCATACCAGCATCACGGGTTGAGTCAATCGCGAGAAAGCAGCAAGTGTGTCTGTATTCAGATAACCAGAGAGGAAAGCGGCTATAGCATGTTGGGCGCCCTGCTGATGACTGGTGGCGTAGAAGTTCGCGACCACCCGGTTAGTCACGCGTCGATGATCATAGAACAGGTGCTTGCGTGAGTAGTCGCGGATACTGCGCTCGCTGGCCATCACGTTGTAGAACGACGTGCCCAGTACAGGTGACTGCAAAAGTCCATAAAAAGCTGCGCCTGCCATTCCCGGTCGCGGGTTTAATTTGCCGGCACCGGTAGGTGCGTTGAGCACCATTGATTTGATCAGCTCTGGGTGCTCGTCTGCCACCCGAATGGTGTAGGCGGCGCCCAGGGAACTGGCGACGATATTCGCCGGATATCCTGCTACTTCGCGAATGAAATCGGTGATCAGCTCAACATAGAGGTCGGCGGAGTAAGGGGCTGTACTCGGTTTGTCTGAGAATCCGAAGCCCAGCATATCAACGGCGTAGACCCGAAAATCGTGCGCTAGCGAGTCGAAGTTCTTTCTCCACATAAAGCTCGACGAACCGGCGCCGACACCGTGGATAAAAACCAGGGGCGGACCAGGGTGTTCGGTCCCCGCCGTCTTGTAGAAGATTTTCCCATATTTCCAGGCGAAGAACCGGGCCTCTCCACCCAGCGCACTGTCGTCCGGATCGCTCGCGTTTTTCCGGATGGTCGCGTTCATCGCTGCCAGGGCGGCCACGCCCGCGCCACCCGCGATCATTGTCTTCCAAAGATTGCCGAGTTTGCTCATCGATAAAGTTCCGAGTTCCGAGTTCCGAGTTTCCAAGGCGTTTCAATAGATGATGAACGAAAATCGGAACCCGAAACTCCTTAGATGAAAGCGAAGTCAAACTGCTCCTGATGGACCGTGGGATCACTGTTAATATCCACGGGGCCCAGATACTCTTCGATCTCATTCAACACGTCGCGTTCCGGGCCGCGCAGCGCTCGCGCGACTTCAGGATTGATACGCAGCGTCGCTTGTTTGTTGGCTTTGCCGCCATTCATGGCTTTTCCCAGACGCCGCGATTCCTCGAGCAACTCATAGCAAACGGTTTGTGGAGATTTGATCAGGCCAGCGCCCTGACAGTACTGGCAAGGAGCGCATAGCGTTCTCTCCAAAGACTGCTTGACCCGCTTGCGAGTCATGATTACGAGACCAAAATCATTGAAAGAGAGCACCTTCGTCGGCGACTTGTCGTGACGCAGTGCTTCCTGCAGGGCTTGCATCACTCGCGTGCGATTGCGTCGCTCCTCCATGTCGATCAGATCCAGCACAATGATCCCGCCCAGATCGCGTAAACGAATCTGGCGAACAATTTCGTCGACTGCTTCGAGATTAGTCCGCGTGATGGTGTCTTCCAAACGACCGCTCCCACGGCCAACAAACTTGCCGGTGTTGACGTCAATGGCCACCAAAGCCTCGGTTTGGTTGATTACCAGATACCCGCCGGACCGTAGCCAGACTCTCGGCTTGATAGCTTTATCAATCTCAGCCTGTACGCCGTAAGCCTCCAGGATTGGTTGATCCTTAGTGTAAAGCTTGACGCGTTTCACCATCCGCGGCTGAATGCGATTCACAAACTCCACGATACGGGCGTACTCCTCTTCGGAGTCGACGCGAATTGCGGAGAAATCATCCGACAACTGGTCGCGCAGGATGCGCTGGACCAAATCGAGATCGCGATGCACCAGCGAGGCCGGCTTCGATTTCTCGGCGGCGGCTCGAATGTCCAGCCAGGTTCTTACCAGGTAGCGCACGTCTTCACGCAAGTCCGCTTCGCTTATACCTACACCGGCCGTTCGCACGATGAAACCGCCGGACGGAATATCCTCTTCCGCTCTCAGCATCTGGATTAGCTTCCGCAGCCGGTGTCTTTCGCTATCTGATTCGATCTTCCGAGAGACACCAACATGTTCGACCGTCGGCATGTAGACGAGAAAACGACCCGGCAGCGCGATGTGCGAAGTGATGCGAGCACCCTTCTTGGCAATCGGTTCCTTGGCGATCTGGACGAGAATCTCCTGCCCTTCATCCAGCAGATCCGTAATCGTCGGTTGTTGCCGATCTCTTCGCTGAGACCGGGGATAGTTGCGAGAACCCTGCTCCCGGTCGCGAGACGTTGGTTCGGGCGCTGCAGGCTTCTCCAACGGAGCAGCAGGCTTCGCTTCCTCAACCAGCGCGATGTCCTTCGAAGTCTCTGTCTCTTCTTCCTGCCCGTTGGTGGGAACATCCTGGTCGGCGCCGTCGGTGGGCTTTTGTTTTGCAGCGGGACGCCGTCGCCTTCTGCCACCTCGTCGCGTCGCGAATTCACCGCGAGTGCGACTCCCCGTAACTCGTGCTTCCGAATCTTCCAAACCGGTGTCTGATGACGTTTCGCTTGGAGACTCTGAATCAGCCCCGTCATCAGTCACGCTTTTGGCACGTTTCTTCGCCGGGGTTTTCTTGCTCGCTGTTTTGGACTTGGTGCTTTTACTCGCCGCTGGTTTTCGAGTTCCGGTCTTTCTCCGCGCCACGCTGACAATTTTCTCCACCGCTCGTGCTGCAAAGCTCGAGGCTTGAGTCTCCTCGTCTTCCTCGACCTCGATCGCCGAAGGAGTGGTGACGTCTTCGTCATCACTTATGCGTTGAAAACTGCCACCAGGAAGCGTTTGTTCTTCAACAGTGTCAACAAAACTCTTCACACGCGCAGCAATCGTCTCCGGCGTGCGCATCATTATTCGTCCCTGGTCCCTGGTGTCCTCTCCATCATCGATTCGTTGGAATGAAGCGTTTTGAAAACCGACCGACGGAAGCACCGAGCCCACTTCTGCGTTGCGATAATCATCATCGAAGTTGAACTCGACGGCATGGATCTGATCGAATATCCGCTCCTGCAACCGAGCATCCTTAAACATCTCGCCGTTTACCGCGGCGGTCTCTTCTTCATCGACAATTCGCTGGATTGACGGATCAGCCTCGACAAACGGTGTGATGATCTCTTCCTCTTCAACGTCTGCAGCGGTTGTCACTGCTTGTTCGACCGGGGCTTCCTGACCATCTCTCCCACGTCCGCGACGTCGACCCCGCCGACTACGCCGCCGACCAGCGGTCTCCGTCGCTTCAACGGTTTGCTCTGTCGCAGTTGGAGTTACCTCACCGAGCACACCCTGGACTTCTGCCTCGCGAAGCGGCTCAGCACGCTCATGCGTGGCTTCGATATGATGTTCGCGTTCCACGCGACCGAGGGCGATTTGTTCAGCGGCCGCCCGACCTGCATCGGATTCGCCCTTCTTGGCCTTGTCGATGACGATCCGTTCAAACTCTTCCTCTTCGTCAAAGAAGTCAGAGACATAGAGGAAAGCGTCTCGCTCCAAACCGACATTCACAAAGGCCGATTGCATACCAGGGAGAACGCGCATCACGCGTCCTTTGTAGATGTTGCCGACAATGCCCTGATTGTCTTCACCGCGCTCAATATAAAACTCGGTAACCTGATCATCCTCGATGATCGCGATTTTCTTTTCGCGACCGTTGAGGCTTACGATTAGTTCTTTTGCCATGTTGTAACTTGTGTCTCCTGGAATGCCGGCCGCCAGACTCGATGCTTGTTTGCCCGTGTGGAAGAGTAAGCTGATAAATTCAGTTCTCGATGCCACGACGTCTGCTGGTCCTGAGGCAAAGCATTCTTTTGAAAATGTGAGTTGCGCGAAACCAGCCCGCCATCTAACTCAAAGAGCGAGGCGCGTGCTTTACGCGAGATTAGTGAGACGGTTAAACGTCCCACTGCGATTTGTTCAGTGGAAATTGTTGGCCGTGGCTTTGGCGAGTCTGGAAGTAGATTGCCAGCCGGCCGTGTGTGAGTTATTTGCAGGTTGCGCCCACGAGCGTCCCAATTTGGACTTACTCCGTCGAGAGCGCGACGATCATTTGAACTGTTCAACAGAAACCCTGACTGTGGTTCTGGCGCTTGGAATGCGCCAACTCTGCCACAGGGAGCACATCCTCAACTAAGTTGAGGAGTCGCAGAAAACCTGGACCTCATGTGCTCGAACCTGTTTTATTTCGTTTAGCCTTCCCCCGCCGGGAAGTTGGGAATTCGTCTAATCGCGCGCAAGTCTCAAAGCCAAATGGAACTGCGGTGCGACTTGAATAAAGTAAATAGCGAGTCGTCATCTGCACGACAAAAATCGTTTCGCCTGATCGGGCGCACGGAAAACTCTCTTACCTGGCTCTTCGTGCTTCTAAGATGAAGGCGCATTTTGGAGCGCCAAGTGAAAACATCCGGCAGGCTAGCTAGGCTGGAGTATAACCGAAGGGGCGTGAAACGCGAAACATAAGATGTTCTCTGCACCACGCTAATTGACGAATCTTCTGAGCTGAACACTGATCGCGAAACCGATGGCAATGAAAGTCGCGATTAGCGAAGCCAGGCCGGCGCTCATCAGAGGCAATGGAACGCCGATGACGGGTAAAAGGCCGAGTTCCATCCCGATGTTAATGAATATCTGGCACATCAACCCACCGACAATTGCCATTATCACTAGCATCCCGGGGCGGTCTGGTGCTCGTCTCGCGCCCGTGATTAGCCTCGAAAGGAGGATTGCGTAAGCGAGTAACACCAAAATGCAGCCGATAAACCCTGCGTTACCAGCCGCGACGGCGAAAATAAAGTCGGTATGGGGTTCCGGCAAAAACTTCAAACTGCTTTGAGAGTGTTCCGAGGTAGTTTCCGCTCCGAACAGTCCGCCTTCGCCGATGGTCAGGATCGACTGCCAGGTGTTGTAGCCAAACCCGCGTCGATCCGCTTTTTCGGGATCGAGGATGACGTTGATACGCTCTTGTTGATAAGGCTTTACGAAATTTGTCTTCACTCCAACCCAGTAGGCAGCTGGCAGCATTACTAAGGCTAGAATTATTCCTCCGACAACTAGTCGCAGCCGGATGGCCGAGAGGAAAAGCACCACAAACAAGATGGGCAGGTACGTAAGTACCGAGCCAACGTCGGGCTCCATCAGAATCAGCAGGCAGGGCAAGGCCAGGATTAGAACCCCGACGGCCATTTCGGGAACCCGAAGTGCCTGCGTGCGATGTTTGCCAAAGTACCAGGCCAGCATCATGGCGGTCGTTACTTTGACAAACTCCGATGGTTGAAACTGACCAATTCCGGGGACTCTGATCCAGGCACGCTGGCCATTAATCTTCAGACCGACACTAGGAATCAAGACCACCGCAAGCAGCACCAGCCCAAAAACATAAAAGGCAGGCGCGATGTTCAGCAGCCTCCGATAGTCTGTGACTGCTACCAGGACCATGGCTATCAAACCAATACCCAGACCAATGAGCTGCTTAACCCAATAGCCTTCGCCCGGTTGGGCATAGCGAATCTGAACGGTGCCAAAAGTTACAATGCCAATCGCCAGCATTGCCAACAACCAGTCGAAGTCTCTAAGCGATTTTTTTTCTAGAATTGCGGACATGAGCTATTGCCGATTTCCAATTGCCGATTGCCGATTGTTGTGGTCATGGTCTTAGCTGTTTCTAACTGAAGTTAGGACTAGGGCGACTCTGACTGGCAGTCGCCAATTGACAATTGGAAATCGGCAATCGGCAATAACTGTCATTGCCCTTCAACGACCGTGGTCTCTTGCGGTTTCGCTGGAGCCTTCCGGGGTGGCTTTGCGGTCTTGGCTACAGGTGCTGCGCCGGGCGGTTCCTCATGTCGGGTCTTGCGATAGTAAACGTCGTAGATTTGCCGCACCGCAGGTGCAGCGTGATTACTTCCAAAACCGGAGTTCTCTATCAGGGCAATCACAGAAATCTCCGGTTTGTAAGCGGGAGCATACGAAACAAACCAGGAATGGTCCTTGTTCTTACCAACATCCTTACCGAGACCAACCACTTGCGCGGTGCCGGTCTTGCCGGCGATCTCAAAACCAACCATCCGGATACCCGCGCCCGTGCCTCCGTTGTTGACCACTCCCCACATGCCTTCAATCACGGCCTGATTAATGTCGTCGGGGATGGAGACAATCTTGGGGTTGGGGTGCGATGAATCAAGCGACTCGAATCCGCGAGCCTGGCGGTAGTCGGCCGTGCCCGGCTCTCCTATTGGCTTCAGCTCTTTCAAAAAATGTGGAACATAGAGTTTGCCACGAAGACCTATTCCGGCGACGGTGCGCAGCATACTAAGCGGCGTCATTTCCTCGTAGACCTGGCCGAACGATGCAAAGACCGTGTCAATATCTTTCCAGGACTGATTGCGACGATCAAGGATCGCCTTAAACTCTGTGGGTGTGCGGCTGCCTACTTCGTTAGGAAGATCGACTCCGGTTCGCTTGTTTAGATCAAACTCGTCGACCATGGCGATGATGCCATCCAGTCCCATCTTCAATCCAAGTCGGTAGAAATAGCCGTCGCAGGATCTTGTGATCGCGGCTCTCACATCCGGCGAGCCATGATTTCCCATGCAGCGAGTGAATTTGTTTCCGACCGTAATACCGCCGCCGCAGACAAGGTTTGAGTGTTCAAGAGTGATTGCTCCCTGCTGCAAACCTGCGACAGCCATGGGAATCTTCCAGGTTGAGCCGGGAGGATATCGGCTCTGCACCGCCCGATTGATCAGCGGTTTGTCGGGGTCATTGAGCAGAGCCACATACTCCGCGCGGCCCGCTTTAGTGCCAATGCGCTGGGAGAAAATGTTTGGATCGAAGGTGGGCGCGGAGGCCAGCGCCAGAATTTCACCATTGTTCGGATCCATAGCGACAATGACGCCACGTTTTGTTGCTGAATTTGCCAATTGCTCTTCGGCTGCCAATTGGAGGTCGAGGTCAATGGTGGTAATCATATCCTGGCCCGGCTGCGGCAGCACTACTTCGATTTCATCCTGGATTCTGCCACGACTGTCCACGACAACTTTTCGGTAGCCATCACGTCCGCGCAAGACGTCGTCATAACTTTGCTCGAGACCGCTCTGACCCATTACGTCTCCCGGCTTTAGTCCCTTGTCTTTGTAGGCCGGTTGTTTCAACTGTTCGGGACTGATCTCACCAACATAGCCAAGCACATGCGCCAGCAGACCGTTTGGCGGGTAGCGGCGTTGTGGTTGTTGCTCGACGCGTAGTTCGGGAAATTCCAGTTCGCGCGCTTCTACCCAGGCGATATCACCTTGAGTGGCATCCAGTTTCACAGGGATGGATTCAAAGGCGGGAAGGGATTCTATTTCTTTAAAACGATCACGCAGGATGTCGCCATCAAGCCCGAGACCTTCCGATAGAGGTTGCACCAGCGAGTTTAGTTCCTTACCTCTTACGTCTTCACGAGAGAGGATTACGTTGTAGATAGGACGCGAATCGACGAGAGGGTGTCCATTGCGATCGAAGATACTGCCGCGAGGCGCCGTTATGGGCAACAACCTGATTCGTTGATTCTGGGCAATCTCCGCATAATGACGACCGCGAACCACTTGCAGGAGATAAAGTCTGACGCCCAGCACGCTTAGAAGCATCACTGCAGCGATCTGGACGGCCATCAGCCGGCCGCGAAGATTTTGAGATGTGTCAACAAACTTCATTTGCAAAACTCAGACAATGCGATGACGGAATTCGCTGGTGCGCTGTCTCACCGCCTTTTTAACGAGCCCGTACCCCGCCGAGCAACTCGCCGTCGGGATGCAAATTGACGACGCAGGCTGACCTGTTCGGAAACCACCGAATCAAGCAAGTAAAGAGCGAACGTCCCCACAATAGTCGTTCCAATGAGGCTATAGGAGATTGTCTGCACGAAGGGAGCAGATGGGGGATTTCCTAACGACCGCTGCCAAAAAAAGTATATCGCGCCGTCTATGAGCGTCGCCGCAGCCAGGACCGGAATTCTCAACAGCGCGTTTTCAAGGTTGATGCGAGTGGCGGCGAAGTAGATCAAGTACGCGGTCAGGGTTTTGGAAAATCCTCCCGCGCCCAAAAGACCACCGCTGGGGGCGTCAATCGCGAGTCCGGCAATCGTACCAACTATTAAGGCTTGCCACGCCTCACGCTGCAATGCGATATAAACAACGACAATCAGGGGAAAGTCAATATAAGAGAGTGGTTGCCACGCCTCTCGTAGCGAGAGCTGCAGGATGATGGCGATCCCGAGAACCGCAGCAGTCTTAATCTGAGGCATTACTTAAGCGTGATAAGTGATGGGTGATAAGTGATAAGGGGGAGGGAACGATGATGATTCTCATCTCGTCACTTATCGCTCACCACTTTTGATTTGTCTACGTTCGGCAACGCCTGTTCGGGTACAGGTCGCTGCGGCGGCTGATACAGCAGCACCGCCACATCTGCTAATTGATCCAGCCGCGCGCTCGGCTTGATAAAGATTTGATGGGGTTGAGTGGCAGTGCCTTGTTTCACCTCAACCACCTCTCCTACGTTTAGTCCGGGCGGGTAAATTCCGTCCTGACCCGTCGTAATGATGTAATCGCCCGTGTCGACCTTTTGGAGTCCTGATACATAGCGCATCTCGACAAGACCTGAGTTACCGAGACCTCTAACCGATCCCAGGGCCCCTGATTCACCGAGCTTTCCAATGATTGCCCCGGCGGCTGCTTTTTCGTCAGTGATCAGCATCACTTGCGCAGTCCACGGACTAACTGCAATCACCCGACCGACAATTCCGCCGGAGGTAACAACCGGCATGTTGAGTGCGATACCCGAGGAACTGCCGCGGCTGATCGTAACAGTATTGAACCACATCGAGCCATCGCGAGCGATAACTCGCGCAGCAACCTGATCGTATCCAGTCTTCTCTTTGAGGTTGAGCAACTCCCTCAAACGCTCGTTCTCGGCCACGGCATCCTGGGCGTTTCGAAGCTCCAATTCGGTAGCCTTTAGTCGCCGAGTGAGACGGTCATTCTCCGAAGCTGTACTACCAAAGCTACCGACTTGCCTGAAGAAACCGCCTACCGTCCCGCTCACCCAGGAAGTTGCTCTTTGCACCGGCGAAACGAGGGTCTGAATTCCGTCTTTGAAGACGTTTTGCTTGGTGAAGTTTTCCTGGGCGTCAATGGCCATTACTATTAGATTCGCAAAAAGCAGCATCACGAGCCAAAGAGGTGCTCGCTGACGAATCTCTTTTTGGGTGCGACTGCTTGCCATAATCGTAAATCGTAAATCGTAAATCGTAAATCGTGAATCGTGAATCGTTGAGTGGGAACCGTTAATCGGATGCGCTCGTTTTCGATTTACGATTAACGATTTACGCCTTCATTACATGCCACTGGTCATAGTGTTTTCCCACTTAACTCTTTTCAAGAGGTCAAAGTCAGAAAGCATCTTGCCTGTGCCGAGCACCACTGAAGCCAGCGGGTCGTCGGCTATCGAGACCGGAAGACCGGTTTCGATCGATAGGCGCTTATCGAGGTTCTTAAGGAGAGCGCCGCCACCTGTCAGTACAATGCCACGCTCGACGATGTCAGCGGAAAGCTCCGGCGGTGTACGTTCGAGCGCTACACGAACCGCATTGATAATTGTCGACACGGAATCTGCTAAGGCCTCGCGCACCTCTTCGTCAGTCATCGTGATCGTTTTTGGAATGCCTTCAATCAGATTTCTCCCGCGCACTTCATACGAGAGCGGTTCGTCAAGTGGGTAAGCCGAGCCCAACTCGATCTTGATGGCTTCTGCAGTTCTCTCCCCAATTAGAAGGTTATACTTCCGCTTGATATAGGAGATGATTGCTTCGTCCATCTCATTACCAGCAACTCGCACGGCGCGTGAATAGACGATACCGCTCAAGCTGATCACGGCGATATCGGTAGTTCCACCGCCGATGTCGACAACCATGTTGCCGTGAGGTTCGGTTATCGGCAGCCCGGCGCCGATCGCGGCAGCCATCGCTTCTTCCACCAGATAGACCTCAGAGGCTTTGGCCCGATAGGCGGAGTCTTCGACGGCCCGACGCTCGACCTGCGTGATCTCGGAAGGAATCCCAATCACTACTCGTGGGCTGACCCAGGTTTTTCCATTGTGCGCTTTGCGTATGAAGTGTTGAAGCATCTTCTCGGTC
The DNA here is from genome assembly GCA_023717605.1 of Pyrinomonadaceae bacterium. GTDB lineage: Bacteria > Acidobacteriota > Blastocatellia > Pyrinomonadales > Pyrinomonadaceae > PSRF01. The sequence goes on from JAMQPH010000223.1 coordinate 11,646, forward strand.
ACTTCAAAGTTGGCAATAACGCCGTCTTTCATGGGCCGAATGGCGACGATGTTACCGGGAGTTCGGCCGAGCATGTCCTTCGCGTCACGGCCCACGGCTTCCACCTGATTAGTGACTTTGTTAATAGCAACTATGGAGGGTTCGGAAACAACGATGCCTCGGCCCTTCGCGTAGACTAGAGTGTTGGCTGTGCCCAGATCGATTGCGAGGTCGCTGGAGAACAGACTAAAGATAGATTTGAAGGCCATCTAATTTGATCACTTCCCGTTTATGTAGAATGAGAACTTCCGGGGGGTAGGCGGTCGCGGTTGGCAAATACTTGTGCTCACTAAGAAGACGGCAGATGGGAGTCTCCGCCACTCACCAATTCAGATTTTGCATTCGCCTCTAAGACAGACCAGCCAGGTCCGAACATCTTAAGATACACCCGATTCTAACTTTTGTGCTATCAAAGAATCGGTTCCCGAACTAGTCTTCGGTAGTTTGACCAGCCTCAAGAGGGGGAGTTGCAACTCGAGGATTGGGAATAGGGCCCACGGAGAAGCGGACGCAGTTCTTGTTTGCCGCCTTTGCCTCATACATTGCGGTATCCGCGCAGGCGATGAGTTGTTGTGGGGAGGAAGCGTGAATGGGGAACGTGGCCACTCCGAAACTGGCGGTGAGGGAAAGCTTCAGACGTCTACCACCTGTGAAGGTGTATTGTGAGATTTTTTCGCGGATGCGTTCCGCTACGATGCCTGCCAGGTCCATGCCAGTGTCAGGTAGAACGATGACGAACTCGTCACCACCGTAGCGTGCCAGGGCATCGGTGTCGCGAACCGAACCGAGTATCACACCGGCCATTTCCATGAGCACATGCGAACCGACCAGATGGCCGTGCACGTCGTTGACCTGCTTAAAGTCGTCCAGATCCAGAAATAGGGCTGTCACACTCGACCCGTAACGGCGAGCTCGCCGGATTTCATTGAGCAGAAACTGCCGCAGATAGCGCGCGTTGTGCAGCTTAGTCAAATCGTCAGTTTGTGAAAGTCTTTCGGCTTCCGCGATCCGCACGGCGTTCGCGAGAGCGGAGGCCACCGGTAGAGAAAGCGCATCAAGCAGTTCGATTTCTGACTTCTTGAAAGAAGATTCGTTATCGCTGTCGCGAACTCCTTCCAGAACTCCCAGGATACGTTCGCCGCAGATCAGCGGAAGTGCCAGGACATGCTTCCCTCGCTCCTTCTTCTTAATGGTACCCATTCCCGCTGCCGCCAAATGCGCGGCCTTGGATTCGTAATGCGGAACAGCGTCTTCGTCCGGCAAATAGATCCGGCGCCACTCATCAGCATCCGGTCCCCGTGGCCGATCTCGATCCCTCACCGCGATCGCTTCCAGACAAGAAGCTTCGACTGTGTTTGAATCCGAGATGAGATAGATGGTCCAACACTTGGCGCCCACTAACTGATCGATGCCGGCCAGTGCGGTATGTGCAGCTCCAATTTGATCCCCAATGAAGTGAAGAGAAGAAACCAACTCAAAGGCCGCGCGTACTCCTTTTGTTTTTAGTTTTAGCGGCAGGGAATATGAACCCTGTTCAACCGGCTTCTGAATGATCTCCGGCAATTTGAGTTCACCGGTAGCCCCGTGCCCTTCGATTTCCCGCAAGAGTGCCGGCAGTTGCGCTGCCTTGTCCGCGATTGCGCGGAACCCCAACCTCTTCAGAGTGGCGCCATCCAGGTTGCGAAGATTCAGGGTTTGATAGCCGTTTCCATGTCGCCGGCATGCGACCAGCGGCGTGCCCGGCCAGAAAGTCTTGGCGTGATCTCTAGCTGACTGCATCTCCACCAAGTCCGCCCCTGGTACCACCTCATACAAGACGGCTAAGGGCGGCGGGCCCTCGTTCACCGCGGAACCTTCGCTCTCCTGTCTTCTTGCCAGAGCCAATTCCGCCTCCACCTCCCGCAGACCTTCAATCAGCGTTCTCACGCCGGCGGCGCGTAAGGCCTCGATTAGCTCGTAGGCTGGGGCTTCATGGGCGTCTGTCAGTAGAATTACGTGTTTTGACATAGCAAACCGAATTTAGTCTCGGCCCCTACCGCCCCCGGCGAGTGCCAACTTATAGCTGCTGCTGTTCCCGCTCGGATCCAACGCTTCAACTGTGATCTCTCTCCCCCCCGCAGGGGCCGTGATCTGAACCTGAAAAGCCTTGCCGGTGGAAACCAGGGTCTCGCGACCACCCGTGCGGATGGTTGTTCCGGGTTCGGCCTCACCCCGAACCAGATAAATGTTACCGCCCAGCAGTTCGGCGCTCAGGTTTGAAACTGCGACTTGTGACCCTGACCCTCTAGGCGCGACCAGAAACTTCTTCGGGTCGCTCCAATCACTTGTTTGACCAGTGGCGGCTGTCGCCCTCACTCTCCAAAAGTAAGTTCCCGGGCGAAGATCGCTGGCATTAAACTCCATTGCTACAAGTTGATCGCGCTCGATCACGCGACCATCAGCGACAAAGAAAGGTGAAGTTGCCACTTCGACACGATAGTAAGCAGGAGCACCTGAAGGAGGCCGCAACCATTTCAGGACTACGGTTGCTGAACCCTGGGGCCCGACCAACACCTTATCAAGATCGCGTGGTTGGGAAGGCAACGGCACTTCGAGAAGCCGCTGCGGCCGCGATATCGTGCCCGACGGATTGACGGAGACATACTGCCCTCCGCTTAACGAAGTTTTCGAGCCGGAGCCATCAGTGGTCTCGATGGCACCCGTGTTGACACGAATCTCTTCCGTGCCTTCGGAATTCACTCCGAAGCTAGCGCCGGTTTGCTCGCCGAGCTTGTTGCTAGTCTTGGGAGTCTCCACCACGTTGCTGGTGCCTTCAGGTTGCTGCTCCGTACGCACATACATCTGCCCGCTATCGACGACCACGTGAACGTTGGTCCTCTTTCCGTCGTCATCGCGAGCGTTATCGCGCACGGTAATGATGCTATTGGGGCGGACGACAAGTGTCGACCCATCCGCCATGCCGATGCGCGCTCGCCCACTTTCCTGAGTCTGAACGGCGTCGCCGGGATAGAGTTCGGTGTCGCTCCTGGCGGCAATTGTTTCGCGTGTGGACGCGCGAATTACGCGCACATCCCCTTCAAACGAAATGAATCTCGCGCCCGCTGGGGTCTTAACGCCGGTGCCCACGTTTCTCAGGGGGTTACCGAATTTCCAGACGTAGACCGAAGCGGCCGCGGCTAGTACAAATAGGACAAGCAGGGCAAAGCCCAGGTAGATAGTCCGCTTTTGAACTACCCACCAATCAAACGCAAAGCGATTGGTTTTCGTGACCATATGATTAAAAACCGTTGGAGTTGAGGGGGCAACTGAATTACAACAAGCTGGCTATGCGGGGCCAAAGTTCCAGGTAGGATCCTTGATCCGCACGTCAAGGGAAGGAAGTCCGTCAGCGTCAGGGGGTATGTTAACCGGCAAACTTCGGCCGTCAACAAGAACCAGCAGCCGTTGAAAATTTAACACACGCGGAAGGCGTGTTCAAGCAAGTTCGCCTTAAAAAGGTGATTTTTGGAAAACCGGACACCGATGGAGGCAGAATTTGAGGGATTAGCCGACTTCCCCGCTTAGTCTAAGGCTGAGCCCAGATAAACGACCTGAGTACTTCAATATTCGGCTTATTGTCTTCGGGTTTGTCGTAAGGGGTCTCGAGGATGAAAGCCGAGTGGGAGAGTTTAGGATGGCGTGCCACGCGTCTTAAGGCTTCCATCCCGATGTGACCCTGTCCAATGTGCCAATGGCGATCCACGCGCGAGTAATATCCAGCCCTCGAGTCGTTGAAATGGATTGCCCGCACTTTCTTCGTCCCCACCTCGCGATCAAGTGCCTGGATAGTTCCTTCGAGTCCTTCTATCGTGCGGATGTCATAACCAGCAGTGAACGCGTGAGCCGTATCGAAGCAAACACCAAGCGGCAAGCCGGGACAGGCTTTCATGATTTCTCGCAAGTGCTCAAACCGATGGCCAATGCACTCACCCTGGCCGGCAGTGTTTTCCAGAAGTATGCGTATCGAACCCAAGTCGAGTCCGTCCGCCGCGCGCTTCAAACTCTCAGCACACGCTCGGATCCCATCAGCCTCACACGCGCCGCGTGCGCTGCCTGGATGAACTACAAGGTAGTCTGCACGAAGAAGAATCCCGCGCTCAAGCTCTTCTCGAAACGAAGCGCGAGACTTTTGCAGCAGCCCCTCATCCGAGGCAGCCAGGTTGATCAGATAGTTAGCGTGGATGGCTACGGGCGAGATCTTTGTCTTGCGTCGCACGCTCTTGAACAGCTCGACTTCTTCATGGCTTAGTGGTTTAGCTTTCCATCCTCGCGGATTACGCGAGAAGATCTGCACCGCCTGACAATCAAGCTCATCGGATCGAAGCAAGGCATTGTGCAACCCTCCGGAGATCGGTGCATGGAATCCAATCCGTGGTCGCTTGCCTCGTCGGTTAGTCTGGGCGCCCTGCCTCCTGGAGGCCTCGTCTTTCACTTTTGAACTTCTTCCATCAGGCGCAGCACGTTCCCGCCAAGGATCTTTTCGACATCGGATTCGCTATAACCGCGCCGCAGCAACTCGCGAGTGAGGTTCGGTAGATCCTCGACGGTTGCCAAATCGCTGAGGGTCGACTGCACCCCATCAAAGTCAGATCCCACACCCACGTGATCTATGCCCACTAGTTTTACGATGTGGTCGATATGATCAACCAGCCGCGAGACGCTAGTACGGGGTAAACGCTTCGCATACTCATCCCTTCTCACCAGATCGCGCGCGATCTTTTTTTGAGCGATCGAGCCTGACTCCTCTTCAGAGGCTTTTTGCACTAGCGAGGCAATCTCTGCATCGACCTTTTTCTTCTTATCATCCCATCCGGGTTCGAGAAACGCAGGGTAGAAAGGGACGCAAACAACACCCCGCCCTTTCGCGATGGCGCGGATCATTTCGTCGTCAAGGTTGCGCGGTACGTTGGCAATCGCTCGGCAGCCGGAGTGCGTGGCAATGATCGGTTTTGAGGAAGTGTTGATGATGTCCCAAAACGTCTTATCAGAGACGTGGGAAACGTCGACCATCATTCCCAGTCGATTCATCTCACGGATGACACTCTTGCCGAAGTCGTTGAGGCCGCGTGTCTGCCCTACTTCATCGTTTGAGGAGCCTGCCCAGCTGGTGCTCACGCTCCAGGCCGGCGACATGTAACGAACACCCATTTGGTAATAACGCTGAACATTTTCGAGTCGCTCGTCCATGGCATAACCACCTTCGAGTCCCATGAGTGCGGCCAGTTTTCCTGCGGCGGCAATCCGCCGAATATCCGCGGAAGTTGTCGCCATCTCCCAGGTTTCCGGGTACTGGTCAGAAAGGGCCCGGACCGCGGCGATTTGATCGTCCGCTCGTTTCATCGCGCCGGCGCCACCTCCGCCAAACAACTGTGGCTCGACCCAGATAGAAAAGAATTGAGCGTCTAAGCCACCGTCCCTCGCGCGGACGCTATCGAAGTGACCATCGGGCAGCCGCCGGGAGATGTCGATTTGTTCGTCAAGCAAGCGCTGCGTCGTATCGGCATGCATATCGATGGCAATTGCGCGACGATGAATATCGAGAGGATCGTTCGTTTGAGTGATGTCTTTTGGGTCAGCAGCGACGGTAGTTTCAGTTTTTTGGGTCATGCGACAGTTGGTAGAGATGGTAAGCAGCAGGATAATGACAATCAGAACGAGCCCGAGTGGCTCGTATTTCAACCGGTGCACAGGAAAGGAGCCACGATTAGCAGTCTTTGCTATTTTAGAGTGCATTTGAATGGTACGTTGCCCATGTATTCGTAAGCAAGTGGTGCCTTGCAAAGCGGAACAAATGTACTGTATTGTGCCCTGTCATATCACCCTGCAAGCTCTTCTAGCTTAGAAGGACCAGACTATCTTGCAGAAAGCGTTTCGACGAAACCTTTCTGTTCCCAGGTTGAAGGCAAACCCTCTCGCCCTGGTTCCTCCAATCGATTTCCTGAAGGAGTAACACAACACCATGTTCTCAAAAGATGGCAAAGCGACAGACGTAAAGACTCCACGCATTTGCGACGTCGTTTGGCACGACGGCGAGTTTATCAAGTGGAACGACGCGCGGGTGCACGTTATGTCTCACGTTCTGCACTATGGCTCAAGCATTTTTGAAGGCATTCGCTGTTACGCAACCAAGCGTGGGCCTGCCATCTTTCGTTTGAAAGAACACATGCAGCGGTTCCTGAATTCGGCGAAGATATACCGCATGGATCACTCCTGGACATTGAATCAATTGTGCGACGCTTCGGTGGACCTGGTTCGCCGCAGCGGTTTGGAGCAGTGTTACATTCGTCCCATCCTATTTCGCAGTCTTGACGAAGAACGTCCCGCCTTCGGCGTCAATCCGTTTCCCAACCCGCTAGCCTGTTACATCGGAGCCTGGGATTGGGGAAAGTATCTGGGTGATGATGCCATCGAAAAGGGCGTTGACGTCTGCGTCTCCACCTGGAATCGACTGACGCCAAACTCGATGCCGGCGATGGCCAAGAGCGGCGCGAACTACATGAACTCCCAGCTGATTAAGATGGAGGCCTTACTCAACGGCTTTGCGGAAGGCATTGCGCTGGACGACCGCGGTTATGTGTCCGAGGGCTCCGGCGAGAACATCTTCGTGATCACTGGTAACGTTGTACTTACTCCTCCTCTTTCTTCCTCGATACTGGCCGGGATTACGCGTGATAGTGTGATTCGTATCTGTCAGGAGCTGGGTATTACCATCAAGGAACGAAGCATTCAACGCGCGGCTCTCTATGTCGCGGACGAGGTCTTCTTTTCAGGAACGGCAGCCGAGATTACGCCGATTCGTTCGGTTGATCGGATTACGGTAGGCTCGGGTGGGCGGGGAGAAATTACGGCCCGCATCCAAAAAGAATTCTTTGAGATCACAAAAGGCGAGCGCGAGGCCCCAGGCGACTGGCTCACCTACGTCGATGTGTCAGTCTCAAAGCCTGATAACAACGGTCACCAGGCCCAGGAAGTGGTTAGCACCTCCTCCGGCGTGCAAGACGAACCGGCCGTTAAGTATCAGACCGCAGCGACCGAGTAAAAACCAGCGAAGACCCAATCTCAAAGGGGAGGCTAAAGCCTTCGCAAAATTGCAAGTCAGGAAGGCGGACCCTGATACTCAATAGAGGCGGCCTAGAGCGGGCGAGTATGATTCACCCGCTCTAACATCTTCCTTCGACCAAAAAGGAGG